>CAZXBD010000101.1:0-1616 GCA_964638305.1 uncultured Geobacteraceae bacterium | reverse complement strand
TGAGCCTCTTGCAAAACTCACAGACCTCAGCGGCCATAATAAGCAATGATTCGCATCGGCGAATCCATTAATCGAAAAAATAAACCCATACACTGCAGTTCTGGCGGTTTAGCCGTGCAAATAGCCGCTACCGTACAATCTTGGGCAAAAGCTCCCGTGGCGCCTTATTAATGCCTTGCCGTCACACTGCCCTGATTCGTCAGGGGCAGGCTACGTGACAAAACTCAGCAGTTGATCAGCGGTCAGCGCCAGGATGCCGAACATCAAGTGGCACATCACCTTGGCATGTCCGCGTACCCGTACTGAGCGCGCGCCAAATTCATCTTTCAAACGTCCGTTCACCCGCTCCACAGTGCTGCGCTCATTGTAGCGTTGTGCTTCGGCTGTCTGGTAGTTGGCCGCTTTGCACCGCTTGTTCTCGTTCGCCAACTCTTCCTTCAGCGCCTTGTTTCTGCGCGGGTGAATGTCGATCAGTGGGACATGGTCCAACTGTCGGCTGTAGTCATGGATTTGTGGCGCATCATAGGCGCTGTCCATCAGGTCATAACAGTTGGTGACTCGCCGGCGCGTCATGGTTGCCAGGGGGATCGCGCTTTGGCTGTCGTGGCTGGTGGCCGATGTCAGGATGCAGCTGATGGGGATACCGCCATCTGCCGCATCAATGTGGAGCTTGTAACCGGTCCAGCTGCTCTTGTAGCCCTTGCTGTTTTTCTTCGTCCCCACGTCGCAGGCCTTCGGCAAGTCATCGAGCATCTCCGTCAGGCTCATCCCGTCGATCTGCCTTTCCAGGCGCGTCGGCTCCTTGATACGCTCTTCGCCTTTTCTCGGCCGTCCCCGTTTCTTGGGTGTGTTCGCCTCCTCGGTCTTGGCCACTTTCTTCACCGGCTTCTCGCGCGCGTCGATGGCCGTCGAGTCCCGGGAGATATGCCCCACGATCTCGCCCGCGTAGCTCTTGTGGATCAGCGCCTCGTGTACACGTTCCGGCAGCCGGCTTTCGGCAAATTCCGTAAAGGCTCGGGAAAAGGTCCATTCTTTCGGAATAGCGCTCTTGCGCTCCCAGCCACAGAGGCGCCGCAACTGCGGATCTGATTCCAGCCGATCGATCAATACCGTTGTGGTCGGCATGGTAAAAACCATCTTGGCAACAAAAGCGCGTGCGATGGCTGTGCGGTCTGCGGGCGGGCGTCCGGGCAGACCGTATGGCGTACTGAGAAATTCTTCCAACCGCACCAATTCCAATGTCATGACCAGCTGTTGCTGCTTTTCTGTCAGCTCGCCGAGTTCCTCTTTCAACCAAGGGAAAAGTGACCCTTGAATGTTTAGCCAATACTGCGATAATGACTCTCGTAGTTGATTCATTTCCCGGTCCTTTTTGGTTTGGTGTGCAAACCGATTTTAACACCAGGAAGGATCGGGACCCTTCTTTTCCTGGCTTTTCAGCCAGTAAATCATCTTCGATGGCGAGTTTTGCAAGAGGCTCTAATGAATGGTTGATTCTGAAACCACATACTATCTACGCCCGATAAAAAACCACGGTGCACCCAATCCCCGTGGTAATCTACCAGGACATCTACCTATAGATAGTAGTGGTAATACAGCATCAAGCATAACGAGAT
>CAZXBD010000100.1:0-62987 GCA_964638305.1 uncultured Geobacteraceae bacterium | reverse complement strand
GGGTCGTAATGAAACTGCACTCCGGCAATGCCCTGCCAGTTAAGCGCCTGCAACAACTTAACCGTATCGTCGATGACAGGCTGGTGGTGGCAGCTGATGCGCTGCACAGTCACTCCGCCGGCAAGGGGCATGTGGTGTTCCCCGATATAATCACCAGTCATGAACATTTCACCGTCATGCATGAGGATCTGCACATGCTCTTCAGCACCGGGATGGTATTCCTGGACGATAACGTTGTCGGCAAAATCCTCAAATTGTTGATGCCAACGCAACAGTTCATCCAGGTTGCGTGCGTAAGCCGCCTTTAGCGGAACCTTTCCGCCGGCCACGTTCTGTTTCCTGGTCCGCAGCACGAGTGGATATTGCAAGGTTGTTTCCGGGTCTTTATCCATCAGTTCATCCAGGCACATCCCCTTAGCAACCGGAATGCCGAGATTGAGACAAAGCTGGTGGACATAATCCTTGTCAGTCGCTTTGTCAAAGTTTTCACGCGAGGGAGAGAACAAGTGGATGTTAGATTTGTCGAGGCGATCACGAAGAGAAATCAGTGCATTATGAAAGCCTTCAGAAACTGGCATGATCGAACCGACATCAAGCTTCACTGCAAGTTGTATAATCTCATCGGCGAATTCAGGTTTGCTCGGATTGTTGTCGAGCAGCCAGGAGCTGGTGGAGTAACGACTGTGAGCGGATTGCCCCTGAACCGTATTAGTAATGGCATGCACTTCCAGGCCATTGCGCGCCATACTGCGCACAACCCACAAACCAACTTGAGTATCACCAACTATCGCCAGGACACGACGATTTCGATCATTTTGAACGAGTTTATGATTGATCGGTTTAACCTGTTGCATTGGAGCTCCGGAAAACACAGTTCTTAGTGCTTCGTTCTTAGTGCTTAGTTCATAATACTCAGCACTCAGCACTCAGCACTCAGCACTCAGTACTTAGCACCTTCTTCATAACCTTCTGCACATCCCCCGCCACTTCATCCCAACTGCGTACACCACTCTTGTTGACGACCTCTTCGGCAACCCACTCTGTATCAAGAACTTCAGCAATCGCCTTGCGCAATGGCTCGACTTGCTGAACAGGGACAATTCTTCCTGCGACAGGAACCGGGAGGATATCCGGAACAGCACCAACATCAGTAGCGACAACCGGCGTTCCACACGCCAGGCTTTCGAGGACCGCATTCGGACAGCCTTCTCGGTAGGACGCCAATACGCTGGCATCAGCTGCAGAGAAATAGTGTGGAATGCGGTCATACGGCTTTGGCCCGGGAAGAATGACCCGCGACTCAACACCGAACCGCCGGGCCACGGCTTGCAATTCACTAATAGTTCCACCCTGGGCAGCACCACCCACAATAACCAGGCTGACATCATCCGGAAGACTTGCGAGAGTCTGAATCACCTCATGATGGCCCTTGCGGTGACCGAGATGAGCGACGGTTACCAACAATCTCCCCTGTTCAGGCAAGGAGAGCTGTCTGCGACACTCCATCTTATTACGAGGAAGAAAATGCGTACGATTGACGCCGTTGGCAATAACATGCAGTCGTTTGTCATCAACGCCAAGCTTACGCGCTTCCTCAGCCATTCTTGATGAAACACTTATAACAGCGGAAGCCCCTTGAAGCGCTCTGGCACACTGCTTGAGCTGCGACCCGGACTTCAAACACTCATAGATCTTGCCCCGCAGGGTAATTACGTAAGGAATGTTGAATTGACGTGCCAGCTCGGCTACGGCAACGCCGTCCGGCCAGACAAAGTGGGCATCTAAAACATCGGGCGGCCATGTCTTGCATACAGTTTTGAGCCAATGACGAAGTCCTCGGCAATAAAACCAGGCATCAGAGTCTTTAAGAATGCCCGGGATATAAAAAAAGTCAGGCCGATGCACATTCAAGTCTGGAAAGTTGTCTTTTGATAAACTGTCTGTCTTGCCTTTCAGGAGCGGAAACCAGGGGTGAGGCGAACAAATCTGCACGTCCGCCTTCTGAGCCAGAGCCTTGAGTCGCTGATAAACGAACATTCCCCAGGTCGGATTGACCGGATTGGGAAAACAGTATGAGAAGGAGAGTATTTTCATAATCCCGCTGCAATTTCCTCGAGTTTGATGTCCCAGGTCTCCCTGGACATTGCAGTGACCCGTGCTGCCCGATCGTTCTCTGAGTTGTTCAGACAGGCTTCGATTGAACGATGAAACCCGTCGGCAGTGTCGGCGATTTCAACAAGTAGATCGTAGAGCTGGACCTCCGGCATTGGCGTCGAAACCACTGGCAGCCCCGCAGAAAGATATTCGCGCAATTTAATGGGATTTACGGCATAAGTCAGATCATTAACCTTGAACGGGATAAGGCCTACATCAAAATGCTGGCAGAAAGCCGGCAGATCGCAGTATGGCTTACGACCCAGAAAATGCATATTCGGCATATCTCGGTAACGGGAAAGATCAACGCTGGAATCAGCATCTCCGATAAGGACAAAGTTCCAATCTTCTCTTCTCCTGGCAACCTGGGCCAGCAGGTCCACGTCAACCCAGTCGCGGATCAGACCGAAAAAACCAAGACGCGGTTTGGGGATATCCTTGAGTTCGTCAGGACAAGGGAACTCTTCGCTTTGGGCCCTGTTGAAGTGTTTGAAGTCAACGCCGTGAGGCACCAGGATGGTATTCGGATTCCAGGCTTGCTTGGCTTTCTGAAGTGTCGTAGCGGTAGTGATCACAAGATCGGACTTCCGGCAGAGCTCTTCTTCATCGCGCAAGACCTGTTTTTTATCGTAACCAGTGAATGCGGCATGATCATCAACACAGTAGTAAATCACCTTCTCCTCTTTTAAATGACCGAGTACGTAGGCAATGTCAGGGGTAAAAGACCAAAGCTGAACAACCCCTTTTCTGATCCTGTTCAGTGACAGCCGCACTTGGTTGATCAAAAGATGACGATTTAGCCAACGAGCCCAACGGTGACCGGGTAATGGAATGACCAAAGGTGTCAAAACATAAAGATTAGGGCGCGGATTCTTCAGTCCGGAGACAACCTGAAGAAGTTTGTCGAATATGTACTTCATATCTGATGAACTGGCAGTCGGAGTGCGGGAAGCATGATAATTGACCCACAACACCACATTGTTCTCGGCCAACAGATGCATGACATGGTGCTTGCTGGTCGGCGGCGCGTCATAATTGCTGGCAAAACAGATGATGGTTTTTCCCCTGAGCATTTGTATTACCTCACGAAACAGCTGCGCACTTGTCTGTGCCCACCAACTCACTCATCCTGCCGAGATGGGCATCCCATGAATGGGCACACTCTACATAACGTCTGGCACTCAACCCAATTTGCCTTCTTTCGTCAGAGTCATGCAAAAGTCGTATGATAGCTTCTACCATTTGGGTCTCGCCAGTGGCGACGATGATGTCCCTGCCCGGAACAGCCTTCAAGCCGGTTGCCGCTCCCGATGTGGCAACCACTGCTTTATGCATGGCCATCCCCTCCAGCACCTTGTTCTGAATGCCACGGGCAATCTGCAGCGGGGCTACACAGATTGCTGCGTCAGAGAGATAGTCACGAATGTCCGGGACTGTTCCGGTCACCTCGATGCCCGGGATTTTACGTAGTGCAAGGACGTCATCATGGGGGTTGCGACCGGCAATGCAGAACACAGCGTCAGGAACGGCGCTTTTCACGGCAGGAAACACCTTATCTACGAACCAGACGGCCCCTTCAATATTCGGCCAATAATCCATGGCACCGGAGAATACCAGCCTGTTTTTTGAACTGTTTTCATTGCCCCGGTGAGATTCTGGGGAGAAATAGTCGAGATCCACACCATTTGAAAGAGCCTCGACCTTGTCGACAGCACCACTTTGAGCCATCACGTTTTTCTCTTCCTCGCTGACCAGAAAAGTCCGGTCAAAGCTCTCAGCGATCTTCTGTTCATAGGGTCTAAGATATTCAGCTTCCCGACGGTATAGCCATTTCATCAAACCCGATTTCTGCTCCGCATATTGACGCCATTTTTCCGAATCCACATCAACCATGTCGGCCAGAAGAACCTTCTTCTGTAAAGATTCAGGATAGTGTCGTGAACGGAAAACGTATTCAGCGGATGATGAGCAGAAGCAGATGACGGCTTGAACATCGTTGTCATCAAGATAACGATCGATGCTTCGCTGAAGGTTGACAGAGTAGAAACATGGCTTGGTAAATGGCTCCCCGCTCAGAACAGCACCGACCGCTTTCATTTTCATAGCAAACGGTGAACGGACCTCATAAAACACCTGGTCGACCATCTCATTCAGTGCATCTATATATTCGATGTCCCTGGAGTCATCGATCATACATGCGACTGCAACACGGTGGTTTTCAGTAAGATGGCGCAGCATATGGAACGAACGTATCTTGTCACCTTTGTTCGGCGGATAGGGTATGCGGTGCGCTATGAAAAGAACTTTGGATGGCTTCATAGGGAAATGTATTTCCTCACTTTCGGCCCCAACCAGTCGGTTCCCGACTGAGGGAGCTTCTGCCAGAGACTTGCCACTAACTGCCGCTTAGGAGACGAATTGTTCTGCGAAAACTTTCCCTTGCTGGCCTTTTTTCTGGTTGCTTCCGTGGGTAGATCGTACCAGTACAGCAACTGCGGCCGGGCCCCCCACTGTTCTTTGAAACTATAAGTACCCTCCCCCGGGGTCGAACGGCCGAAATCGAACTGTCGGTAACGGTTGTCAGTAGTAAAAGCTAAAAAAGCCCAATAGAGCAACATATTAGGTCTCATGTTGTTGTATTGACGTAACGAAGATGCCCAAGGATTTGAAACTCTTGAAGGGTGGAGAAGAATGATTCCTGCGGCGGCTGGGGTCCTGTCGGGCATATAGACAACTGCAACCCTGGCTTTTTCACCATAAGCAGAAACGACAGCACTAAACCAAAGGCGTGAGTGTACTGGCGAACCAAGGTGACGCATGTTCCTGGCAAAAACAGAATAGAAATCATCAAGCAGCTCCATGTTGCCAAGCGTTACAGTTAACCCATCACGTTTAGGTTTCTTTATTTTAAGCCGAAACTTGGACTTGAAATTGTTCATCAACACGTCCGAATTGTCTGGCAGATCCAACATCATACTGACTTTGTTGGTTCGATTTTGCCCGAACGAGGGAAGCGGCCGGGTCGAGCGTAATTTAATGTCAGCATGGTTGCCTTCCGCTATCGAGCAAGCGAAATTAGTAAGAGCTTGTTCGGTATTGTGGCAGTCAGCAAGCACACCGCCGACATCGCAATATGGTAAAGAAATGATGGCCCTGCCAACCAGAGGGATACGGAAGTCTATCAATGGCAAGACACCACACAGCTTGGATTCGGTCTCAGCCAACAGATAGATGCCCTTAAAACCGTAGGCTTGTTCAACCGCCTCTTGCCAGGCAAACAAGTGATAGGCTGTTCCTTCAGGGTGGTTTATGACGTAGTCATCCCATTTGTCCCTGTCGGCATATGTAGCGATACGAATCTGCATGTAGACCTACAACCTTAACAGTTAACCCTATGGTTTAACTAATCTGCCTAACGAGACTGTTTCAGCAGATATTTATGTCTTTCTTGAAAAAAAATAAGGCCTCGCAAAGAATGACATTTACTACGGCCTTCAATATTATTCACAATCGGATACTTTAGTTGAGCTGCAGGCCTCTACTGATTGTGCCAAACCTGAAATCACTCAACAAACGCCAGAACCGGTCCTCGGTTTTGTGCAGGTTCAAATAGTGGCGAAAACGGCTTTTCCACCCGGCGCCATGCATACGCGGCTGGTCAGGGTCCAGTTCCCATGGATGCAAGTAAAAAACAAAATTCTGCCCTTCGTTGCGATTGATACGCTGAAGACCCGCGCGGGTCACCTCATAAGGCAAGAGCCGAAAATATCCACCACCTGCAATCGGGAAATTTTTACCGGCTATTTGCACAGTAGAGATCGGCACCTCCATAATAGACATTCCACCATTGGCTTTTTTGCACGACTCCCAGACGTTCTCGGACACTTTCACAGCAGGAGAGGCAAAACGTGGCCAGTCGGAAATACCATAGTAGTCATGACGGATAGGGAAAATGCTGGAGTCGTAGAGATAACCGGCCTCACACAATTCATCGAAAGCCCATAGTGTGTCATTGGAAATCGAATAGCTGGGGGCACGATAACCTAAAACGGGCTGACCGGAGAGATCCTCCAGGAAAAGCTTGCTACGCCTTATATCTTCTCTGAATTCTGCTCTGGATTGATTGCAAACTCGTTGATGACCATAGCCATGACAGGCAATCTCGTGCCCGTCGAAAGCAATCCGCCTGACCAGGTCCGGGCAGCGCTCCGCAACCCAACCGAGTACGAAGAATGTTGCTTTGACGGAGCTAGCGCTCAAAATGGAAAGGACATTGTCAGTGTTCTTTTCTACACGTAATTCCCTGTTTGACCAACTTCCGGGAGGAGAGATCGACTCAAAAGCAGACACATGGAAATAATCTTCCACATCTATACTGAGATAATTAACAATACTGTTTTGCATATCTCTCTCAGGTTGTCGTGATTTCAACTGAACAACTTGCGCAACATGTTTTTACGGGGGAGGCTGTCAATGTCATCCGCCTCTTCGACGTCAGAAGCGTTCGATTCTGGCGAATCATTTGCGGCAGAACCTGTCAGGTACATTTGCAGGTGATGACAGGTCCGCTCCAGCCCTTCCTCCATACGATGAAAACCGTTTTTCTGGATCTCAAGAATCTCTTTGAGCATTTCCTTGTGCGTCCGCAGTTCACGGTTGATCTCATCCCGGTGAACCAAAAGCCCTTCAAGGGCGGCCATCTTTTGCTCGTAAGCGCTTAAACGTTCCACCAGGTCGGAACGAGACAAAGCGTTTGTCGTGGGATGGTAGTCGGTGTTTTCAGAAACATGCCTATCCCATGAAACCTCACCGATGACATCTTCGACAAACTCGAGGATCAACTCCTTCGTGTCTTCGACGCAGGCTGCCAACAAGATGAAATCGCAAAATACGTTTATTAAACGTGGGGTTCCATGGCTATACTTAAACAGAATATCAAAGGTTCCGTCACCCCAGGAAATCGCCTCCCGGTTGCCAGCCTTTTCCAAGCGATGATAAACATAATCTTCTGTTTCACTACGTGTTAAGGGGTCTATCTGGCTGTGAACGCTGATCCTCTGGCGTAACTGACGCAGTTCATTACATGCAATAGACTTTTTCAACTCGGGTTGGCCAACCAGGATGATTTGCAGGAGTTTGGCATCTGTCGCTTCCAGGTTGGAGAGCAGACGGATTTCCTCCAGGGCCGAAGTCGAAAGGTTTTGTGCTTCGTCAATGATAACAACAGCGTGACGATTTTGAGCATGGGTCTCAACCAGGAAGTCATTCAACTCCCTCAACAAGGTAATCTTGTCTTTCCCGCTCACACTGAGGCCAAAATCCTCGTTAATCATCGCCAGTACTTGCTTGTTCGAAATCTTGGTGTTAAAGAGCATGGACAGGGCAATATCTTTCCCCATATCGTTGATAAGATTGCGAACTATTGTAGTTTTCCCTGAGCCAACCTCGCCTGTCAGAAGAATAAACCCGGCGCGCTCATGAAGCCCGTACTTGAGATAATTCAGGGCTTTTTTGTGCGAGCGGCTTTGATAGAGAAAGTCCGGATTGGGGACTAACTCAAAGGGCTTAACCTTGAGGTTGAAATACTCTGTGTACATAAACAGCTCCTATCCGATCAAAACGTCAGCGAAGCCTGTATGAAGACAATATTGTTCGTATAGTCTCCGCCATCGGCATCGGAATCGTTGCGGTTGTAGGTATAGCCGGCAGAGACCCGCCCCAAGCGTGTCTCGTAATAAAGGGAGAATCTGGTGCTGTAGCGATCGTATTGTTCTTCTTCAAAGCCTCCCGTGCGATCGAAGTTCTCATAACGGAGAAGACCGGTTATGCCGGTTTTTTCATTAAACGGCAGCTCCCCCGCCAGCGCACCACCGTAACTGTCATCTTCACGATCGATTTCGACAAAATCATTACTACGCTTAAACAATGTAAAGTTGACAATAAAGCGTTCATCATATCGGAGATAAGCAGAAAGGCGGTCCGATTCTGATGGGCCCTCATCGACGGAAACCACGTAACTCTGTGAGTAGGCCGTGCCCACCGTGTAGTTGCTGGTAATTTCGTAATCAGCATTCGCCGACCAAACATCAGAGTCGCTGTCGCTGATCACGTCGTATTTGAGCCAGGAGTGGCCATAGCTGCCAGACAGAAATAATCGATCCGTTGCCTGGTACGACAGCCCAATACTGACATTTTCCTCATCATATTCATAAGTGCCGCCACCGGTGATAACGAGAACCTTGTCAGCGTTTTTCGGACGGTATTCCTGGTGGGAACCAGACAGGCTCATGGATATCCTTGGAGACCATTCCCTGCTCAGGCTTGCCGAATAGAGATGACTGATGACATCGTCAGCTTCTTCTTCCTCGTACCAGAGATTTGTGTAGGTGTAACCCAGAGTCATCTGAGTGTCCTTCATCAACTCAAACTGCAGGTAGGGGTTGATCGTTAGCCTATTTGAATCTGTCAGGTTGACGGTTCTGTTGTTTTCTCCACCACGACCGCCTTCGTCAACAGGTACGCGTGCATAAGTATCAGTGACTCTCAGGAAAAACACGTCCCGGTAAAGCCTGGCCAATGCCGTCAGATTGGACGCCTGGTTCGATTCACCGGGGCCAATGCGGTCTTCATCTGTATTGTTCAGGTATTTTTCCATGGAGACACTGGCAAAGAGCGAGACATCGAGGCGGGGCGTCAACCAGTCCATGGAGATATTGGGGGCAACCGTGGCAATGACATCGTCTTCCTCGTTCTCTGAATCAAGATAGATATTGTCATTGTATTCCAGGTGCAGATTGACACCGGGAGTTATTGTAAAGAGGGCATGGCAAGGTAAAGCCAAAGGACAAAAGATCAGCATCAGTAACGCAGCCCGCAAAGTCATTATCAGGATCCCCTTTTTTATCAGTAACCGTAATACCCGTAGTAACCCTGCAAGGAATTCACTCTGCTGACACCATTGGAGACAACTCCCAGCAGGTTGTTGTTCTTTAGTATCTCCACCGATCTGGTTAGCTTTTCAGGAGTAGTGAGCCCTTCTCTGACAACCATCAGAACGGCACCGATTGCATTGGCGATGTATTGCGGTTCGGCAAAAGGCAACAGGGGAGTGGTGTCGACTATGACGTAACGATCCCTGTAGCGCTGCTTGACCTCATCCCAGAGCTCATTCATCCTGTTCGACGAAAAGAGCTCTACCGGATTATCAACCTCCCTTCCGGCAGGCAAAATACTGAGCCCAGCTATCCCGGTTTTCACAAGCACCTCGCTGATATCAAGGCCATCAAGGACACAATCGGATAACCCGACCTTGCTTTCCATTCCCAGATATTTGAGCACAGAAGGTTTCCGGATATCAGCTTCTACCAGAAGGACGGTATGGTCGAATTCCTGAGCCATGGTAATAGCCAGGTTGAGTGAAGTAAGTGTCTTGCCTTCACCGGCCACCGGGCTGGTAACCATCAGCGCCCTGTCAAACTCACCCATCTGAGACAGCTTGACAATCAACGACTTGAGCTTGCGATACTGTTCGGAAGCAGGTGAATTCTGGTCGTTGGTGGTCACCAGGTACGGGTTGTTGAACTTTATCGCTGAGCCGGGGCGAGGAGTGCGTGCAACCTTAGCGACATCTTCCGACTCAACCGGAAGCGGCCTGGATGTTGGAGAGATCGCTCCCGGCTCGTTGCGTTTGCGGGCTGCAATTTCAATGGCTTTTTCTATTCGACTCATAAGGAAACCTCGATTTAATTAAATCCTGTGGTTTGCGTGGCTTTTGTTTATGCACTACCATTACGTAAATTCGCAAGGGCATGATCGATCAACGACAAACCCAGAAAATCATGCAACAGCATGGCGCCAATCAAGAGAGAGCAGACGCCGGCAAAAGCAAAAGCTAAATTATCCTTTTTCCGCATCAACCGAAGGTCTGTCTCAATCCAGATAAATGGGATCTCCGCGAGGACAGTTACACCCAGTTCCCGGAGCGGTTCTGTCCCTTTAATGGTGTCATCCACATGTTCAGCAACATAGACGGCGCCCAAGCCACAAACAACACCACCTAAAACACCTAATAGCATCATCAACAGGCGCTTGGTGCCAACCGGCTTTGTTGGCAGGATGGCCGGGTCAACAATGCGAAAAGTTGTTGACTTGTCTGCCACTTCCATCTGTTTGGATACTTCAGAGACACCAACGCGCTGCAACAACTGTTCATAAACGGAAGATTGCATAGCGCGTTCACGTTCCAGATCGTTCAAAGCTTTCTTGTCCTCCGGGTAATTACGCAGCAATTCCAGGTTGGCTTGGATATCTGCCGTAAGCTCTTTCTCTTCGGCAAGCAATGCGTTGAGATCAGACTGGGCGGCATTCAAACGCATTTTGAGGTCGACATAGATCGGGTCTTCAACAGGATTGTGCCTCTGAGATACGGCCTCAGGAATTGCGACAGGCTGTTCCTGCTGTCTTTTCCGCAGCTCCTCGATCTGGGCTCTCAGGTTCACCACAGTCGGATATTGTTCATTGTAGACCAGCAGCAAATCCCTGACTCTGGCTTGCATTTTGGCTATCCGATAAGCCGTACCGCTACCAACATTTTCTACATCAAAGGGCTCCTTGTCGAGCTGTTGCCTGATCGTTTTAATCGTCGCATAGGTTTGGGTTTTTGGCCCCTTGATCATTCTTAAGGCCTCTTCATCCAATTCTATCTGGGCCATGACTGTAGCTTGGTTAATCGATGAGTAGATACCCGTTTCTCTCCTGTAATCAATTATCCTGGCATCAATTTCATCGAGCTTCTGCTTGTAGAAAGTGACCTGTTCGGAAAGAAAACGATTCGCGCCGTAAGACTCTTCACGTTTGTCGGAGATGTTTTCCTCCACGTATATGTTGACCAGGGTGTTAATGTATTCCCTGGCAAACACCGGGTCCGAATCGACAATTGAAACGAAAAACAGGTCATTGCCCCGGACTCTTATATTCGTTTTCTCTTGGCACTTTGACACAATGCTCTGAAAGCTTGCGGCATCTGCGTAGCGTGCATCTGCGTCCATATCCATCTTCTTGAGGGTGCGAGTCACCACGTCCCGACTCAGCATATAGTAGCGCAACACCCTGATGCGATCCTCCATGGAGGGTGACACGGTTAGGCCCTTCATCAAGTTCTTAATGACATTACGCTCAATGAATACAGTACTCTTCGCCTCGTAGACCTTGGTCTTGAAGAAAGTCGAAACAACGACTATCAGGGCGATAGCGGTGGCAATCGTGATAAACATGCGACGCCTGGTGTAGACGGCGTGGAGAAACTGTTTGACCTGTCCAACCTGGGATTCCATGTGTCCCCTCCCTCCTTCTAAAAGATGCCTTCCTGAACGATCACATAATCGCCGCGTGCCAGTTCGATATTCTGGCCGAGGTCGCCATCGCTGACGAGGTCATCGATATTAATTTTGATCTGGCTCTTCTCTTGATTAGCTTGATTGCGCAGAATCAGCACAGCGCTTTCTTTGGCGTACTTATTGAAACCACCGCACTCCAGAATGGCATCGAGGATTCTCAAACCCTCACGGTAAATGATATACTGGGGATTATTGACTGCACCGACCACGTAGACCTTGTTCTTCTCATTGGTCGGCAGGAAGAGGATATCCTCGGACTGCAGTTCGATATCCTTCGTTATATCTCCCTCATTGAACAAGCTGTAAAAATCTATTTCCTGTTCCTTGCCGTCACGCATCAAGCGCGCAAATTTGAGGTCGGTATTCTCGACCCCTGCCAGGCTGCACAGCAACTTGAACAGGGTGGTGCGGCCGGAAAGATTGATGACTCGGGACGGGATCCCGCCTCCGGAGACATAGATCCGGTTGTTGGTGATCCCGGACACCGCGACCGTGACAATCGGTTTCTTGACATAACTGTCCAAGACCTTGGTCAGGTCCCGGCTCAACTGGACAGGAGTCAAACCGGTAGCAGAAACATCACCCACTGCCGGCAGGGTGATTTTGCCGTCCGGACGGACAACCATGGAAACACTTAGCTCCGGCACACCCCAGACTGACACGCTCAGGGTGTCGCCATCGCCGATGACATAATCGTCGGCAAAAATCTGAGTTGGCAAAAAAACACAAAAGAGCAGAACAAAACAAAACCGAATCATTTGATTACCTCCCACCGCGCCTGAAAAGGACGACTTTAATCGTTTCCAGAACAATCATAAGGTCAAGGGTTATTGAATAGTTCTTGATGTAATAGAGATCGTAACGCAGTTTCTCCAGAGCATCTTCTTCTGACGCTCCGTAGCGGTACTTGACCTGTGCCCAACCGGTAATCCCGGGCCGGACAAAATGTCTCTTACCATAGTAGGGTATAGTTTCTGAGAGCTTTTCAACAAACTCACGTCGCTCAGGCCTGGGACCAATAAAACTCATTTCCCCCTTGAGAACGTTGAATATCTGCGGGATTTCGTCGATTCTTGTTTTGCGCAGCCAGCGACCGAGCCCGGTCGTCCTGGGATCATTTTCAACGGCCCAAATCGGGCCGGTTTCCTTCTCAGCATTATCACACATGGTCCTGAATTTCATCAGGGTGAATTCACACCCCCCTTCGCCGACTCTTTTTTGTGTAAAGAGAACCGGACCTGGTGAGCTGATTTTGATTAACAGAGCAATCACGGGAAGGATGGGCAGGGTCAGAATGATTCCTATTACGGAGAGGAGGATATCAAGAGCCCGCTTACACGCACGCCGGAAGGAAGTCACACGAAAACCGCTTGAGTAGATAAACCAGCTCGGGTGGATGGCCTCAACAAGCAGCTTACCGGTCAAGCTTTCATAAAAAGTTGGTGAGTCCAGGATTTCAATGCCCCGTAATTTGCAGGTTAGCAGGTTTCTCACCGGTAGCACACCACGTCTCTCGGTCATTGAGACAATCAGCTTGCTGATTTTCCCATCAGACAAAAGCTCTTCTATCTGCCCCACTTTACCGACAATGTGATCATCAGGAACCGTCGTAACATCTTTCTCTGGCTGCACAAAACCGGCAAAGGCAAAATTGTGCGGTGAAAGAGGGATTGCGCGCGCAATCACCTCCGCCAACGGCCCCGTTCCGAGGATCATTATCTTCTGAGTAAGATGTGGGAGATTTTGAAAAGTCTGACAAGACCTATGCATCAGGTACTGAATGACCCCAAAAACCATAAGCGACAGAGAGAGAACGCCGCGGCCAAGGGCCATCTCGGGAGCAGCAAAAAAAACGGCGGATAGAACAAAAAAAGAGATCATGATAGAGACTGAAATCCGGGAGGCCATCTCGGATCGCTCCATGTAGCGATCTCCTGTATACAATTCGCAGAAATAACCAGCGAGCAAAATAGTAATGACATAAATCACGATTCCCAATGCAGACACATCACTTGCGCCAACAAAATCTGTAATCTCACCCAATCGTATGAACTGCCCGATCAGATGACTCAATACAGCGGCCACAGTATCGGCAAAAAACAATATGCTGGCAAACTTGAGCATCTTCTACCCCTAGAGAATTATATAAATCAGTGAAGACCGTAGTGATCTTCCCAGCTCATGCTCAGTTCATTTCTTTCAGCAATGCTTCCGCGACTTTCAAATCTGATTCGCGAGCACCTTTTTCACGGAGAGTTGTCAGACTTGCTACGGCCTCATCGTATCGACCTGCTGCTTTGTACGCCTGGGCAAGGTGGATGTGTACACTGGCCTCCTCGGGCATCAGGCTGGCAGCTTTTTCTAGAAAGCTGATTGAGTCTTCCGTTTGGCCATTTTTCAGTAATGCATAGCCCAGGGTGTCAATGATATTCGGAACATTTGGCTTCAACCGGAAGCTTCTGCTTGCAAGCTCAAGAGCTTTCTCGTTCTCTGAGTAGACATCCAGCATGAGCAGTGCCAGGTTGTTCAGAGCAAAGGCATGATTTTCATCTATATCAAGAATCTCCTCATACAGATTCTCCGCTTTCTTTTTATCGCCTTTCATATCGTAAATAGAGGCTTTTGCAAAAAGGGCCGGAATCAGATTTGGGTTTTCGCTTAGAATATCGTCAAAAACCTTCAAGGCATTGTCATATGACCCGCTTTGTGAATAAAGGCTTGCTAACCTCAATCTCAGACCATTGTCATTATCGGTAGCCGAAAGACCACGCTGGAGGGTTTTTATAGCAAGCTGCCGTTCAGAACGTTTTTCATAGACTGCAGACTGGAAAAGATAACCTTTTGCAGAAGATGGGTCCTCAGCCAAAGTCTGGTCAGCAATCTCTTGTGCTGCCGAAAAATCATTTTTTGCCAAGTGAACACCTAGCAAAAGAGGCCTCCCTTCGCCAGGCCGAATGCTTTCAAGATGAAGGTAAAGACGAATCGCATCGTCATATTTGCCAGCAGCTTTTAAAGCTGCTGCATAAGCAATGAGCAACTCAGGATTGTCGGGGGCAGTCAAGTGCCCCTCTTCAAGAGTCTGCAGCGCGATGGAACTTTTTCCTTTTCGCTTCTGGAAAGAAGCTAGCGCCAGTAGCCCTTGGGATGTTTGGGAGCTTGCTGCTTTCACGTACAGCGACTCGGCCAAATCGTCCTGATCAAGGAATTCATGAAGGACCGCCGACTTGAGCAATGCCGATACGTAGACAGGGTCAACATGCAGAACGGCTTGATACTCACTTAATGCTGCCGGATAGTCTTTATGAATGATGTAATAGTTGGCAAGATTGAAGTATGGTGTAAAGTAGTCTGGCTTGTATTTCTTTGCCTTATTCAGTGCTTCAACAGCTTCGCCAGGCTTATTCTGTCCGAACTGAGCCGCTGCCAACAAGTTGTAGAGAACGGCACTCTCCGGTGTGATTGTGAGGCCTTTCTCAATGACTTGCAAAGCCATGGGATAATTGTTTTGGCGCAGATAATAGGTCGCCAGCAACAAGCGCGTATTTAATGCTTCTGGAGCAGCATCGACCGCATTAGCAAGGTCCAGTTCACCTTGCTCCTTATTGCCGAGAGCTATGTTGAACAAGCCTTTTTTGAGATGCACCTGAGCCAGCTCAGGGCTAATTTGTACCGCTTTGTCGATATATTCCATGGCCAGATCATAATTGCCCAGGACCATATAAGCGCTGGCCAGAATGTTGTAGGCAAGAGCATTTTCAGGATTTCTCCCAAGGACTAGCTTTGTCTCTCGTATACAGTCTTCTGTACGTCCTTGTTTGAGCAATGTCTGAGCAACCATGAGTCGTGATTGCTCATGGTTCGGTTCTTTATCGAGAGCTTTCTGAAAATCTCCGAGTGCTTGCTCAAGTTGACCGATACGGTAATTCGCCAGACCGAGAAAATAAAAGCCGGCTAAATCATCCATGCCTTTATTTGACGTATGCAACCTTTGAATTGCCGTTTCAAAATCTCCAACTTGATATAAAGCAATCCCTTCTATACGGTAACCCGCCGGATGTCCTGGTTTGCTTGTCATCAACGCTGAGGCAATCTCCCGTGCAGCATCAACCTGACCGGCATCAATGTAGAGCATACCAAGTAGGTAAGCGGCAACATCATCATCTTTGTTGATTGACCTAATTTTTTCCAGAGATTTGATTGCACCATCCCGATCACGCATTGACAGGGCTTTTTTCACCAACAGGTAATATGCCGTCGTGTTGTCCGGGTCTTGCTTCAGAACCTCTTCAACCAACTGTACCCCTGCATCATCCCTTGCAGTCATATAGAAGACTCTGGCCAAATCGAGCTTTGCCTCAACGAAGTCAGGATTTAGCTGGAGTATTTGGCGAAAGAGCCTCTCTGCACTTGCCAGGTCACCAATTGCGGCTTTACTCCTCGCCAAAATCAGCAGGACGTCAGCATTGTCTGGTTCGGATTCAAGGAGTACTTCTAACTGTTCTATAGCTTTATCAGGTCGATTGGTCCCCAGGTATATTTCAGATAATCTAAGATTGGCCTGAGGGCTGTCCGGCTGCTGAAGCAAAGCTTTATCAAGCTCGTTCTCAGCTTTTTCGTGCTTGCCGGTTCTGAGGTACGCAATACCAAGTTGCAGCCTGGCGTCAATGTAGTTGGGGTCTTTATCAAGGGCGCTTTTAAAGAGTGTGACAGCAGCCTGATGGTTACCGTTGTTAACGAACTCCATCCCTTGCAGGAAGACTTCTTCTTTGGACTGCTCTCGACAGGCTGATATAAGAAGAATAACAACCACAACAAATAAGAGTACTAATCGCTTCATGAATCCCCCATCTAGAAGTAGAACGAAATAACTTTTAAAATAAGTTACGATGTAATTATCTACTCGTATTTATTAATATTTTCAGAGAATAATAGAAAATATAGTAAAATCAGCGTAATAACAAGGCAATTACTGTGCCATGCCGAGAATCCTTACATTACGCACCTTGAGGTGTCAGGCAAGTCGTGAAGCAAAAGTGAGTTGTTGCAAAACGAGGCAGATAGTTGGCATACTGTATATATATGAAACATCTATGCATGTATTGATGCATAAACGCACACATTGTGTTACTTTTACACACAAGTTCAATATGATGAACCGACCAATATTACTGAGTCTCCTTAATCCTTTGGTATAGAGTTTTCCGGGAAACGCCCAAGAGTTTTGCTGCCCGACTCTTGTTGCCATCACACTGTTTCAACACTTTTAGTATGGTCACTGCCTCCAATTCTTTAAGTGTCTGGGTGATAACTTCAGTGGAGGCCGATTCGGTAAACATGCTCACATGCGCGGGAAGATCCTCAGGCTTTATCTTTCGAGTCTTTGCCATGACAACAACACCTTCAATCACATTTTTGAGCTCACGAACATTGCCCGGCCAATCATAGTCCTGTAGTGACTTCATGGTGCTATTGGCTAAGGATACAAGCTTATCCTCTCGCTCACAGAATTCATCGACGAAGGCTCTGGACAACAGATTGATATCGATTTTCCTGTCACGCAGCGGTGGAACATCGATGCAGACAACGTTCAGCCGGTAAAAAAGGTCTTCCCTGAAATTGCCAGTCTCTATCTCTTGACGCAGATCACGATTCGTGGACGCAATCAAACGAAAATCCACCTCAATGGCAATATTGTCACCCAAACGACTGAGTTCTCTTTCCTGTAGCACACGCAACAGTTTTGACTGCACGGACGTATCGAGTTCGCCTATCTCATCCAGAAAAAGGGTCCCACCCGAGGAGGCCTCTATACGCCCTACTCTACGCTGAGAGGCACCAGTAAAAGCCCCTTTTTCATGTCCAAACAGTTCCGCCTCGATCAGGTCATGAGGTATTGCCGCACAATTTACGGCTATAAACGGCTTGTGACTCCGGTTACTGGAATAGTGAAGCTCTCGAGCAATCAACTCCTTACCGGTACCGGTTTCACCCCCGACCAATACGCTGCATGATGAGTTCTTGATAGACTGGATTGTCTCATAGATTCGCTTCATCTCAGACGAAGAACCAAGAAGAAAAAGTGACTGGTAAACCACATCTTGCTGCTTCTTGAGCCTGATAATTTTGCGCTTGAGTTTGCACTGATCAACAGCTTTGGAAAGAACTTTTTTCAGGTCTGAAAAGTCGGGAGGTTTGACAAAATAATGAAATGCACCAGAATCCATCATCTTGACGGCAGCTTCGATTGTGCCATACGCAGTCAGGAAAATGACAGGAATGTAGTGGTGACGTTCCTGAACATAACGAAACAGATCAAGACCTGTTTTGCCAGGCATTTTCATGTCGGTAATAACTGTATCGACAATACCGCCTTCCAGCACACGGATGGCATGATCAACACCGTTAGCCTGAAGGACCTGATAATTCTCGGCATCAAGTATCGCCGATAGAACCTTTAGTGCCGTAGGCTCATCATCGACAATCAACACCTTCCCCTTGGATCCATCGCCCATAGAGCCCTCCAATTCGTTATTGGCCCATAAAAACGGACTCCCATTTTATCAAAATTTAGATTTTATACAAAATCCTGCCTAGCAAGTTGCAGCAAATCAGGATTCTTCTTCATTAAGGAGGTCTCAAGATCTTTGAGGCTTACAACGTAAGGAGCCCTGATGCCGTGGTACTCCTTCTCAGGGCCGACCTGATTAAAAGGGATACCCCATCGGGCGAGAATGACATACAACCCCCTGGCCATCACGGCACACCAGTGAGTCAACCCCAACCTGACGCTTTCAAGATAGATCAACAGGTAGATACCAAGAACCAACTCATGCTCACATTTACGTCGCTCGTTTTCTATTTTTACCATCTTCTGGTACTGAATCAGATCCTCGCTACAGGTTTTGTCTTTATTGAAAAGTACATGGTCAATAGCACGACGGCGAAAATCCTTGGATATTGCAAGCCTTGAAATTTCAGCGACTTTGTGGCACGGATTACTGAACAAGCGATTATCGATATCGAAGTTCTCTTGCAGAGGGAACAAAGAATCCGACGGCAAAATGATCCTGGCCGTACCTATCACATTATCTTCTTCCCCGGTATAAGCGTAAACGTGACGGGAGCGTTGTTCGTAATCATCTTTTTCCAGTCCTTCCGGGTGGTCTTCAGGTTTCTCAAAGCCCCACTCCTTCACGTAGACCTGATATCTCAGCCGGTAAATGGCCTCGAACAGTTTTGAACTGTCAAGCTGGTCCTCGACAACCTCAAATTTAAAATTGGACAACTGCATGTCGATCTCCGCGGACCGGGTTTGAGCCTGCAAGCTAAACCCATAGCTATACAAGCTGTTAGAACTAGCAATAATAGCACAGCAATATGTGGGCCGGAAGTGTTTAGAAAAAAGAAGAATACGGAGGCAGAAGATAAAGTACTGTTTTTACGAGAAAGGAAGCCTTCTTGCTTCCTCAAGGAGGTCGGGGTTTTTTTTCTCAAGCGTTTGCTCAACTTTCTCTATGCTGACAAGATAAGGCGCTCTGAAACCGTGATAATCCTTAGCTGCGCCAATCTGGTGGAATGGAATCCCCCAACGTTTGAGGATTATATGCAGTCCTTTTGCCATGGCCGCATACCAGTGTGTCAACCCACGCTGTTTGCTATCCCTGTAAAGCAAAAGGTACAGGCCGCGAACCAATTCATGTTCGCAATGACGGCGGATGTCCCTACCATCGTCCATATAGCGCGGCAAGGTGTTGGGTATAAAGGGGCCCGCTTTGAACAAAGCATTATCAATCGCACGCTGCCGATATTCTTTTGATACCGCCAGTCTTGAGATTTCTCCAACAGCATCCCTATGAACACCTTCAGGACTTTCGGTCAATTCGAAATGTTTTTCAACAGGAAAACCTAGATCCGAGTTCAGAATTGTCCTAACGGTAGCTATGACTTTGCTTTCAGTTTTGCATCGAGCATAAAAGTGGACAGAATTTGGATCATAATCATCATATTCCAAGCCGATCGGGTGATCATCGGGAGTCTCAAATTCCCACTCATTAATATAGACCTGATACCTTAAACCGAAGGTGTCCTGTAGAACCTCCGATTGGTTCGCTAGATTCTCTACGCATCCGTAGCTGAAAGAATAAGGCATGGTGATTGACTCTTTATAACTTACTTAAGCTCTAAGTGTTAAACTTTCGCATAATACTCATTGATGCTTGCAATCTCGACCAGAATATCGCTTAAAAACAAGACCAGGTTAAAAGGTAGCCGTTTTATCATTCACTAAAAAAACAATGTTAGCAAACGAAAACCCTGTAAAAAATTTCGACATCATGTATTTTATCTAAACAGAACAATAATCAAGAAAAAGAGATGTAGTGTCTCGTGAAGGGTTAACAGAAAAGACATAATTTGTGTGCGCTAATCTTACTCGACCATAGTCATTATATCACCTCTTCTCAGCCTAGCAAGATGATTCTGAATATAACTATTTCCGATACTCCCACTCCTCATAAATAAAGGAGCGACCCCTGACGAGGCCGCTCCTTTATCGTTAAAGAAACAGACTGCCGTTAAAAGAGGTCCACAGTGCATTGCTCACTGGTTTCCGGGTGAAGTTGGAAGTTACCACCATCGATGAAATCTTCGAAGGTATAGATAACTTCACCCTTGGTCTCTTCAGTTGCACCGCAAAAAATCTGGATCTGGTAATAGTCAGCGCACTTGTCGCAAACCTGACCACCCTTGTCGCCGAATTGATCATCCAGTACGGCATCTATTGGGGTATAGTCGTCAACATCATAACTCTTTGGCCCCGTAAACGCCCAATCGCACTCTGAGTTGTCGGGCTGGCGGTTCTTACGGTCATTTTCACCGAAATCGCCAACCATCGCATGGTAATAATGGAGAGTACCATCTCTGCTCGGACCACCGGGAGTTACCGTGCAATCAGAGGGCGGCAAAGGGAAGTTGGCGTTGAAGTCAACACCGCCATGCTTGTTGGGGAAGTAGCCGATCCCGTCCCAGAAAATCTGCTTGAAGGGGGCACAACGGGCCTGAACACACCAGCCTGGGTCAGCACAGTCGACATTGCTGATCTCGGTTCCCGGAGGGGCACTGGAGGTACCAGACAGGAAGGTGAAAATGCCTTCCTCGCCGGCATGCTGTGTATGGGTCCAATGTCCAGGATGAGGTCCAATATCAGTTGACGGGGCATTGATTTGGCCGCCAGTCGTGACCCAACCAATGGTTCCATCGGCAGCTTTCTTAAGAGTACCATTATTAATTTTGCCGTCTATCGCATCCGCATAAGTGTCTTCGACGTAAGTATAGAAGACTCTTGCCTTCCCATCATCACCGATAAACTCATTGACAGTGACACTACCTCCGGTCATACGACAGTCACCGGCTACCTGCTCTTCACAAACCACCCAGGCCGGGTCATCGTCACTGGGGCCCTCAAAGGTCGTCACCTGTGCCGTGTTGAGATAATCCCCATCAGAGTAGCCTTCACCCGGGAGCCAGGGGTCGTTGCAACGGTCAGGAGCGTTCAAAGCTCCAAAGCCATCAATGGGAGTGGTGTTCGAGTAGGTGCCGTCAAGTGCAATGTCTGCTATAAAAAATGCTTCTATGACCTTGCGCTCGCCGGGCTGGAGGTCGCCGATATTCTCTGTAAAGAGAATCGTCTCCGGGTCTGTCGATGTGGGGTCTATATCAGTCAGAGTGACATCGGTCAATGGGATATCGCCACAGTTCCAAACAATCAAACGGTAGGCTGCCGCAAGGCCTGTAACAGGGGCATCGGCCAGAAGATCGGCGTCAAACCAGGTCTGACCGCCATCGACACTAACCTCTTTCTCCAGATCGATACAGCCTTCATCTTCAACAAAAATCGAGCCGTCCTCATTGGAATATAGGGTATAAAGGGCACCTGCAGGGCCAGGAACCTGGGTCGTCCTGTCGAAGTTCATGTCAAAAAGGAGAGTCATCTCCGAACCGACAGGGTCCAGAGCTTCCGTTCCAGAGGCATCGTACCAGTAGCCGGGGAGAGCATCGGTGAATTCCAGGAGGAGGTCTATGGAGCCGCCATTCTGGATATCACCACCGCCAGGATCGATGAAGGTGTGCCCAATGCCCTCTTTCAGATTCAAGGTCGCAATGAGAGTCCCATTTTCAAAACCAGCACCACCAGCTCCAGCTGGGGGATTTGTCCCGGCCGGATTGGCAAATAAAGAATCTAGGCTGGTGTCAAGATAGACATTGATGGTGCCGCTGTTGTAGACCACATCAATCCTGGTATCCCCAGTAACGGGGTCAACAAGGGAAACGTTCGTAACATGGCCTTGTACATCGGCCCAACGAGCGGTCACCTCGTAAGTAACTTTCAGCCCTTCCTTGTCTATAAGAGTTGGCGCTAACAGGCCAGTAACCCTCAGATCACCGGAATCTAGAAATTCATCATTTTCAGATACGGCGCCACTTCCATCCGTATCATACTGCACCGTCGATGTCTGTGCGTAATACGCGATCTGGTCGAATGCGCCGGTGAGTGTATCGGCATCACCGAATGGGGGCGCACCAGCCACGCCGACATTCCAACTGATCTGCTTGGCATGGGCAAACCCTGTAAAAACGAGCAACCATAGCAGGCCAATGGTGGGTAACATGTACTTTCTCATAACTGATACTCCTTTCTTGATTCTATGTTGTTTTTACACCTTGTTAAGAGCAACATACGGCTTCAAATCACATGTTCAGTAGTATCTTAACTCAACAATTAAAACTCTCAACAAAATCACAAGGGGGGCATCCAGAAAATCCGGTTGCCCCCCTATCGTTCTTCAATCAATAGTACAAATACGATAGATCACTCTACCTCAAGCATTTACCCACGAGATCTTTTCCGTGAAACAAATGCCAGACCGATCAAGCCACAACCAAGGAGGATCATGGTGGAAGGCTCTGGGATAACCGTAAGCTCACCAGAACCGTTCTGGTTCGAATACGCGGTCCAGAGGGCCCCAACTGGGACACCTGGGTCTTGATTCGGCGTATCGATATTCATGTCGGTTGTGAAGAAATTCCAGGACATCGGATGTAGATCCAACAAGTCCACCCCGTCCATATTGAGCCAGAAGTCGTCCAGCATGAAGGTGAACTCCATCAACAACTCAACCGAACCCTGATTTTGAAGGTCGCCACCAGCTAAATCGAGGAAAGTATGTCCGACACCATCAAGCACTGACATTGTGGCTACGAGCGTGCCATCAGCAAAACCTGTACCGCCGGCCCCTGAGGGGGGAGCAGTACCGCCCGGGTTGTCAAATGTCGAATTCAGACTGGTGTCAACATAGAAATTAATCGTTCCGGTATCGTAGTCGAGATCAACCTGAGTATCTCCGGTACCAGCGTCAAAGGTAATACCAGTGACAGTACCGGTCAGGTTGTTCCAGTCAGCAGTAGCCTCATAGGCTCCCGATCCGGCAAAGGGAAGTAAATTCAAACCCTCATCATCAACGATCCCAGAGGCCAGGAAGTCATTAACCTTCAAATTACCGGCATCTAAGAAAGAGTCACCTACGCTGAAGCCCGGGGTGCCATCATCATCATACTGGATGGTTGAGGTCTGAGAAGCAAAAGCTACCTGATCGAACACACCTGTAAGAGTATCACCGTCGAACGGTGCGATAGTGACACCTGCACCGGATCCGCCTGCGCCTACATCCCAGATCAACGGGATAGCATGAACAGTCCCGACCGTAGCAAGCAACACCCCAAGACAAATTGTTAAAACCAGACTTTTCTTCATTGTTCTTCTCCTTTCGATTATAAAAACTGCCTTTTATGAAGTGCACCTAAATCTCTCGACCTTTTGCACTTATATTTCGTAATTCTTTATGTTTGCAACACATGTGCCAACATGTAAGTATATGATTTTGTTATATTTTTACCGCAAGAGAAAGCCTTGCAAACAAACTGTAAAGATCACCGACAGCTTAAACACTATCTGTTTACAACTGACAACTTTCTGCGTGAGCTCTTCACAACATGAGGGCCTGCCATACTGGTTGAGCAACACATTAAGGCCCCGCAGTAGCGGGGCCTTAATGTGTTTACTCCAGATTGTGATTTTTGAATAACCTGAATAACTTTGGACCCTTAGAACCTATGCACCCGCACCTTCAATAGACTAAAAGGTCTTGCATATTATGTTTTTCCGCACCCAATCATTATTATGGCAGGAAGAACAACCAGGTCGCTGATTATGGCAAAAAACATAATCAGAGCACAGAGTAATCCAAATTGAACGGTGGGGACAAAACTGGAGAAGATCAGGACACCAAACCCTAACACCAGAATCAGTGAGGTTGACAGAATAGGACCGAGTTTTTCGTTGATGCTGGAGCGGATCGCTTCGGGGCGGAGAGCGCCACCTGCACTTTGCTGCTGATATTCGGTTAGCAAATGGATGGTGTCGTCGACAGCGATACCGAGGGCGACTGCTGAAATAATCGCCGTGGCGGTGTTGAGAGGAATGCCAACAAGCCCCATGATACCAAGATTCATGATGATGGGTAGAGCGTTGGGGATAAGGGAGATGCAGCCAAGTTTGAAAGAACGAAACACGAACAACAAAACCAGAAAAATAACCACGAAGGCTGTGGACAAACTTTTCACCTGACTTTCGACAATGCTTTCCACCAGTTTGTTGACGAGGAATGTCTTCCCGGTAATGTTTACCTGAATAGTGGGATCGTCGATGGTCTCAGTGAGGTAACGATCAATGTCTGCAATGATATGTGCCAGCTTCTGTGAGCTGTGTTCGGTCACACGCGCAGAGATGCGCACCCAACTGTAGTCATTGTCGACAAAGTTACTCAGCTCTTCGCCATCGTACAGAAGCAAGTATTGGGCAATCAGTTCGCGGCTGCTCGGCAATGCATGGTATTGCTGATGATCGGCATGGAAAGCTTGATTCATCTGCTTGAGGAAATCGATCATGGAGGTTGTTTCGGAGACAACTTCGACGCTTTGCAGGTAGTTGGAAATCTCCTCGATTTTTTTAAGATTTGCTGGATCGAGGAAGTACTCCATCTCGTTGCTGCGCAGAGAAACCTCCAGGGTGTTGACCCCACCTAATTTGCTGTCGACGAAATCGGTGGCATGGCGTATTTCACTGCCATCACGGAAGTAGTCCAGCAGGTTGGTTTCCACTTGAACTTTTGTGGCACCATAAACGCACAGGACAAGGATCGCAAGAGACGCACAGAGAATCGGTTTGTACCAGATCGTGACCTTGCGCCCAGTCCATTCACCGACACGGTCGAGGCCCTTGAATATCCCTTTTTTCTGGTCGACAATGGGGTGTCTTCTCCCCCAGAGCCAAAGGCCCAGAGGGATAAGGGTCACACTCAAGTAAAACTCGGCCAGCATACCACCGGCGGCAGCAAGGCCAAAATGGCGAATGGGCGGTATGTCGCTGAACCCCAGACTCGAAAAACCGATAGCAGTAGTCAAACTTGTCAGAAAACAGGGGACCGCAAGACGCTGCATGACCTTTTCAATGCGAAGTCGCAGATCATTTTCCTGCGTCTGAAGAAACTTTTGCAGAATGTGAATGCTGTCTGAGACTACCAGTGCCATGATTAATGGTGGCAAAATGGAAGTCATGGGACTCATGGCCCCACCGGTAAAATACAGAAAAGCCATGGTCCAGACCAGGCAGATGCTGATGTTGACCAGAGAAATGATCATTGCCGGCAGGTTACGCAGGAAAACCCAGAGCAGAAGGGCTATGAGTATATATGTTAAAGGCATGAACAGAGCCATGTCCTTATTCATATAGGAAGCCATGCTGGTATCAGTGACAAGCCAGCCAGCGACATGCAACTGTACATCCGCAGGCATGTCATGATGGTCATCTAAAGCGGCTGTGACAGCGGCAACCAGGCTGGCATCGAAGTCGCCGTCACCCTTCTGCCGAGTTGTCCTGACAAGGAACAGGGAGGCCTGCCCGTTTCTCGAGACGACATTGCCTTTGATCAGCGGATTACGCTCAATGCGACTGAGGATGTAGGCAATATCGAGATCGTCTCCGGAGTCTGAAGGAACCAGAGGTTGAACGATGAAATCCGCATCGGTACCAAGAATGTCTTCTACGCTGGTAAGACTAACGACTTCCTTAACACCTTGAACCCCTTCGAGCTCTGTTGTTAAAAGAGCTATATGCTCAAGGAATTTATCCGTAAAAATATGGGGGCTCTCAAACCCCACTACCAGGAACTCATCCTCTCCGAATTGTTCCTTGAATCTTTCATACAAGGCCAGGTCTGGATCATTTTCAATGATCAAAGACTCAACCGAGGTATCTACGGGCAGCTTAGCGTAAAAGTACCCCAAAAAGACTGTCATCAGGACGAGAAAGCAGAGGTAAGTGCGTGGTCGAGAAAACAGGAGGGAACAGTTTTTATGGACAAATTTTTGTATCATTTACTACCTTAATCTATTGCGATAAAGATTACTAAAACGAATACTTAATAGTGCCGTAAACCTGATCAGCATGGTCATAAGATCCCATCAGGGTATCCTCATCACCGTTGAAAAACATGGCACCGATTTCACATTCGAGATTTCGGAAATATTTCAATGTGACCGAAGGTTGCAGGTAGCTGCTCTTGTCCGTGAGTGTGTAATTGTATTTAGTCGAAAATTCCAGGTTTCCCCGCCAGACCGGTTTGTTTATTTCACCAAAGACCGAAACTGTATCCTCTTCAAAATAAAGAATTTCACCAGTGTAATCATGAATATGATACCAGGAGCCCTGCAGGTTGAAATACCACTCTGTTGCAGAGGTGTAATCGATGCCACTAACCAGAGGGGTGACCGCCTTACGCACTGAAGTAAGATCGCTGCTCAGGAAGGCAACATTGTCAATATAGGCGAGCTCACCACGAAAACCGATTGGATCAAGAGCTGTTTCCCATTCGAAACCAATAGTCCTTTGACGCTTGTACCTGGCTTGAACTCTCTCATTAGTGAACACTGCATCTGCGAGGAGTTGGCCTAAATCAATATTGCGCCCCCCGGAGTAATTGATGTTTTTAACAGGGAAGCTCGTGATCGTCGGCAAGGTCTCCCAACCATAGTGATAACTCACAGCAAAATCAGTCTGTTCAGTTTGCCAGGTAAATCTGGCCGCGGCCGAGACGTTTTCGAGAGATTTGTTCGGTTTATGTGCGTTGACGCGGATATTGCGGGTGTAGTCTTTCAACCCTGCAGGAGCAGATGGATTATCAATTATTGACTGGCGCAAATTACGGTAAATGGCCCAGTCGGAATCAAAATAATCGATCTCTGATTTTTTAAACCAAGGTTGGATGATTGTTTCCAGACCAATCGAATCCCCGTACCAGCGGTTTCGTAAAAGCCAGCTGGGAAGAGCTCTTTCTTCCAGGTCGACAGTTACAAATTGTCGGAAGTCCTGTGGGTTGATGCTGTCTACAGGGGAGAATTGATCGCTTTTCCCCCAGCGAACTCGCTGCTTTCCAAAAGAAACATCCCAATCGGGACGGTTAAATTGCAGATAAGTTTCATGGAGTTTTACATCTGTCTCTTCGTCAGCCTCGTCAGAATCGTAAAATATTCGGTCAAGAGCAATGGCGGCGTGTAGCTCAAGTAAAGACTCAGGGTCGAGCTCTTTTTCCCACTCAGCTCCCATTCTTCCCTGCAGTCGAGACAATTTATGATCTTCCGCTCGGTCCTTCCGGGTATCATGTGCTGAAAAACCCTGCACCCACCCCCAGAGGGAGATTCCCTTTTTCTCTGGAGCAGAGAACTCAGACAGTTGCCCATCCACTTCCGTGATAACGGATGTTGAATTGAAGGGGGATGAGGTGCTCTTCAACGATGTGGCCTTACTAATACCCTGAGTCTCAGGGAGTTCGATGTTATTGCCGGCAGGTTGGGTTTCAGCCATTCTCGATCCGGTTAAAGTGGCCTGTTTATTTTTTGATGGTGCTTTTTCTGACACAGAAATTCGAATCTGAAAGGGTTCAGTTGCTGAGGGGATGACGTGGCAAACATAGTCGTTTTTCAAATCCACAACGATCCTCAGCTTTGTCGCATAGCTACCGGTTCTGATTTTCGAGATGTGCTGACCATCGACCTGAAACCAAGGTTGCAAGGATGGATTTAGGCTCGTGCTGAAAAGATCTATGTAACAGCGAGCAGGCAAAGAGTCACTGGCCGGAAGGTAACTTTGCTGATAGCGAACATTTTCATCGATCCGCAAAATGACATCTGTTGACTCAACGTCCGCGACAACATCAATTCTCTGAAGAAGGGCAGCGTGACACTGGGTGGTTGGCATAAATATAAAAATTGCCGAGCACAAAACGCAAGTCATTAAAATGACACGCTTGTAACTTGGCATTAAATGGCAAAGGCTCTGCATCTTTATCTCTCTAACGCGCGGGCTGTAAAGAGCGAGTCTTTAAGCTCGGTATTGTATTTGATCGCCAAGGTCATGAGACTTGTCCTGTGGTCAGAAAGGAGGTCTTCCATCAGGACCTCCGTCTCCGTAGCAATATGATCGATTAGTGCGAAACTGACAACCGTATATTTTTTTGACTTTTGTCCTTTTTTGTCCCAAAAAATCATTTTTAGTGGGAGAAAGCTACTCTTCTCTATCCATGTTACTGTTTTGCTGTACTGGGTATCAGTGGATGCCTTCGGGGTGCTGACCAGGATATAACAAGCGCTTCCTAAGACAACTTCCTCACCGTCCAGTTGATAGTCCCACGCTGATACCGAGTGGCGCTGCATATCCTCGTAAGTGAAATCGGAATTAACGAAACTGCGCCCTTTCTGGCTGGCCACTATCCGTCGTGTTCTTTTCAGGGCCGGTAAATAAAGATGCTGTTCTGTGTTGCTGCTGAAGTCTTTTTCAATGGTCAAAAAAGTTGTCCCGTCAATGTCTGCCGGAGCGGTGAAACGAATCAACTGTCTTCGCTCATCTTTAGTGTCTTTACGCAGAGAGTTATATTCGCGGGTGCGGACATGACCATTTTTGCTGGTTAGTTGCATGGTCCCACGCATCTGCATATCATCACCCAGATAACGATCGTAGGTCAGTTGGGCAATCTGTGCAGGCGTCAACGGGTCGGCCGCAAAGGATATCGAAGCAAGCAGGGACAAGAATGTTAATGTGATTGTCAGACACTTATACATTAGGGCTCAGACTCCATGTTTTTTTTGAATTTTCTGAAGATAATCTCAGCCTTTAGCTTTTGCAGCGGATTGTTGCCCCCCAGCCAGAGATAACCTTTTTTCAACTTCCGTTTATACATGTCTATCTGAATGTAATGTGGGGCTGCATATATTTTCTGACTCCCGGTAATGATTTTAACAACTTCTGTGGAAAGCAGAGATGCTGCCAGGGTACATGCTGGAGCAACCGCAGGCCCTTTTTTTTCTTTCATGCGGACTTTAGAGGTATCCAGATAGCTAATGTGGTACGGGCTCGGTGCCAACCCTGCAGCAAAAGCGGCAAGGTTTTTCTCGTAGGGTTGACGTTCATTCGTTCCGAAATAGGTGTCGAAATCCATCCCGTCAGGAGAGAAGGTTTGAAGTGTGCTTCCGAAGCCTAACGGTGCGCAAGTAATGGCATGCATACCCTTTTTTCGTGCAGCTATAAATATTTTACGGCGAGTTGTAAATTCGAAAAAATCGATACCGTCCACCAGGACATTTGCATCGCCAAGGAATTCGTCGAGATTCTGTTCGGTGACACCTTGGAGAAAGGTCGTCACCTCTGCCTGAGGATTGATGTCCTTAACCATCTCCGCAAGGACTTCGGCTTTATTACGTCCAAAGGTAGAGTTCGCCGCTCCGAATTGGCGGCTGACATTGGCGGCTTCAAAAGTGTCCGGGTCGGCGATATTGAATTTGCCGATGCCAAGGCGAGCCAGAGTAAGGATATGCAGCCCACCCACGCCACCGGCGCCAACGACTGCAACCCTGGCGAGAAGAAGCTTCTCCTGTTCCTGCTCACTCAACAGACCTATATTTCGGGAAAACTCATTATCAACTAAGGCGTCGATATTCATCTACAACCCACAGTCCAGAGAACTCAAATCTTGAGACTAAATCAAATATATAAAAATGGTATTTTAGCACATTACGAGGACAATTACATACGTGATAGAGACAAAAGCGCCTAAAATCAGCCCTTAAGTATTATAAAACTTCTCAACTGCCTGAGCAAAACAGGTTTTCTGGAATCTTGTTCACGGTATTGGAAGGAGCTTCAGGGATTTACGAACAATTCAATATAAAGCGTCACCTATAAAAAAGGCCCCTCGGTAGCGGACATTCTTAATGTTAACGACAGGGATGGCTTCTGAATTTCACTCAGCCAGATTTGAACAGGGCTAAAATATGGAACAGGTAACTTCTGTGGAAGAGAGATAAAGAAACGTTCACTCCAGCAGGTGTTTATATTTTTCCTTCTCTTCAATTTCAATCAGTCGTGTCTGCATGCTCTCGTGCTTCTTGATGCCCTCATCTAGATAAGAGATCAGGTAGTCAACCTCTCTCTCGATGATTTCATAAAAATCCTGATCTTCAGTTTTGGCTGATGTTGAAGAGCCCTTGAGGTAGTAGACCGCGCCTTTTATGTTGTTTAGGGGCGTGCGTATATCATGGGAAATGCGGGCGACAAACTCACGGTTGTTAGACTCCGCCTCAACAAGACGATGAAAGATATCATCAAGGTCCTCACTCTTGAACTTGATCCTGTTGTCGCCCAGGAAACTGCGCAACGCCGTTGCAGCCATTAAAGAAATCATCTGGGCCTGGTCAAAATCTTCTGGATTAAAAGGTTCCCCGCTTTTCTTGTCGTTCAGGTTAAGGACACCGATGACTTTCTCGCTGGTTGTAATAGGGCAAGCAATGAAAGAGTTGGTTTTTCTACGATTACTCCTGTAGTGGGCGGAGAAGCGTTCATCCTGTGCAATATCTTCAACCAGAAGAGGAGTGCCTTGTTCGACAACCTGACCGGCGATCCCCTCCCCTACCTCGACGAGTGGAGACTTTAGGGCAGCGCTGCGCAGGCCACGGGAATTCAGTATGTAAAGTTGACCATGCCCGTTAAGCAACATCAGCGAGCTGTTTTCCGCACCTGTCAAATGCGTCGCAAGGTCCAGAATGTGCTGCGTAGCATCACGAATGTCATTGGAGGCCATAAAAGATTGGTACATAACATCAAATTCAGATTGCAAATTTTCAGTTGCATTTGTCGGCGGGGTTGAGGCATTCATTGTACTGAATCACTCATCATCGGGTGGTTACGACACAGCTTTTCAGACACACGTATTTGTCAATTGTCAATTAACTGTGTAGATGTTGTCAAGTCGTTTTAGTGCATAATGATCTATAGCAATTCTTGTACCATAGTTTTTTCGCGCCGATTACTGGTGCTTCAATTATAACCGTTAGGAAATTTTTAGACTGCTGTAAATATTTTCGACAGCTCTTTTGTAACGATTCATTATTTAATACGTATGCGGGGGGTATATGAAAACAAACAGATTCAAAAGCCCAACAGTCACCAGAGTGGCACCTTTCGTTGCCTTTATGGGCTTCATCGCAATCGAAGAAGGGTTGCGGTACCTGCTGAGCCACCAGTTTCTCAACTTTGACCCGACGCTGCTCTACTGGCTATATATCCCCAAAGCTGCGTTGACGGGGCTGATACTGATACTGTTTTGGAGTAGCTATCCAGAGATCACTTTTAAAGATCTGCGCAATTATCGCAACCTCGCACTGAGTGCAGGGTCAGGGATTTTGATATTCTTCCTGTGGATCAACATGGACTGGACGCTCGGCAGCCAGAACGCCCCTGCGGGGTTCAATCCCGGCATCTTCAATACCGAGGGCATAAAGTGGACCATGATTGCTGTCAGGGTCACTGGGGCCGTGATCATCGTGCCGATTATGGAAGAGCTTTTCTGGAGGTCTTTCCTGCTGCGCTACCTGATTGACAGCGACTTCACAAAGGTCGCTATCGGTCGGTACAGTCTCTTTTCTTTCCTGGCGGTCGCGATCCTTTTCGGCCTGGAACATCATTATGTGTTCGCCGGCATTATGGCCGGTGTGATTTTCAATGCAATCTATTATATGACCAGGAGCATTGCCCACTGTATCCTTTCACATGCCGTTGCCAACCTTTGTCTTGCTTATTATGTCCTGACCACGGGATATTGGCATTTTTGGTAAAAACCTCACCAATGTCCAGACAGGTCGGGCGAAACTGACATACCTATTGTCGAAAAACTTTACGGCCGTATTCTCTCACAATATTTATATAATAATTTCATGTACTTATGTGATGGCACTATAATTGCTAACCTTAAACAACGACTATCATTTAAGTAACAATAACTCAATGTCAGGGGTCTTAAAAATATGAAGAAATTGATTTTACTTTTACTACTTACGCTTTTACCTGGCTTGGCCTTCGGTTCCTTCTACAGCTTTGAAGGTACACCAGGTGACTTTAACCTGACTGGTGTTGACACCAATATAGTGATGGGCAGTGGAAATATGGATATCACCATTGCTGATACTGTCGCTGGTAGTACGGTAACGGTAACTGTTAATAATACCTCAGCAACGTCTTTGACCTTCGCTAATGATTTTACCTACGATGATGGCACTGTAACTAATTATAGTGCAGGGACATACGACAATGCCTCAGGTATCTCTGGGTTCGGTTTTGAGCTGTCTTCCCTTGCCTATGATTCGTGGAGTTTAACTGCATATGATGCAAGCAATACTCTGGTGTCAGCTGGTTCTGAATGGGTTTTAAATACAGGCTCATCCATCCCAAGTAGCGTTAATAGCTTTGATATAAATTATTTGTCTAATAACGGTTTGAGTGCCTCTGGGTTGCTCTATAATCCTGCAGCCGTTGGTTCTACTGAACTGGCTACTCTGCCAAATTATTTCACCACAGCTATTTTGACTATCGACTTTTTACAAGATGTTACATTGTTAGATGGAGATATTTTTATGCGCATGATGAACGTTGGTCCCGATGGCGAGGGTAGCCTGAAACTCATTGGGGAGGGCGGTATCCCTCCACTGAATGTCGTACCTGAGCCCTCAACACTGATCCTGCTCGGCGCAGGGCTTATCGGACTGGCTGCCTATCGTCGCAAGAAGAATTGATACATTCCTCATAAATCACACAAAAAAGCCGGAGTTTTTACTCCGGCTTTTTTTGTTTAATTTAGCTATCTGCTTTACTTGTAATAAACACTTTCGTCATAGCCAAAATTCCCGGCCGCATCTCTGGCTTCCACTCTTATCGTGTGAGCCCCTTTGCTGATCTTACGCGTGTTCCAGCGCACCCTGACTGAGTTAGCCGATTGAGTTGCCTTCAGTCTGCCATCGATATAGACCTTCATTTCGACGACACCGTTTTCGTCCGATGCCGATGCAGTTATGGTGGTTCTATTACCAAGAGTCGATCCATTGGAGGGGGACAAGATCGTCACGCTTGGAGGCAAGGTGTCAGCAACGATAATAATCTCTTCTATGAGAACCTGGGCCGCATCGATTAGCGACGGATTCCCTGAACTATCGAAAGCCTTAGCCTCAACCGTATGGTATCCACTTGCGGCAGAGGATGCATTCCACGTCGTTGCAAATGGGGCTGAGGTGTCGCTAGCTATAAGCGATCCGTTGAGACGGAATTCGACCTTACCAACAGCGACATTGTCGTTGGCGCTAGCGGTAATAGAAACATTACCCGAAACCGTCTGGTTGTTGCTTGGGCTGGTCAGTGCTACAGAAGGAGCCTCGGTATCCACGACCGGTTGATAGTTCATCGCTTCCATCATGGCGCTATAAGCATTGATTCGACCATGACCGAAAACATTATCAAAACCGGAAGCACCGATATCGTCGGTCGTGCTTTTCAAGATCTCCAGAACCTGTTGATGGGTAAATTGAGGATTGACACTCCATACCAGGGCTGCAAGACCGGCAGCAATGGGTGATGAGAATGAGGTCCCGTTCCAGGTACCGTAACCACCACCATTGTTGGTGGTCCGGATCGAGACGCCGGGTGCAGTGAATGTGACCCAGTCGCCGTAGTTCGAAAAGCTGGCTTTATTGTCGGCTGAATCGGTTGCGGCAACGGCAACGGCATTAGCACAGGCCGCTGGATAGTAGGGAGCGTTGGTATTGGAGTTGGCAGCTGAAGCAAAGACGAGGACACCATTGTTCCATGCGTAGTTGACTGCGTTATCCATTGTCGAGGAGAAGTTAGGGCCGCCAAGGCTGAGATTGATGACTTTTGCGCCGTGATCAACCGCATAAACAATAGCGCTGGCGATCCTGCTGTAGCTTGCCAGATTATCTGAGCCAAGAACAGCGAGAGGCATGATCGGGCTGTTCCATGAGACACCGGCAACCCCTGTGGCATTGTTTGAGGCTGCGGCGGCAGAGCCGGCAACTGCCGTACCGTGCCCATAAGTATCTTGCGTATCGCTGTTGTTCGCTACAAAGTTGTATCCGGGCATGAGTTTCGCCATCAAATCAGGGTGATCGGAATCAACACCGGAATCAATAATGGCGATCGGAATTGCTGTTGAGCCAACCCCCAGTTCCCACGCTGAGGGAGACATAATCTTCGTGTGATGCCATTGGCTGGCAAAGCTGGGGTCATTGGGAACGATCATGCCCTGGGCAATAAAATCCTCCTCGACAAACTCGAAATTGGGATTTTTAGCCAGCGCTGCCTTGACCTTGTCGAAGTTCTTTACCGGCACCCTGATGCGCTTCATGCGGATCTGCGGCAGCTCTTGCAGGAGGGTACCGCCGTTGTCTTTAATGGCCTTGTCTACGTTGGCCTTGTTCGCTTTAACGACCTGCTGAACAAGCAGCTCGCCTTTGACGAAAGGCCCGGCAGCAAAAGCTGTTGTTGTGATGAGGAGTAAAAGGACAGACAGAATTGTTTTGATGGCAAACATAACCACCTCCTTGGGTTAGCGTTCCTAGAAGACAGAAGGCCCAGGTTGGTGGCTTCTTGCTCTTCGGCGGCCCGGCGATCCTCAGTTGTAGGACCCGTAGCTTTGTGCCCCGCAGTTACCTGCAGTTTACCCTTGTCGGAAACAGTTATTAGTGTGATTCAGTTGTAATTATTATCCGTAAGCATTTTAATTCAACGAAACATAGTGCGAACTTACATATACTTTTTAGCAGTTTACATGCCAACCGACAACATATTGAAATTACTTGAAAGAAGATCTCTCCAAGTGTGTGTATCCCAATTGCAGTTGCAATTTTTGTCATGGTTGCCTGTTATTTGCCCGAACAGGAAGGGCTCATTGTGGTGAACAAAGACTCGGGAAAACATTTACTTATGATCAAGGAAGCAATGCTTTCAAACAGTCACTTCGCAAAAAAAACGGAGCAGATCCTTGATCTGCTCCGTTAAAATTTGGTCGGGCTGACTGGATTCGAACCAGCGACCACTTGACCCCCAGTCAAGTGCGCTACCAGACTGCGCTACAGCCCGACGGATTTGAATTATTGTTTATAACCACCCTTTTGTCAAGCACTATTGATGACAATAAAAACCTAATAAAAACGTATACATAGGATGTTTTTTATTTGTTGCGTTTATCGATAATGCGGTTTGCCTTGCCTTCGTGACGTGGCATGGCAGAAGGCTCTATCAGCTTAACCTTGGCATGCAGTCCGATATTGGTTGCCAGGCGTTTTTCCAGCATCTCGACAAAGGCCCGCTGCTTTTTCATTTCGTCGAAGAAGATATTTTCATTGACCTCAATCTGGACCTCCAGGGTATCAAGTGTCCCTTCCCTCTCAATGACCAGCTGGTAGTGAGGTTCGCACCCCTCAACCTGAAAGAGGACTTCCTCTATCTGGGTCGGGAAGACATTAACACCCTTGATAATCAGCATATCGTCGCTGCGCCCCATGGTTTTCTCCATGCGAACCATGGTACGGCCACATTCGCAAGGCTCGTAATGCAGCCTGGTGATATCGCGAGTACGGTAACGAATCAGGGGAATCGCTTCCTGGACGATATTGGTTAGCACCAGCTCACCCTTTTCCCCTGGCGGCAATACCTCTCCGGTTTCGGGGTTGATAATCTCCGGAATGAAGTGATCTTCGAATATATGCATGCCCTTCTTGCAGGGGCATTCACCAGCAACACCAGGACCAATTATTTCGGAAAGCCCGTAATTATCCGTCGCGACTATGTTCAGGCGGTCTTCAATCTCACGTCGCAACCCCTCGCTCCAGGGTTCGCCGCCGAAAAGGCCTACTTTCAGACTTAAATAGGTTCGTGCGTCGTGGCCCATCTTTTCGATGCGATCAGCGAGGGTGAGAGCGTATGAAGGCGTACAGACCAGCGCGGTCGCCCCGTAATCCTTGAGAATCATGATCTGTCGCTCGGTGTTGCCGCCGGACATGGGGATTACCGCCGCACCGATCATCTCGGCACCGTAGTGCAGGCCGAAGGCCCCGGTAAAGAGCCCGTAGCCGAACGCGATATGGACAATATCGTCGGGGAGAACGCCGGCAGCGGTCATGAAACGGGCCACAAGTCCGGACCAGTCGTTGAGGTCTTTACGCGAATAACCAACGACAGTTGGCTTGCCGGTGGTGCCGGATGATGAATGGATCCTGACGACATCGCGCATCGGTACAGCGAACATGCCGTACGGATAGTTCTGACGCAGATCTTCCTTGGTTGTAAACGGCAGTTTGGCCAGGTCATCAAGGGAATGAATGTCGTCAGTTTCGATGCCGGCTTGCTTGAATTTATCCTGGTAACATTTAACCTTTGCGACTCGCTCAAGGGTAGCGCGCAAGCGCTCCAGTTGCAGACGCTCAAGGTCCTTGCGATCCAGGCATTCGTGAAGAGGATCCCAAATATTATGGTTCACAATAAACACCGTATTATTTAACAGTTGACATTAAAGAATCTATTTAACTGCCTGTTTACAGACTGTAAAGCTTCTCTCCGGAAAGAATGCTTACACCCTTGTCCTGCAAAGTGCCAATGGCATTATCTATTTCATCGAAGCGAAAGATAATGACAGCGTTGCCGGCGTTTCGTTCGACAAAAGCATACATGTACTCAACGTTGACCTCTGCCTCATCAAGCACCTGGAGGATGTTACATAAGCCGCCCGGCTGATCGGGGACCTCGACAGCAACGACCTCTGTTTTGTTAACGGTAAAGCCGCCCCCTTTCAGGGCTTTCAACGCGACGTCGGTATTGTCGACAAGCAGGCGCAGAATACCGAAGTCAGAGGTATCAGCCAGCGAGAGTGCGCGAATGTTGACCTTTTGCTCACCCAGGACACGGGCAACCTCGGCAAGACGTCCGGACTTGTTTTCGATGAAAATGGAAATCTGTTCAACCTTCATAACAATCCCTCCCTCGGGTTATTTCGGGCGGTTATCGATGACCCGCTGTGCTTTACCTTCACTACGGGCTATGGTTTTCGGCTCAACCAGGCGAGCATGACAGCTGATGCCAAGCAGATCCTTGATCTCTTTTTCAATCCGTTTGGAGAGGCCCTGCAGGACTTTGATCTCATCAGAAAACGCCTGTTCGTTGACTTCGACCTGAACTTCCAGGGTATCCAGGGTGCCTTCCCTGCCGACGATCAGCATGTAGTAAGGCTCGACACCTTCGATATCCATGAGCACGCTTTCGATCTGCGAAGGATACACATTAACCCCACGGATAATCAGCATGTCATCAGAACGGCCACACATGCGCTCCAGGCGCCGATGTGTACGCCCGCAGATACATGGCTCGGCAATAATCCGGGTGATGTCGCGCGTGCGATAGCGGATTAAAGGAATGCCTTCTTTGGTAAGGGTCGTGATGACCAGTTCACCCTGTTCGCCTTCCGGAAGCGATTCGCAGGTAATCGGATCAATAATCTCGGGGATAAAATGGTCCTCCCAGATGTGCAGGCCGGCTTGGGCTTCGATGCATTCTATACCAACACCAGGACCGAGAATTTCTGACAGGCCATAAATATCAACCGCCTTGATGCCAACCTTGGCTTCGATTTCATTACGCATCTTCTCAGACCAGGGTTCGGCACCAAGTATACCGACCCGCAGTTTGAAATCGCGGATATCGACGCCCTCTTCGGCTGCGGCTTCGGCCAGGTAGAGGCTGTAGGATGGTGTGCAGGTCAACACGGTCGAGCCGAAATCCTGCATGATCATCAACTGTTTCTTGGTGTTGCCTCCTGACATGGGGATGACCGAGGCACCGATCTTTTCAGCACCGTAATGGGCACCGAGTCCGCCGGTAAAGAGGCCGTAGCCATAAGCATTATGAAGAACATCACCGCGATGGGCACCGGCAGCGACAAATGAGCGAGCCATCAACTCGGTCCAGTTCTCGATGTCTCGGCGTGTGTAGCCAACTACGGTTGGCTTGCCGGTCGTTCCCGAGGAAGCATGGATTCGCACGATCTGATCAAGGGGTTTGGCAAACAGGCCGTAAGGGTAATTGTCGCGCATGTCCTGCTTGAGCGTGAACGGCAGGCGCTGCAAGTCATCGAGTGACTGGATCTTTTCAGGCTTGATGCCGGCCTTGTCGAACTGCTTCTTGTAAAAAGGAACTGTGGCATAAACCCGCTCGGCAACCTGCTGCAAACGTTTCGCCTGAAGTGATTCAAGAGCTTCCCGCGGCAATGTTTCAAACTCGTCGTTCCAGATCATGGTCTTGTCCTCACCTCTGTTGTTTGAAAATATCAACGAACCTTGCGGCCCAGTTCAAAGGCCTTGAGGTTAACCTCAAGAAACCTTTCCGGCACAAGGCTCTTGATTGCAGTGACCCATTGCTCATGTGATGGTTGCAGAGTATTTGACAAAGCCCCCAACAATACTGTGTTCACTGTGCGGGGGTTGCCGGCCTCTTCAGCCAGGGTAAGGCCGTCGACAAGGCGTGTGTTGTCGCATTGAGCCTTAAGTTTCCGATCGATCTCCTGTGGATACTCACGCAGCCCCAAGGCGACTGAAGGAGGAGCAATCTGCAGGTTATTCACAACGATTGCGCCTGATCTCTTGACCAGGGGAAGGTAGCGATACGTCTCAAGCAACTCAAAACCGAAGAGAACGTCCGCCTCTCCTTCAGGAATGATTGAGGAGTAGACCTTTGCTCCAAAGCGAACGTGGGAAACGACACTGCCGCCACGTTGGGCCATGCCGTGAACCTCGGCTTTTTTTACGTCATACCCGGCCTGCATGAGGACTTCGGAAAGTATTTCACTGGCCAGCAGGGTCCCCTGTCCGCCGACGCCGGCCATCAGAATATTGGTAATTTTATTATCACTCATCACAGACTCCAAACGCATCGAATTTGCACTGTTGCATACAGACACTGCAGCCCATGCAGAGTAAGCGGTCAATCTTGGCTTTGCCTTTCCCGCCGTCTTCTGCGGGAACCCACGAAATTGCCGGGCAGCCGATTGACAGACAGGCCTTGCAGCCGGTGCAGTTATCTTCCTCGACATAAAGCGGCGGCCGCACTTCCAGCACATCATGCTTGATCAAAACACAGGGACGGCGCGTTATAACGACAGAAACTTCAGGACGCTCCATCGCTTCCTTGATCACGGCACGGGTATCAGAGAACTTGTAGGGGTCTATTGTGGTGACATGTTTGACACCCAGAGCACGGCAGATCGCCTCCAGGTCAACCTGTGGCGCATCAGTTCCGTCCAGTGCGTACCCGGTCGAAGGATTATCCTGACGTCCCGTCATGCCCGTTGTGCTGTTGTCCAGAATCAAAACTGTCGCTGTCGACTTGTTGTAGACCATGTCCATCAAGCCATTTATACCGGTATGCAGGAACGTGGAATCACCGATAACTGCGACAACCTTCTGTCGTTCCTCCTCGGAGAGGACCTTGCTCAGGCCTGTTGCATTGCCGATACTGGCGCCCATGCAGATACAGGTATCCATGGCATTCAGAGGGGGCATGAAGCCGAGTGTATAGCAACCGATATCGCCGGTCACAAAAGCCTTGAGACGGCTCAGGGCGTGGAAAACGCCACGGTGCGGACACCCCGGGCACATGTTCGGTGGGCGCGGCGGCAAATCTTCTTCAACCGACTGAAGCATCGGTGGATCAACGTCAAAGGCCTGGCGTACTCGGCCAGGGGTCAGCTCGCCGCAGATGGGCACTTTCTCCTTGCCGGTCACCTTGATCCCCATTGCCTTGACCTGTTCTTCAATGAAAGGATCGAGCTCCTCGATGACGTAGATTGTCTCGAAACGTTTGGCAAAATCACTGATCAGTTTCTTGGGCAGCGGGAAAACCAGGCCAAGCTTGAGAATGTCTGCATGCGGGAAGACTTCACGTGCGTATTGATAGGCAACACCGGAAGTAATGATGCCGATCTTGCCATCGCCTTCTTCGATTCGATTGAAATCCTGAGCACAGGCCCAGTCAGCCATCTCCTCAAGACGTTTTTCCACAAACGGATGTCTCACCCTGGCGTTTCCAGGCAGCATGACGAACTTGCTTGGGTTGCGTTCCAGGCTGGTTTCCGGCAGTTCATCTGTCGGTTCTCCAGTCACTACGATTGACTTGGAGTGAGATATTCGAGTTGTACTGCGCACCATAATCGGCGCATCAAATTTCTCACTAACATCAAAGGCCAGCCGCGTAAAATCGAGTGCTTCCTGGCTGTCTGCCGGCTCAAACATCGGCACTTTGGCAAAACGTGCGTAGTGTCGGCTGTCCTGCTCATCCTGTGATGAATGCATTTCAGGATCGTCTGCAACCACCAGCACCATGCCGCCACGAACCCCCGTATAGGAGAAGGTAAAGAGTGGGTCGGCGGCAACATTAACGCCCACATGCTTCATCGTCACAATCGTTCTCGCACCACCCATGCTGGCGCCAATACCAACCTCCAGGGCAACCTTCTCGTTGGGCGCCCAGGATGCGTCAATGCGCTCGTACTGTGTGATGTTTTCCAGGATCTCAGTGGATGGGGTTCCCGGATAGGCCGATGCAACCGTGACCCCGGCCTCGTAAGCAGCCCGTGCAAAAGCTTCGTTGCCGGACAAAATCGTTTTCTGCATGGATTTAACCTCTGATGGAATTTGATATTTTTACACTTTGGCCACAGTCGAAAATGCGGTGGCCAAAGGCCTTAGATAATAGCGGAGACAAAGAGGGATTGTCAATGGAAGGGACAGGGATTATCGGTGTTTTGTTGAGAAACAAGAAGTCCTTCCAAGATACCGGAATCGCTTACTTTGAGAGAGTCAGATTGAGTTTTCTGCATAAGGCTGAGGATGATTTCAAGGCCAGGGATAACAAGGTCGCCGCGACCGGCTTCCATACCGGGCAAGGCCTCACGCTCCTTGGCACATAATGGGCTCAGTCCGCTCAACCATTTCAGCAGTTTTGCGTGCGTCAAGGAGTAGTTATTTATTTTCCTCCAGTCGTAATCCACCATACGCATGTCAAGTGCCGCCAGTGTCGTTACCGTGCCGGCTGTACCGACCAGGGTGAAGTCGGAGAGATCAAAACCTTTTGAATGGCAGAACTGATTCATTTCACTTTTCAAATTTTCCAGGTGATCCTCAATAACCGCTTTTCGCAATTTTTGCGAGCTATATTCCTCTGTAAGGAGGACCACACCGAGGGGGATACTGCGAGTCCAGATTTTTTCTTTATGACTACAGAGAACGAACTCGGTGCTGCCGCCACCGACGTCAACAATCAGAGCATGATCGGGTACAGGCTCAAGGGCGTTCAGAACACCATTTAACATATATTCGGCTTCAAGCTCACCACTGATGATCTCAAGAGGAACCCCCGTTCTTTCTCTGACTTCTTTGCAAAAGGCTTCGCCATTATCCGCCTTTCGGAAAGCCTCGGTGCCAACCGCCTTTACATTAGAGACTCCGGCCTGACAACATGCTTCGGCAAACTCTGCAAATACAAGAAGGGTCCGCTCCATTGCATCGGGAGACAGACCCTTTTCTTGAGAAAAACCACCGGCCAGGCGGCAGATGCGTCGCAGGTAAAGTTCCGGAACGACCTTACCTTCTGCAACTTGGCCGATCAGCAGGCGCAAGGTGTTACTCCCTGCGTCAATTGCAGCAAACATCATTTTTTACCAACGACAGCTTTGGCAAAGTTGAAGGTATGGTCGCCGATTTTTTCAAAATTATGCAGCATGTCAATAAAGATCAAGCCTGAATTCACCGTACATTCACCTGTATTGAGTCGCTTGATATGATTGTTGCGCAGCTTCTCTTCAAGATCGTCAATTTCGTCTTCAAGGCGATATGCTTCGTCGAATATCTCTGTATTTTTTGCTTCGAGTGCTGCGATTACTGTTGCCAGGAAGTTGCTGGTTATTTCTGAGATTTCTGAAATTTCCTTCATTGCAATATCAGAGAAGGTGATCTTCTGGTCAAGTTTGCGTTGAGATAGCGTCCAGAGATTTTCGCAATGATCACCTACACGTTCAAGATCATTAACCATATTCATCATCGAAGCGACCTCCTTGGAGGTCTCCTGGGTAATCGATTTTTGCGACAGGGCGACCAGGAAATCGGTGATCTCCTTTTGCAATATATCGGTGAGGTCCTCTTTTTTCTCCAATCCGGAGATCCTCTTCAAATTGTTATCCTGCAAGAACTTGAGAGTCTCGTCAACCATCTCCTGGGCGACCTGGGCCATGCGACGTGTCTCAGAACGTGCCTGCGCCAGTGCGATCGGTGGAGTACTTAAAACCCGGTTGTCCAGGAATTTAAGGTGGAATTCCATCTCTTCTTCGCGACCCCTGATGGTTAACGTGCTCAGTTTGGCCAATATTCCGACCAGGGGCAGGAATATGATTGTATTGAGTATGTTGAACATCGTGTGGGTATTAGCAATATGTCGGGCGATAAACGGCTTGTCGCCAAGAGCCCCCCCCATCCTTGCAGCCTGATCCTGGGTTTGTATGACAAAATCCGCATCTCCAGGCGTTATGGAAGAAATGAACTGGAGAAAGAACGGGAAGAAAACAAGCATGTAGCAGACGCCGAGAGAATTAAAGAGGAAGTGGGCAAAGGCTGTTCTGCGAGCGGCCAGATTAGTGCCTATTGCTGCCAGGTTGGCAGTGATTGTTGTGCCAATGTTTTCACCGAGGATCAAGGCGACACTTGCTTCAAAGGACAAAATGCCGCTGGACGCCAGGGCAAGTGTAATACCGATGGTGGCACTACTGCTCTGCACGATCATGGTCAACACAGCCCCAATCACGACGCCAAGCAGGTGATTATTACCGACAACCATGAAGAGCTGACGAAACTCTTCACTTGTCTTCAATGGATCAAAGGCATTCTTCATGACCGCAAGGCCAAAGAAAAGCAGGCCAAAACCGAGCATTATTTCGCCGATATAACTCCATTTCTTGTTTTTGGCAAACAGCTTGAAACCGACACCTATTCCAATTGCCGGCAAGGCATACTTGGTAATCTTGAAAGCAATCAGCTGGGCGGTCACTGTGGTGCCTATGTTTGCACCGAGGATAACTCCAATCGATTGTACCAGGGACATCAGACCGGCATTAACGAAGCCGACAACCATGACTGTCGTTGCACTTGATGACTGGATTATCGCGGTCACCGCAATTCCGACCATAGTGCCTACAATTCGATTACTGGTCAGCGCGCCGAGAATTTTCCGCATCCGACTGCCGGCAACCTTCTGCAAACCTTCCGACATGATCTTCATACCGAAGAGGAAAAGGCCCAATCCGCCCATGAGTCCAAATATGAGTTTTTGATCCAACAATTGCTCTAACATCTAATGACTCGCACGACAGGAACGAACAGGACGAAAAAAACCTTCGAAAGAGGAGGCGAAGAGACTGTAGAAGAATTTATTTTTCAACGGCAAAGGGGAATTTAACAAGGGGCTCACCAGATGCTTCCTGATTCGGGAAAACAAGAAGCTCAGCGTAATCAGTCCCGGCGAGATCGGCAATAAAATAGACGACACCGGCAACAATAGACTCTTTCAGAATGGGTTCTTCTGTCAATGCACGGGTAAAGATATCCTGGGGGTGGTATTCGGCATAAAACGGCAACGAACTGGAGAAGGGTTCAGTTTGTGCCGCCCATTCCTGATCCTGCAGATAATAGTAGCCGACGTAAGGATAAGGCATCAGGTAAACACTGTCTTTACTGACAATCTCTCTGACGCGCTCAGGGGTTATCGAGCGATACTGACGGCCGTTGCCGTCTTTAAGAAGAAATGCTCGCGATGGGAATGAGACAGGCTTTCCGGTACGATTATCGACAGTCACATGAAATGACGTGATGTTATCAACCAACTCATAGGATGCCACACTTAATTCATCGAGCTTGGCAGTAAATGCGATACCGTCTCGAGTTTCGGTGATCGATTGATCTTCCAGATTGATGGTGCCTGTGGGAGTAGCTATCGGTGTGACACTTACGCTGCATGCCGAACAGAGAAGCAGGATCAATACAGCCAGAAGGCGCTTTGTTTTCATGGCAGCACTCCGTATCGGTTTAAGATTTCTGCAACGACCAGATCAGCATGTCACGGTATTCTTCGTTAGCCTCGCGCACACGCTTGCTGAATACTTTCACAATATTACTCACCAGTTTAAGTGCCAGAGAGGCATTCTCGCGGCAGAGGCGCTCCAGTTCTTTCTTTTTAAGACTGATCAATTCAGCCTCTTCGGCGACCCGGGCGGTTGCAGAACGCGGCAAACCATCAATCACGGCCATTTCACCAAAAATATCTTCAGGGCCAAGGACAACGAGGGTTTTCTCGTCGCCTTCGGCAAACATCTTGGAAATGCGAATTGTCCCGCGTTTGACCAGAAAAAGCGATTCACCGGGCATGTTTTCAATGAAGACTGTGGTGCCTTCGCTCATTTCGCGAATTTCGCAAAAACCGGCAAGGTTGCCCAGGTCCTCATCGGAAAAACACTGGAGCATGACACTCCCTTTGATGACAGAAAAATCTTCAACTTTAACCATGACGGGATAATCTTTCCTTAGTTTCAGCAGCAACACTTACAGTGGTGAGGAGTGAAACCATAACACAAACAAAAAGTTCAGTGAAAAATATTGGGTCTAATAATCAATGTTAACCTGCGAGACCTTCCCGACAGGTTCCGGGTGATCAGCATCGATCTTTTCCACAATAGCTTCTTCGATCATAAGGGTCTGTTCAATCCTAAGTGCTTCTGTGAACGGGATCGCTGGCATAGTCTGGGTCACCCCTGGAGACAGCACCGGTTCGGCTTCTGTTGCCTGGCTGTAGCCACGCTTGATATCTTTGTCATCGGCTTCTGTTGCCTGGCTGTAGCCACGCTTGATATCTTTGTCATCAGCTTCTGTTGCCTGGCTGTAGCCACGCTTGATATCTTTGTCATCGGCTTCTGTTGCCTGGCTGTAACCACGCTTGATATCTTTGTCATCGGCTTCTGTTGCCTGGCTGTAGTCACGCTTGATATCGTTCTCGGCAGCATCTATAGCCTGCCTGTAAAAACGTCTGTCACTGTTGGCGGCTTCTGTTGCCTGACTGTAACCACGCTTGAGATCTCTGTCAGCCGCTTCTTTTGCCTGATCCGATTTTGAAGAAAGGCCCGGATCAATACTTTCCCGCCATTTTTCGTATCCGCGGTTGGGATCAATCTCTTCAATCCTCTTTTTCGCTTTGCTTAACCCGGGCGACGATTCTTTGCTTCTGGTCCGGCTCAGTCCGGGCGACGATTCTTTGCTTCTGGTCCGGCTCACTCCAGGTGACGATTCTTTGCTTCTGGTCCGGCTCACTCCAGGTGACGATTCTTTGCTTCTGGTCCGGCTCACTCCAGGTGACGATTTTTTGCTTCTGGTCCGGCTCACTCCAGGCGATGATTTCTTGCTTCTGGTCCGGCTCACTCCAGGCGATGATTTCTTGCTTCTGGTCCGGCTCACTCCAGGCGATTTCTTCTCTTTCTTCTGACTCAGGTCGGGGTCACTTTCTTTTCCTTTTACTTTATCTTTGTCAGCAATCCCTGTGTCTTTACTATCAATATCCTTGTCGTCTATTTTTATCCTGATCGCCTGTTCGATAACATAGGCATCAATCTTAAGCGGTTTCTGAGGAAAATCACGTTTCATTCCCTCGTTCTCACCAGCGACCCTTACCCTTTGCATACCGACAGGCCTGAGATATGAAGCAATTTCCACCCGACGTTGCTTGCTGTGGTCATCAGAGGTGGCACGTAAGTCGCCATATCCTGTCAGGGTCACTTCGGCTGGAAGTCCTTTTGATTCTATCAGGACAGCAACTGAATGGGCACGGAACAAAGACAATTGAAAGTTGCTCTCCCGGTCTCCTACCGGACTTGAGAAACCCTCCACACGGATCATGCGACCGTCTTCCTGCAGCTCACGAAGCTTGCCTATGGTATCTGAAAGACGTTCGCGTTCGCTGCTGCTCAAGTCTTCATTGTTGGGCTGGAAGTAGAGAGTAGCCACAACTTCCCTGCTTCTGATGAACTCATCGAAGTTGAGATCGCTCGTGCTGAACGCAGGTGAAGAACTGAAACATATCATCGCTACGATAATAGCTATAATCCGCACGGTTCACCCCTCTTTGTTAGAGTAGATACTAACACTTACTTCGACCTGTCGATTTGGCTGAAGGTCCCCGCCGGCCTTGCTGTTGCAGCACCGGTTTTCTCAATGATTGCCTGTTCGATTGCAAGGGGGTCGATAAACGGGCCCTTCCGCAAAGATGCGCTATCAAACCCCCCAACAGGTGTTTCAATGTCTATATCTTCATAGCCTTCTGGAACCAGGATAAGCAATTCCACTCGGCGATTCTTGGCGCGACCCTCGGCGCTTTCATTGTTTTCAATCGGCCGGCTTTCACCAAACCCTTTAACAAAAATTCTCGCAGGATCAAATCCGTCACGTAGGACCATGTGTGTTGCGGCAGCGACTGCCCGCTTGAACGAAAGAGTCCGGTTGTATGTATCGGAGCCAACATCATCGGTATGCCCTTCGATGCTGACAACGAAAAATTTGTTCTCTTTGCGAAGTTCCTCGGCAACCATTGAAAGGGATTTGCGTCCTTCATCCGAGAGGTCCCATTGGTTTAACTCATAGGTCAATTCAGGAAAACGGAAACGACGACGAACTTTGGCAGGGAAAGGCAACTCCGGAAGCATGGCTCCCTCAGCGTCGCCATAAGCTCCCATAGGATCAAGAGGTGAAGCTTCAAGCGATCGCATCTGCGGAGCTATCAGTCGATCCGACGGATCAATGGTAACGCCTTCATTCGGATAATCGACAGGAACTTCAAGGTGGCTGACAGGCGAATCAGCAATAGAGATTTTCGTCAGCAAAGGCGTCAATGCACGGATCTTACTTACCTTGATCGGTGCAACAGGTTCTTCAATCACCTCATCGGGATCGACAAGCTTCGGTACGGGGCGATTAAAGGTACCGACACCTTGACAGGTTGACAGACCCATGAGAATACGCCAGTCCGGACTTGCGTCAGAGAGGCCTATTGAGGTGCCGAAGTTCATTGTCAAGTGAGGGGTAATGAAGTATTGAAATCCGACTGTGGCCTCAATAGGACCATCAAGACCAGAAACTTTTTCAGATTCATAAGAAAATTCGGCAATCATGCGCAAGCGCGTATTCAGAGAGTATTCGACCCCACCTCCGGCAAGAATCTGGTCGTCGTAATCAACAACGTCCGGAGAATCGTTGAGAGCATAGCCTACGTTGGCATGTATACCAAACGAGCCCTTCTTGAAACTGGCGATAAAACGGGAAACGTAATCCGTGAGGCCGTCGAAATCGGGATCTTCTGAAAGGGAATAGCGTCCCTGCACATCGATAGCGAGGCGGAGAGGGTCTGAGCGCTTGCCGTAGAAGCGGGCCTTGAAACCTGCATTGGCGAAGCCCCGCCCGCTGGTGTCTTCATCGCCATTAAAGAGAATATTCGGGTAAGAGCCATAGGTCTCAATAAAAGTACCAAGTCCCAGGGTCATAGTCATCGGGGCAATCACGCTAGTACCAGTCGAAAGGAACGAGTTGTCAACACCATCGGAACAGTTCGTCCAGGCACCAATGCAAATGTTACCCTCATTGAGGGTTTGCGCGGTTGGCTGCGATAGCAAACCCGTATCACCATATTGGGTAACAGTCGCCTGAGCACCGGTAACGGTCAGCAGCGAAAAGGACAGCAGCAGACAGATATACGAAAAGAAACGGAACATAGCCCGGATAAAATCCTTAATTGAAATGACAAACTGTTCAAATTTATCATCGCAAAAAGACAAAATCAACCAATCCTTTTTACTTCGTCACGGTAGTCAAGCTGATACCGAGTGTAGCGCGACGCGATCGAATGGATGTTACTACATTCATCCTCGGTCAGGGTGCGCTTCACGCGCCCTGGACTGCCGACAACCAGAGACCGTGGCGGGATTTGTGTTCCAGGGCTGACAACAGAACCCGCGGCAACTAATGATGAGGCTCCAACGACAGCGCCATCAAGGACGATAGCCCCAATACCCACAAGACATCCATCTTCTACGGTGCACCCATGGAGGGTAACACTGTGCCCAACTGAAACATCATCACCGATCACAGTCGGATGTGTGTCACGTGTCACATGGATAATTGTGCCATCCTGAATGTTTGTTCTCTTGCCAATCCGGATAGAATTAACATCGCCTCGTACAACGACATTGAACCAAAGGCTGGATTGCTCACCGATTTGGACATCGCCGATAACACAGGCTCCGGGAGCCAGGAATACCGAATCATCAAGCTGCGGTGCGATTCCTTTATGTTCAAATAACATGGCCCTAAAAATCCTTCACGGCACAATTTATCTCGACACAATAATTAAGTATCAATTATCGTGCCATTAAAGAGAACATGCAGAAGAAACACCACAAAGGATAAAAACAAACATTTTCAGTAAGTTATACAAACATTAGCCATTACAAAGAGAAAGGTAGCCAGGTAGATGCAAAAAAGCCGGTAAAACACTAGTTTTACCGGCTTTAATACTGTTATAAGGCTGAGGTATGTCAGGGTTTGCCGTTGACCTTGTCTCGCAGCTCCTTTCCAACCTTGAAGAAAGGGAGCTTTTTCGGTTGCACCTGGATCATCTCGCCGGTCTTCGGATTACGCCCCATATAGGCCTGGTAATCCTTGACCACAAAACTGCCGAACCCTCGAATTTCGATACGACCACCAGAGGTCAAGGCTTCAGACATGGAATCAAATATAATATTTACAATCTCTTCAGACTTCTTGTAGGTGAGGCCGTTTCGAGTGGCCAGAGCTTCAACCAGTTCCGACTTGTTCATTAATTCCTCCAAGCACAGCGATTAATCCCTGTTCGCCTTCAGGACTTTCGGTCAGGCTCTCCAAGGGTGGCTGTTAATTACAAACATACTACAGCGACATCTTGAACTGTCAAGCCCATCAAGTAGTATTTTCAGTGGGTTGTGGATATTAAGATGAGAGATGAGGCTGTTTGTCAGATTGTTGTGAAAGGGGACAGGGTCCAGATAATGCGTGCGTCACCAACACCGACATTGTCCCAGCGGTGCGGCAAATGCGATTTAAACGAAAGGCTGTCACCGGCAGTGAGGGAATATTCCTCGCCAGCGATAACCACCTTGAGTTGGCCTTCTATTAAAAAGATAAGTTCGTCACCAGGATGGTACATATGCTTTTGACCACTGGTGCCGCCTTCCGGAACAGTGCAGAGAAACGACATGAATTGTGGGTCGCGCAATCCCGAGGTGAACGATTCAGTGTGCATGTTGTCTTCATCATCGTAAACGGTTGTGTCCCGGTGTCCTGACGAAGAGAATACTATCTCGTGGGTCGTGGAAACCTCCTCAACGAAGTAGTTGATGCTTTTGTCGAAAACAGCGGCGAGCTTCATTAATATCTCAACCGAGGGTGTGGTCAGGCCACGTTCAACCCTGGAAATCATATTTGAAGAGACCTTGGACTGAGCTGCCAGTTGCTGAATTGTCATATCTCTTTTTAGACGTATCGATTTGAGCTTTTTGCCGACAATTTTTTTCAGTTTCATATCACGCTCTCTAATAAATTCACCTTGTTGACGACAAAGCGGTTTAATTCAAATTCGGGGCGGGAGAAACGACCCAGAGGACATGGGTTTTACCCTGGTGAAGGTTGCGCCAACGATGCGGTAATGAAGCTTTGAAGACGATGGAGTCTCCTTCTGCCAGTGCGTAATGTTCGTCTTCAATCACAAATTCCAGAGAGCCTTCCAGGACTAGAGCAAACTCTTCTCCGGTGTGGACCATGCCACCATCTCCGCTGCTGCATCCAGGCTCAATGGTGTCAAAGAAAACCGTGAAGTTCGGGTCGCGAAGGCCTTGAGTCAAGCTAATGATCTGGTGTTTGTCCTCAAAGAAGAATATCGGTTCACCCTGCCCTTTCCTGGTGTGAATTATGGTTGTGCCTTTTTCCGCCTCCTCAACAAAATAGTTGATGCTCATACCAAAGGCATCTGCAAGCTTGACTATGATTTCAACAGAAGGGGTTGTGAGACCTCGTTCTATTCTTGAAATCATATTTGAAGAAACCTTTGAGCTTTCTGCCAGCTCTTGAATTGTCATGTCATTTCGAAGCCTTGTGGACTTCAATTTTCTGCCGATCAACTTTTTTACCATCAATCAAAACTCCAATATTAATCAAAATGAAATATCGTTCTATCACTCAAAAATGAGGATGTCAACGAAATATGTACCATATATAACATAAATAGTAATTACGAGATCGTCAACCATGTCCGGTTGCAGGTTGACAACGGATCGGACATCGCAGATAATCCGCCACAACTTAATAAATTTACGGAGTTTCTCATGAATTATTGGCAGGACATTGAAAAGCTTGTCAGCCAGGTTGTTGAGGGTCATACACCCTCTCTAAATCAGGGGTTACAAATACTCCGCTCTTCTGGCGCGACGTGTACAGCATATCTTGCAGGAGCGCATCATCTCAAAGAAAAGTTTTTTGATGATGCGGCACAACTCTGTTCAATCATCAACGCCAAATCCGGCCGTTGTCAGGAAAATTGTTCCTTCTGCGCCCAGTCCTCTCACCATTCCTCATCGCCGCCGGTTTACCCACTAAAATCAAAGCAAGAGATTGTCGAGGGTGCACGACAAGCAGAGGCTGAAGGCTCACATTGTTACGGTATTGTCACGAGTGGAACAAAACCAGAGCAAGGGGATGAATTCAACACTGTACTTTCAGCCATTCGTGAAATTCGTGATCGCTTTGACATAGAACCCTCTGCATCACTTGGTTTGCTGACAGAAGCCCTGGCAAAGGATTTAGCTGACGCAGGTTGTGTTACTTACCACCACAATCTGGAAACAGCCCGCTCCTTTTTCCCCAGCATCTGCACGACTCATGATTACGAAGAAGACGTTAATACGGTCAGGCTTGCCAAGACAGCAGGGATGAAAGTCTGCTGTGGTGGCATTTTCGGCCTGGGAGAATCTGCTGAGCAACGTGTAGAGCTTGCTGAGACTTTAAGTGAACTTAACGTTGATTCTGTACCACTGAATTTTCTCAACCCGGTACAAGGTACTCCGCTTGAGAACCAGCAATCGCTGACACCCATGGACTGCGTGCGTGCCATCGCCATGTTCCGCTACTTCATGCCGGAGAAACCGATCAGTGTCTGCGGCGGAAGAGAAACCAATTTGCGTGAGCTACAATCATGGATTTTTATGGCAGGGGCCAGTGGCACAATGATTGGAAATTACCTGACAACCTCCGGCCGTGACCGTGAGATCGACTTACAGATGTTTGCTGACATCGAGGTAAAAACCCATGCATGCTGAGTCACGCTGCCCGGCGATATTCGTTACCGGAACAGATACCGGCGTTGGCAAAACTCTTGTTGCATCAGCACTGGCGCGACACTTCTCTGCAAAGGGAATGAATGTCGGTGTTATGAAACCGATTGAAACAGGTGTCGCCAACCCAGCAGCGCTGGGGCCGGATGCAACCCTTTTGAGCTGGGCGTCAGAGTCAACAGATTCAGATGACCATATTTCACCATACAGGTTTTCCAAAGCATTGGCACCTTGTCAGGCCGCAACAGCAGCGAAAGAACCGATCGAAACAAAGAAAATCTTCGAAGCTTACCATGCTGTTTGTCACGAGAAAGAGATTGTAATCGTTGAAGGGGCCGGAGGGTTGATGGTCCCGGTGCGTGGTGGATACATCATGGCAGACCTCGCGAGGCAACTGGGTTTACCACTCCTCGTTATCACGCATCCTCGTCTGGGGACTTTGAATCACACCCTTCTGACAACCTTTGCCGCTCGCGCTATGGAGCTTGAGATCAGCGGCTTTATCATCAACCAGATGCCTGCCATCCCCGATGAAGCGGAACAGAGCGCCCCTCACCTCCTCTCGTCTTTGGCCTCTGCCGATTTGTTGGGTGTTTTGCCGGAAGTCATCGGTTCAGACCAGGAGAAGGTCAAGATATTGGCCAATGAACTGGATAAAATGCCTGCATATCAATGGCTTTTAAATGGCCTCGGGCTCCTGCCCTAAACTATCACGAGATATCGGCAAAAGAACGCCGCAGGCTAACCCCACAATACTTCCAATTAATCATCGATTTCACATACGCAGAGTTCCCGGAATATGCACAAAAAAACCGGGAGCAGCTCATTAAAGAGCCCTCCCGGTTTTTCCTGATCTCACCTCAGCCACCCTTACTTATTCTTTGCTGGCAACCTTTGCCTGCTGTGACGACAAATCACCCAGAATGGCCATAGATTCTTTAGCATAGGCGTCCTTGAGCACGCTTTCTATCAACTTTTCCTCTGTATTCTGTTTATCAGCCTTATCTTTTTCCTGCCCCTCTTTAGTTTCCTCGTTTTCCTTGTCAGCTAGATTATGAGGGCTGTCCATACCCTGGAATTCATCTCTTTCACGAAGGACATCCTCAATCAAAAGCGACTGGTGAGTATTCTTGATGCGTTCCCCCATAGCTTCGGAAACACGTTGAATCTCTATAAAATCCTCATCCAGCGAGACCCTGGCCTGACTCTTTGAATTCAAGGTTGCGCTGTCAACAGGAGACCAATCGTCATGTTCGACTTCTTCGATACGGTCCCACGGAAGACTGTAATCCAGGTAACGTTCTCCGAACTCATTATAACGGCTGCGGTCCGGCAGAATGATATCCGGCACGACTCCACGGTATTGAGTCGAATCGCCACTGACACGGTAGAACTTCTGAGTTGTCATTTTCAGCGCGCCAAGAGGCATGTACTGACGCATGTTTCGCAGAGTCAGGCTCTTGTCCAGATCCATGATCACCTGAACGGTACCTTTGCCATGAGTATGTTCACTACCGACTATAATGGCCCTTCCGTAGTCCTGCAAAGCACCGGCAACTATCTCCGAGGCAGAGGCGCTGAAGCGGTTAACCAGAACAACCATCGGGCCTTGATAGGCAACTTTCTTGTCATAGCTGTAGAGGACCTTGGCTTCACCCTCACCACTACGGACCTGAACAACAGGTCCTTTCCCCAGAAACAAACCGGAGACACCGACTGCATCCGTCAATGCACCGCCACCATTATTGCGCAAGTCAAGAATCAATCCGGTCATGTCCTTTTTGTTAAAAGACTTAAGCGCTTTTTTTACATCGTCAGTCGAATTACGGCCCTTGCCTCCATTACGAGTTGTTTCAAAATCGCGATAAAAACTCGGTATTTTTATATACCCGTATTGGTTTCCGGATTTCGGGTCGGTGATCATCACAGATTTGACAAATGATTCTTCGATTATCACAACATCACGGACGATCGGTATGACAAAAGGTTTCAGCCCCTGACGACGAATAGACAGGCGCACCTCTGTACCTTTGTTGCCGCGAATCAGTGCTACCGCGTCACGCAAACGCATATCAGTAACATCAACGGGTTCATTCTCAGACTGGGCAACAGCAATAATGACGTCGTCTGCATGCAACTGCCCTTGCCTGTCCGCAGCACTGCCGGGTATGACCTTGACGACTTTGATGTAGCCATCTTCTTCGCGAAGGGTTGCGCCAATGCCTTCCAGAGAGCCGCGCATACTGATATCAAAATCTTCTTTTGACTGGGGAGGCATGTAAGTCGTGTGGGGATCGAAAGATCTGGAAAAAGCGTTCAGATAACGATCATAATGATCTTTCTGGGTTTCTTTTTTCAGCCGGTCGAAATACGCACTGTATTGTTTTCGAACCTTCTCACGAGCCTCAAGTTCGGTTTTCTGCTGTTGTTCGGCAGTCGCCTTGAGGGGATCTTCAACGTCGGCATCATCCAAAAGATTCAGGTAGCGGCTTAAGGTGCGATACTTGATGTCGCGGCGCCAACGTTCTGCAAGTTCAGACTCTGTTTTACAGAACGCCAGTTTTTCAGGGTCTGTTTCATACTCCTCCACGACATCAAAGGAGAATGGTTTCTCGAGAGCTTTATCTACCAGCTTTTCAGCGCGTGCGACGCTGTTTCCAAGCAGACGGAACGCCAGAGGAGCGAGAATAACCCGACCACTCTGAATCTCTTCATCGATGCGGTCTTCGAAAATTTTCAGCTGTTCGACTTCCGCATCGAGCAGCAGTCTCTTTTGATAGTCCAACTGCTTGACATAAAGATTAAAAGCAGCACGAGAAAGGTCATCATCAATCGCCTTGCCGCTAAAGTGGTTTTCTACCTGGCGTTTCAATACGTATGTCAGGAGACGGGCACGGTTCTGCTCAAGTTCATCTGAAGTTGTTGCGCTTACCGTTGCCGGAATGACCAGGAAGCCGGTCAGTATCAACGTTATGGTTACCAGCATGGCACGCAGCCAGCGTTTGCATACAGACATGATCTATTTACCTTTGCTCTTTTCAGTGTGATTTATATAAGTTTTTTCCACATCAGATAACATTACCTCAGTTCTATATCTCCTGGCAATCATCTTGACAAACTTACATGGACGCGCTATCAAAAAAGCAACTTCACACTAGGTGGCAAGAATGAATAGAGCACAAGATGGTGACACTGTTACCGTAACCTTCCAGGGCGTTCTCGATGATGGCAGTGTCTTTGATGCCTCGGACGAGAATGAGCCACTGACCTTCGTGTTAGGCGAAAACGAGGTTCTTCCAGGGCTGGAGATTGCTGTCCTTGGTATGGAGGTTGGTGACCAGAAAACCGTCACGGTCCCACCGGAGCAAGGTTACGGTGTACGCCAAACCAGGTTGGTTGAAGAGGTTGACATCGATGCCTTGCCGGTTGGTCTGGAACTCAACATCGGCGGACGGCTTGAGGTGACTGCAGAGGATGGCACTATCTTTCAACTGGTTGTCGTCAGGAATGACGCCCGGACCGTCACCCTTGATGCCAACCACCCTCTGGCTGGCCGGTCACTGACTCTGCAGGTCGAACTTGTAGCAATTGACAGACCGACGCTGAACTGATCCCGACAAGCGCAACCAACGACCGGAATCTTGTAACAAAAAACCGAATTATGTTATAATTTTCACGATAAAAACAGAGAGAGGTTATTCATGCTGATAAGAGTTATGTACAGTGACGGTAGATTCGACATGGTCAAGCCAAACATGCTTGACGATCTCATCACCAAGCAGACTGTCACCAGCTTTAAACGTGCCTCCGGATGGGCCGTGGTTGGTCGTGACTCGATTCGCAGTTCCGGCAGATCGGACTATCGCGGCAAAGAAAGACGCCTCTAAAAGAAATATCTAAGCGACCTGAACCCGCCAAGAATGCAACCTAAGCACTCACAGTCCCTCTGACTTTCCCTCACAAGAAACAACCATTTTTTTTGCCGGACACTACCTCTTCTACTGATTTCCACAGCTGCTGTCACCCATCCGACCCGGCCACGTAAAAGGCCTTTTTCAAACATTCAGGCTAAGTGAGCGTTTCAGGCTTGTCTGAAGCTTTAGAACCGACCTCGATCCAGCCGTCAAACCTCGGGAAATAAAGTGCGGTTCTCAAAGGTCGTCCAGGTTCAAGTTGCCCTGAGAGAGCAGCATAGAGCTGCAGCTGATTATGGTAACGATCTAACTCTGCACTGATGAAGTGCTCGGAGGGTTCATCGACGGCGGGACTGCTGGTTTTGTAATCGACAATCCAGCGTACACCCGCTTCGTCAAGAAATGTACGGTCTATGGTAGCGTGCACCATCTGCCCATCGACTACGCCATTCAGGGCCAACTCACAAGCCGAACCCGGATGAGAGTCTAGCAGCCACCTGCCCCGGTTGCTTTCAATCGCTGTCGAAAGACATGACAGAATCGTTGCAGTACAGGAATCCAGTCTCGCGAATGGAACACCCTGAAGATTCAACTGCGCCTTAAAATTATCGACCTGCCCTGCAATGGCAGCCACAGTCCATCGAAACAGCCCATCAGTCGCAATACGTTCCAGCCAGGCGTGGACAATGACGCCTATTACGCGGCCTTCTTCTGTGCGCCGGGATTTGATTTCCGCATCGAGGTAATGACCTGTTCCGGACGCAAGCTGTACTGTCGTCGTGCTGGCAACAAGACTTTCCACCAGGGGTGCGGGACGCCATTGGAGGGGTAGCCGTTTTAATGATGAGATGCCGGGCTCATCCGTTTCCTGCTTCTCTAAATCCCTGACGTTTTCACAAAATTCTGAAACACAAACAGGCCAGATCACTGACAAAAGCGACCCGGGTAACGGAGAGGGTTCACCCTCCTGACTGATCTTTGCATGACCCAGAAGATGCAGATTCGTCCTGGCCCTGGTTACAGCGACATACAGGAGCCGCAAGGTTTCAAAATCATCCTTATCCTTCAGGATATGTCCGACAGCCTGGTAAGTTGGATCTGTCTGTTCACTCAAAAGAGGTGGGATTGGTGCCAGCAGAAGACCATAGTCCGGATGTTCGAGCCAGCGCAGCAAATCACGATCACGTGATCGCACTCCCCGGCCAAGCCCGGGCAGGATAACGGTATCAAATTCGAGCCCTTTTGCTTTATGAATTGTCATCAGCTGCAACTCTGCCTCGGCCTGTGGGTCAGGTGCGGCAAAAAGCTTGCCCAGCTGTTGCTCCAGAACCTCCAACGAACCGTCTATTTCGAAATCTTCAAGGAGGGTAAAAAACTGCCGGACATCAGCCAGGTCGGCTTCTTCAGCACAGGCCGGGCCGTTCAGTGCAAGCCAGGTTGATTCAACCAGACGACGCAGGCTTAATCTTCCCCTGTTTTTCAACGCACGTTCAAGGGCGGGCATAATACGATTCAGCCTCTGCACACCTGACGGGCTGATTTGTTCAAACATTTCCGTCTGAGCCGCAGGTCGTGTCAGCAATTGCCAGACGGTTGACCGGGCGTCTTTACCACATAACCGGTGGAGATCCTCCAACGTCAAACCACACCAGGGTGCTCTGAGCAGAGAAAGCCAGGCAACGCGATCGGCAGGATGCTGTATGGCACGTGCCAGCGAAAGCAGATCCTGGACTACAGGCCTATCGACCAGCGGGTCGACGTCTTGAGCCTGGTAGTGTAATCCGGCTTTTTTCAAGGCATTAACAATCTCAGCCAGATGGCTTCTTGACCGCACGAGAATGGCAATTGTCCCGTCAGGCCTGTTTGTTCTCGCCTGTCGAATCTGCTCGACGATCGTCTCCGCTTCGGCGGCATCCTGTCTTTCCATAAAAGTATGGAAAGTGACGGCTGGTCCCGGGGCACCATCCTTGTATGCCCTGGATGGGGCGTAAGGGACTGCGCCACGTACCTCTTCCGCCGTTGCCGGGAAAAGCCCGCTAAATTTATCGTTAACCCATTCGACAAGATTTGTCGTGGAACGAAAGTTCGTGTTCAAAACAACTCGATCCATGGGCCAGCCGTTAAGTCCACGTTGACAGACCCGCAGATAGAGGCCGACCTCAGCCTCTCTGAAACGGTAGATTGACTGCATCGGATCACCAACCACGAAGAGCGTGCGTCCATCATCCGGTTCCCAACCAGCGATAAGGCGAGTCAACAGGTTGTACTGTGCATAAGAGGTGTCCTGAAACTCATCAACCAGAATGTGGCGGATCCGGCTGTCCAACTGTAACAGGAGTTCCTCGGGAGCCGTCTCTGAACCGAGTGCCGCATAAGCGGCCCCCGCTATTTCGATAAAATCAACCTGCCCCTGTGACCTGAAAACTTCTTTGAGTTCCACGACCGCCAGTGGCAAAAGTTCGATCAATGCTTTGAGAATACGCCATTGTCCGCTGTCATATCGGGTCGCCGGCAATCGACGCACCATCTGTAAAGACGAAACAACAGGTGTTCCCCTCAGCGCATCAAGGAGTGACTGGATCTGGCTCTTTTTCTCTTGTGCAAGCGAAGTTTTGTCAGCCGGAAAACCGAGCGTTTTGTTGACATTTTTCCGTACATCCCCCATTGAGGTCAGCACCAGCTGCGCCAGCACCAACCATTGGTCCAATGAGCCTTGATCAATCTTCTCCAGCGACACAGAATTAAAAAGGTGGTCTACGGCCAGGTTCCCTGCAGCATAACCGGCCAGTTCAATGAGTTCGCAATAAGCCTCTTCACCAAGGACCACGTGGGTCTTGTGCAAAAAAGAGTCTACATAGTCCTGTAAGCTGGTCTCAAGAATCTCGCGCGGGTCTTCATCCCGCCGTGCCATGAGATGGCGCAACCATTGATCCCGCCTGCCAAGCATGGCGACCAGGAGATCTCGAAGCAGGGGCAGACGGTTATCAAGATGTGAAAGCAGGTGTTCAACAGCACCCTGACCTGCGCCACCTTTCTCAAGTCGGGTCAGCAAGGACTCAGCTGCGGACAAATAGAGTTCAGCAGGGTCATCCGTGACCCTAGGTTGATCACCAAGCCGAGACATCCACGGCATTCTGCGTGTCAAAAAAGCGCAAAAGCTGTCTATAGTCGTTAATTGCAAACGAGAAGGATTTTGCAGCAGGCCCCATTCTTTCTCCCTGTCACGGTCCAGTACGGAGCGAGCTCTTTGCCAGGTTTCTGCAGCGTGTGGTTCCGTGGGGGGACGATCGTCGAGCGCTCGTTCCAGAGCTTGCAACAGCCGCAACTTCATTTCACCTGCAGCCTTTCGAGTAAAGGTGATCGAGAGAACCTCTTCAGGGTTTTCAGCAACAGCCAGCAGGGCCAGAATACGCTGAACCAGAAGTTCGGTCTTGCCAGAACCGGCGGGAGCCTGAACGATGCAGGAGCTGCTGATATCAAGCGCCTTCTGCCGTTCCTGCCAATCTGTGGGCGGCATTGATTGTCGTTTAGTCATCAGTGCTCACCCACTCCGCCGAACCCTGCTCAAGGATTCGGCACAAACCCTTCAAATCACAGTATTTACAGGCGATCTCAGGATCTACCGGGTCAACGGTCGCGTCACCACGTGCAAAGGCATCACCTAAAGCAGGCAACCTGTTTTCCCAATGCGCCAGCACTTCCTCGAAGCTGCCCCACCCTTTTTCCTCCAATCGTGCCGCAAGCGAACGAGATTTCGCTCCCGGCCAGGATTCGATATCACGTGACAGGCCACGAAAACGACACTCCTTCTCCTTACCACGCACAAGGGCAAACATTACTGCGCCGACTTTGTCGTGCGGCATGCCGAGACAATAGGCAGGTAATTGTGGCTCAGTTATCCGGTCATCAAGCCATTGTATGGGATCAGGGCGGCCGGTTTTATAATCGATAATGGCGCATGTGCCGTCACCAAGTTCGTCAATCCGGTCAATCCGGGTCCTGATGATAAGCTTGCCGATATTGACCTGGTGATTTTTTTCCGAGGAGATTACGCGGAAAGCTTGACGTCGGCCTTCTACTTCCAGCCAAAGCTTTGTCAGCGAAAGCAAACGCTGACGCTCAATTTGTCGTTGACGAGCAGGGATATCGCAACGGCGTTCTTTTTCAAAGCGGCCCAGAGCGCCGTCTACGGATTCATTGAGATGTTTGTGAAAGGTTGTTTGGTCAAGGGCCAGCAATCTGTCACGGTCTACGACCTCCTCCCAGAAGAGCTCCAGGACAGTGTGCACAAGCGTTCCTCTCGACATGCTGTCGATACCGATATCCGGTTCATCCAAACGCTCGGCACGAAGCCGGTGATGGGCAAAAGCGCGAAATGGGCAGAGCGCTTGATCTTTGATGATGCCGGTGCCGCCAGTAAAAGGTTTGCGGCTGGAGATCTCCGGTCCCTGGTTATCAACCACCCTTTCAAGAACAGGTCGTCCCAACCACAAGGTTCTTTCGGGAGAGCAGGTTTCATTGAGAGTCAACTCAATGTCAGCGATATTGTTGATAAACGGACTCGGCCGCTGCTCTGCCCCTTTCTCACGTAGAGGCCAGCTGACGACAACATCCGGAGACGATGAAAAAAGACGGCTCGCGACCTGTTCGGCAAAGTGGCGTTCACGTTCTGCATCCGCACGTTTCATGCGATGACTGCGCTGTAAAGGGAGAGGAATAAAGGGGTTGGGGCTGGGTGGCCTCGGCAGTGCATTATCGTGCAGACCAAGAACCCAGAGATGATCAAAAGTCAGACCGGCAGACTCAAGGACACCGAGAGTCTGAACCGGGACCTCACCACTTTCAGGTTGGAATTCCAGAGAGTTGATGGTACGCAGCAGTATTTTTACTGCTTCAGAGCGAAGCATTGGTGAGGAGACGCTATCAAGGCTTGCCAGCTCACCGAGCCCCCTTTTGAAGGCCTGAACGGCCTGATATTCGCGACTGGAGAGGCCACGCTCACCGGGCCACCCCAGCGCATGGAGAAACGTTGAAAAGTTCTCAGACCAGGCCCCGGGCATTCGTTTGGCTGGTGATCGCAAGTCAGCTGTGATCATTTCCGTGATCTTGATGAAACCCGGCACATGAACGGAATATTTATTCGACAGGCTCTTTAATGTTCGTGTAAGACCGGAAAGAGTCCAGTCCGAACGGCGTAAGCGTCTTAATTCACGATCAAGCTGCGCCCTTCCGGTTCCCTCGGCGACAGCTTTGCCCAGATAAGGAGAGAGCAAAAGCCAACTGATATCGTGATGCTCAACCTGCATGCCGAGACGCAAGAGTTTCAGCCCTGAGTGAGTTACCCCTTCCCGGGCCAGGCTGCGCCCCAGAGACAGGTTGAACAGCTGACCTTCCTCGTCGCCGCTGACCATCGCCTCCGGATCAAGCTCGGCAGTGAAGAAGGTCTCAATCAATGGTTGGTAAACTTCCAGTTGCGGAGCAACAACGCCAATGCGTGATGAAGGCTCTCGGGCAAGGATAGACCTTATCCAGCGGGCGCAAAGGCTGACCTCATTGACCGGATCGTCCGCAGCGACTCGTTGGATACGCGTTTTCGTAAACGGTTTTGGCTGCCAGTGCTCGACCACGGTGCCGTGTTCCTGCATAACCGCACAGAGATGCAGAAGGTCCGGAGTTAGCTCGTCGAAACCGGCAAAGAGGACCTTGTCCGGTGATGGCAAACGTTCCTCGACAATGGCAGCAGCGACCAGCCATGGCGTCTCGACAGGATCGTGCCATTGTTTTTGTGACGATTGCTTCTGCCATGCTCTACGCCAGCGCAAGAAGGCCCTGTGGTCCTCTGCAGCTTCATCAGCAGTAAAGCTGGTTGAATGTCTGATCAGAAGTTGGTGCGCCTGCATGGCCCGCCTGGCTGTCTGTGAGATCTGCAGGAGTTGATTGCCGGTTCTCTCAACATCGGAAGCGACGATCAACTCCCAGGTGTGCAGAAGTTGGTGCATGTTCAGAAACAGGGGCATGCCCGGCAGCTGTGTCTGACAGCGGCTGAGCCAGGCAGAAAGACTCAAGATGTCAGGGCGCAGCCAGGCAGAAAGACCTCGTTTTTGCTGTTCAAGGTCATACTGATTAGCCAAATTTCGCGCCAGGCGATCGTTAACCGTCAGGACAAGCGCTCCATCCATTGCAGGAAGGTACAAGGTCTCATCCATTATTTGCACCCGGGGTTTCATCTGGTTGAGACATTATCCTGGAGACCTGACGGAATAAGACACAAGCGAAAAAGACACCGACAATATCGGCAAAGAGGTCCCACCATTCAGCAGTGCGACCTGTCTGTATCAGCAGTTGCAGCAGCTCGAGCAAGCCACCGTAAAAGATTGCTGCCAACCCTGCATACCAACAGGACTTAACAGGATTATGGGACAGGCAAATAATGAATTGAGCTATCAGGACAGCAAGGAGACCGTAGGTACCGGCATGCAACAGCTTGTCCCAACCCAGAAGACCTGGAAGCTGGGGCGGCGAAGGGATTAGTGACAAGTAGATGATTATGGTGGCCCAGGCGACCGGGGCAAGCAGGCGAGTGGTGAATTCGAAGGGGCTTACCTTCTGCATATCGGGATTGTTTGCTGTCCTCATAATGACGGACAGGTTACCTTAACTCGCAACATAAAAAAAGATTCTATAACTATAAAACGAAGCCAGCCCTTCAGTACGAAAAACATACTTAGACCACAAGAGTCGTCTGACGTGAGCAACCTACAAATAATAGGCAGAAAATGAAGCACAAAAAACAAAGCCCCACAGCTCGTAAGAGCTGCGGGGCAATGAATGGTACGCCCTAGGGGATTCGAACCCCTGTCGCCGCCGTGAAAGGGCGGTGTCCTAGACCAGGCTAGACGAAGAGCGCATAGAAACTATGCTCTCACGGGGAAAATGTTCCCCTGTTGTTACTAATGGCTGGGGTGGGAGGATTTGAACCCCCGAATGACGGGATCAGAACCCGTTGCCTTACCACTTGGCGACACCCCAAAAGCAGGATGCGTTTTTTAACAAAGTTGCCAAGGCGAGTCAAGCTTTTTTGTAGCCAGAAAACGCATAATATATATATCAGACGAGTGATGCAAGAGGCTTTTGTAAAAGCTGCTGACAAAGTTCAGTCTCGTGTCAAAAATTGAAGTTGGATAGGGGACAATCTCCTGATAGCAACAGATCGTTAATCTGTTGCACTTTAGTTTTTTTTGCACTCTGAGGTTCCCAGGACAAAATCTAAACCGTCGGGGTTGCCCGACAGCAACGTCATTTTCTTTGTAGCGACAAAGAAAACGAAGCAAAAGAAAGCTGCGCTTGGCATGTCTTGTTCGGGGCGTTCTGGTGGTAAGAATTAGTTATCTAAAGATTTTAAGTGGTTACGCTTCCCCCGTAGGTGACGAGGCCCTTGAGGTCCTCTACGGCTCTGGTTGATGTCGTTTCAGTATGTTTTTTCCTTTTGCGACTAAATACCTCGACCTGGAAGGCCCGCGCACAGGGAC
>CAZXBD010000099.1:0-1870 GCA_964638305.1 uncultured Geobacteraceae bacterium | reverse complement strand
AAGCGCTGGAACTTGGAGTTGCCTGGCTTTCCACCCATCTAACCTTACCTGAACCGATACGAACACGAAGTTCTTTGTCCTGACCTACGGCAGACTTGTCAGGCCCGCAAAGTACTACTCCTTCTATCTCCCGGGCTGCCTCGAGAGCGTCAAGCACGCGCAGCACCATGGGCCTGCCCCCCACAGGGATCAAAGACTTGAAGCTGACGCCAGCGGCCTCGGCCACCGGATCTCCGGGCTTACGGTCCCCGGCGAGTACCACCGCAGTGAAAGGTCTTTCCTCATTGGTCATACAGCTATCTCTCTTGCCACACCCGGCTTACTACAATTACATCCTCGTTGGTCAGTGTGACTATTTCATATTCGTGTAGCGCCCACTTAGACCCTTTCTTTACTGTAGATGCGGTACCGCTTATATGCTTTGCCCCCAAGTGACTCAATGATGTTTCGCATTCCCAGATTGTCATCTAGAATCCAGGACATTTCCGCCGTAAGCACTCCTCGCCTGACGGCAGGCGCGGTGCAGGCCTCTATTACCATCAGAGCCAGCGCCGCGCCCAACCGGCTTTTCTGGTAACGCTGCCGCACTCCCATCAGGGCAACACGTACCGATTTAGGGTAAGCCACCTTAAGCCGCCAGAGCAGCTTGAGCCAGCCCAAAGGGAAGAGCTTGCCGTTGAGATCCCTTATAGCTTCATTGACGTTTGGCATTGCGACCATAAAGGCGGCGGGCACTCCATCCACCTCTGCAATTTGCACCTGGTCGTCAGGCAGCAAAAGTTTCAAACTCTTTCCCATATGTTCAAATTCCGACCTGGTAAAAGGAACAAAGCCCCAGTTCTGGGACCAAGCATCCTCAAAAATGTCCTGTAAAATTCTCAACTCCTCCCTGAAAATGGATCTCTGTAACGGCCTAAGGTGCACGCGTTTTTGCGCCCTCTTGATGACCAACCGCATTGCCGGGGTCAGCTGGTAATCAGAATTAATATGATAGGCCAGCAGGTCTTTCTCTTTACGGTAGCCGTTCTCTTCGATCCTGGTACTGTAGTATGGACGGGCATGCCCCATCATCACCATGGGAGGAGTGTCAAAACCTTCGACGAGCAAGCCGCATTCCTGATTTATGGAAAAGTTGAATGGGCCAAGAACGCGGCGCATGCCCTGGTCGCGCAGCCAGGTCTCAGCAGTATCCATCAAGGCCCGGAAAGTCTCGGCCTCATCCTCAGCTTCCAGTAACCCGAAAAAGCCGGTGGAGTCTTCATAACGTTTTAGATGGAGATGGTCTACCTGAGCACTGATTCGGCCCACCGGTGTCACACCACGGTAGGCGAGCCAGAACTTGCATTTTGCGTGCTCGAAGAATGGATTGCGTTTAGATAAGTGCTCTTTTCGCTCCAGCAAGAGAGGCGGGACCCAGGCTGGATCGTCTCGGTAAATCGACCAGGGTAAGCGGATAAACTGGCGCAATCCGCGCCGCCCTTCCACTGGTATGACCCGCAAAGGTCCCTCATTGGTCTGTTGTTGGCCCGAAAACCGCTGCACTACCGATTTCATGTCGTAAAAATCCGATCAGCTACGATAATAATGCGCCCGTAAAAAAGGGAATCTAGCCCGAGCAATATAACTGATTTTTGTATTTGCCTCAACCACGCGGGTTTGTAGCCTCAGGGTGCGTTTGGGTGCAAGATCTTCAAGCTCATCCACCTGGGATGCTCCCCTGGCAGCCAATGAGCATAAGCTTTGCGTGTAAATCCGGGGTCATGATGCCCTAGTTGGTTGCTGATGTCCACAGTGTTGTCGCCTTTGGCCACTCTAAGCGTGGCGTAGGTATGGCGCAGATCGTGAAAGCGGACTCTACGGGGCGCCACTT
>CAZXBD010000098.1:0-4790 GCA_964638305.1 uncultured Geobacteraceae bacterium | reverse complement strand
ATTTGAAAAGGACCCACCAGCATATAGCTCAAGATCTCGGTACGTCGAGAGAGGTCGTAAGCCGCCTGCTCAAGGACTTCGAGAGACAGGGCCTGATTCTTCTTTCAAGGAATTTTATTCAGCTAAAAGGCCTGTAAGATTTCCTCTCTGTGACAAAGTCACAAAAAGTCAGTAAAAATGTCACAGACTTTCCCCTTCCTTTGAGATACGATGGCGTCATAGACTCTCACTATTAACAATAGCAAAAAGTGACAGGAATGTAACACTTCCGTGATATGTGCGTGATATCGGCAATATATAATCAGCTCAATAGCAGAAAAATGAAAGGAGGTGATAAGCATTATTAACGTGGACAGCTTTCTATGGCAGTTCATGATATAGCATTTATGAAAAGAGAAAGGAGGTACTTTGAAGACGCAATATAGGATATTTCAGGGGAAGTAAATATATAACATTTAAAGGAGGTATTAAAATGTTGAAGAAGATTATGACAATCATGTTTGTTGTCGCTATCAGTCAAATCTGGATAGCCGCCGCACCTGTATCCGCAGGCGTAACGACAGCTAATGGGTGGTACGAAGAAGAAGAGATTTACTATATTCTTCGTGGGGTCGAAGAACGTTTCACAGAGTTGGGAGATAACCAGCTCTATCTAATCGGCGGAGACCGTGCGCATCAGGCGAATGTCGTTCTCTTCATTCCCGGCGAGCGAGGCTATTCACCACATTGGAATGTAAACGTTGTCCACACTGCACCGGGCAAAACTCTGGACGACATTCTCGCTTCCGATTATGTATCTGAGCACTATCCTGAGGCGCTTTTTGATGATGCTAGAGACATTATGGCAGCGATGGCTGCTGGCTTAGTTACCATTGAGCAACCAGGTGTCGTCGTGCTTTGTCCGATTATTTCCGAAAAAGGTGCAGAAGCACCGGGAAATATGGAACTTTCAGAGGAATTTCTAGAGTTCCCTGACACTTTCTAATACCTTGACTTTTAGGAAATTGTTTTTCCGGCGGGACATGAGTGGGGTCAAACCTCAATTATACATTTAAGGTTTGACCCCACATACTCACTTTGAGTGAGAAGATGAAAGGGGGGAAGATGGTTAAAACAAATCATGCAGGCGTTGCCTTGCTGATCTTTATGCTTTTATTTAGCGGATTCGTGTTTGCAGCTTCACCAGTCAATACTGATTCAAACGGAGTTGCTATAAAGGGATATGATCCTGTGGCATATTTCACCATGGATAAGCCTGCCAAAGGTAATAATAATTTTGAATATGAATGGAAAGGAGCGAAATGGAGGTTTTCAACCGATAACCACAAGAAGCTTTTCATCGAAGATCCTGATAAATATACTCCTCGCTACGGAGGTTACTGTGCTTACGGTGTTGCCGTAGATGCCCTGTTTAACATTCAACCGGAGGCATGGTCAATTGTGGATGGTAAACTCTATTTAAACAAGAATCTGGATGTACGTGAAATATGGAAGAAAGATATCCCCGGCAATATCAGGAAGGCAGATATGAACTGGCCGGGGGTACTTAAGAAGTAAGAGAAATTGCTCCTGTCTCACAGGTAAAGGAGTTAGTTTGTGCTCATTGGAAAAATAAAAAACAGTCAGATGAAGAAGGAGGTGTTCATTATGAAAAAGACAATCACAGCCCTGTTCACAGGGGTGATGATCCTTCTTACGGCGAGCTCGCCCGCACCGGCCCAGCAACAGTACGAGGTCGTCGATCTTGGCACGCTGGGGGGAAATAGGAGCGCCGCCAGCGGGATCAGTGAGAATGGTATTGTTGCCGGTTGGGCGACGAGTGCATCTGGTAAGCATGCCGTGATTTGGGATCAGAGCGGCATCGTTGAGATCGGGGACTCGACGGGGTTCATCGTCAGCAACGCTGTCGCCGTGAACGACACCCGCCAAGTCGCCGGCTTCGATGAGGGGAGTCCGCAGTCGTATCAGGGGTACTTTTGGGAGAGCGGTTCGTGGACGCCAATTGGAGTTCTGCCGGGAACCAACGAAAGCATCGCAAGCGATATCGATTCGGCCGGGCGTATCGTTGGACAATCTTTCATCCTCGGCCCAGGGGGGCCTGACCTCGCCGTCATGTGGGACGCGGGTGTCTTGACCGACCTGGGAACGCTGGGCGGCTCCACGTCCGCGCGCGGCATCAACGACGTCGGTCAGGTGGTCGGAACTTCGACGGCAAACCTTCCGGGCGGCGAGCAGAAGCAGCGCGGCTTCCTCTGGGAAAACGGACAGATGACCGCCCTGGACCCGCTGCCAGGTGATACAGGCAGCGGGGCTGCCGACATCAACGAGGTGGGACAGATCTGTGGCTCGTCGACACACTTTTCGCCGCCGTACTTCACCATTAGTCGCCCGTCTTTGTGGGACGATGGTGCGGTTATTTACCTGGGTTCATTACCCGGCTTTAGCCAGGGTGGTGCCGCTGCCATCAATAACCATGGCCAGGTGGTTGGCTCTCTGGCGTTATCCTCCTCCGGCCCTCGCACTGCCTTCATTTGGCAGGACGGCATCATGTACAATCTGAATGATCTGATTCCAGGCGACTCCGGCTGGAATTTGCGGGGGGCTGCGGATATCAACGATGCCGGTCAGATCGTAGGCTACGGCTTCCTTTCCCCGCAAGACGAGTATTCCCGTGCCTTCCTCCTCAAACCGCTCATACCGTGCAGTGGCGATTCGCAATGCGATGACGGACTCTTCTGCAATGGTGAGGAGGCGTGCGTGGGTGGCTTTTGCCGCGAAGATAGTAATCAATGTCCTGGTCAAACCTGCGACGAAGATATGGATGAGTGTGGACCGTCAACGTGCAACTCTGACAACTCCTGCGATTTAACTGAAAACTGTAACAGTTGCCCTGACGATTGTGTCAGCAACGATGGATCGCAGTCGTGTGGTGATGGAATCTGCCAGCCGAACAACGGCGAGGATTGTCTGTCGTGCGCCTCCGACTGCCGTGGTAAGCAAAAAGGCAGCCCGAGCAGTCGATACTGCTGCGGTGCGGACGTGGACTGCACGGACGCCCGCTGCAACGCGGACACTTGGATTTGCGACGACACTCAGCCTATCTCGTACTGCTGCGGCGATGGCGCTTGCGATCCGGGCGAGAACCAGTGCGACTGCCCGGTGGACTGCGGCGCACCGACTTTCTTTACGGAAGCGAACTGCACCGACGGTGTGGACAACGATTGTGATTCGCTTACGGATGGAGCCGATCCCGATTGCTGTGGTCAGAAAGGCGGCGCCTGTTTTGCCGATGCCGATTGCTGTTCCGGGAACTGTAAGAAAAGCAGCAAGTTCCCTTACCTTGGAACCTGTCGATAAGTGTGTGATTGCCGAAACTGCTGATTTTCTGCAAGCAAGGGGCACCATCGAATAATTCGGGCGCCATCTTGCACATGTGATTTCTCAACATGAATGCACAACGTTGAAAGCAGTTCTGAAGGAGGTTTAGTTCTGACAGTACATGTCACATAATTTTTAAAAACCTTATCAAGGGAAGAAAGGAGACACAAAATGAGACTTAAAATATTTCTCACAATCACACTGCTCGCTGTTTTCGCATTATCAGGGATGGCGATTGCAGACACGAATGCGCCGGGCGCAGTATACACTATGACAAACGCTCCAACGGGTAACAGTATTCTCGTGTTTGACCGGGCTGCTGATGGAACGCTTACTGGGGCCGGCAGTTATGCAACAGGCGGTACGGGCACAGGGGGAGGACTGGGAAACCAGGGCGCGGTTGTGCTGAGCCAGAATGATCGCTGGTTATTTACCGTCAACGCAGGAAGCAATGAAATTTCAGTTTTTGCCGTTGAACCCGCAGGCTTAAGCCTCGTTGACATAATTGATTCCGGAGGCATGAGGCCGATCAGTCTTACTGTTGACCGAAACCTGCTCTATGTTCTCAATGCCGGGGGAAGTGTCGGAGACGCAGACAACATATCGGGCTTTATTGTAGCCGAGGACGGTACGCTCTCACCGTTGCCAGACTCGACGAGACCATTGAGCAGTGATACAACTGCGCCAGCACAGATCGGGTTTACTCCTGACGGAAGCGTACTTGTTGTTACGGAGAAGGCGACGAACAACATACTCACCTACACTGTAGGAAACGACGGGTACGCTGCTGACCCGACAATTTACGCTTCTGTCGGGACAACTCCTTTTGGTTTCGCATTCGGCAAGCGGGGCCAGCTCTTTGTTTCTGAGGCCTTTGGTGGAATGCCGGACGTGAGCGCTGTTTCTGCGTACATCGTTTCTCCTGACGGAGATCTTGAGGTAGTAAGCCCTTCTGTCGGAAATCTCCAGACTGCAGCCTGTTGGGTGATCGTGACAAAAGGGGGAAGATTCGCCTATGACACGAACACAGGAAGCGGTTCGATCTCCGGATATAGCATCAGCTTCGACGGGACAATCTCTCTGCTCGACGCTGATGGCCGGACCGGCGTGACCGGTGATGGCACCGCACCGCTTGATATGGCCTTGAGTGTCAACGGTCAGTACCTTTATACACTGAACGGTGGAAACGAAACCATCAGCGCCTTTCGTGTCGATGGGAAGGGCGGTCTTACCCTGATTGCAGCAGATGTCGCCGTCGGACTCCCGGATGGGTCCAACGGCCTCGCTGCACGTTAGGTTTAAATCTATGCGGCTCAAAGGAAGGCGATGTCCATATCGGGCATCGCCTTTTCTCAGGACAACCGACAACCGAGCCAAAACCGGGACGTTCGTGCGGAACGTGCATAACGGCT
>CAZXBD010000097.1:0-4069 GCA_964638305.1 uncultured Geobacteraceae bacterium | reverse complement strand
ATGTCAGGTTGGTGGCTGTGTGATATGTCACGAAACTGCCTGGCAACGGCTTGATGGTTACGCTCCTCTTCGATAACGGCCTGGCGTAATTCACCATATTCCGCCATGCTGAAATGGTCTTTCTCCTCAGCCTGACGAAGCAGGTCCACCGAACGATAGTCAGGCAACGGTCGTCCCTCTTTACGCTCCAGAAGCCCGGGCTCCTTACGCTCCAGAAAACGATAAGCGAGCAGCAGCTTCTCCGCAGTCTGTCGACGGATGCGGATTTCCTTGGTGCAATAATCTTCAAATGATGTAAAACCCCATTCGGAAAAACGATTGCTGTTACTGACCTTGGCCAGCCATTCACCAAGTTCGACCCAGGAGGATTTGAACTGCTTTGCTGTGGCGAGCACCTGATAGCGTTCCGACTCAGGTGGGAGTTGCTGCATGAGTTGCTCGATATATTGGGATCCACTGGTTTTGTTTGTTTGCTCCACGATGTCCTCCTTTGGCTGGAGCGAGATGATATCATAGCCTCTTGCGCTTCGGAATGCTTTTGCCAAGGTCACATAAAGATGAGCGGTTTATTCAACGCAGAGACGCAGAGACGCGGAGGCCCGGAGATAATCGCGGACACCTTATGATAAACGACTGGTCGCGACAGCCATTACATGATAATTGTTCATGCAGGAACAAATCCGTATCTGTTAAGGAGTGTGCCTTCCTCTTTGTAAATCGGCGACTTTGCGCGAAATGTTTTTGAAAGGTTTCCCTATGTCACAGCATAAACAGATTCGCTGTGTTGTTGGTCCTGAGACGGTACGCATGCTTAACCTTGGTCATCCATGGGTGATTGCTGATCGCCATACCTCGCGCTGGCCACAATTTAAGAACGGCAGCCTGATCGAACTGGTCTCGGAACAAGGGGTTTCTCTGGGAACCGGCGTGTATGATGCTGACTCCCGGATTGTGGCACGGCGCCTATCTTCACAAAAGATCGAATTTGACCCTTGGTTGATTTCTCGCCTGGAGCAGGCGAAGGTCAGCCGCAACCGGCTTGATTTCGGTGATACAACCGTTGGTCGACTGGTCAATGCGGAAGGGGACGGGATTCCCGGACTGACTGTTGACCGTTACAACGATTACCTGATGGTGCAGTACTTCACTTCGGCCTGGGAGAGGTATCTGCCGACGCTTGCAACTGCTCTGCAGGAAGTCTTTGGCCCGGTAGGGATCTACTCCAAATATCGTCCCCAGGAAACACGCAAGCTCGCGGCAGGGAAAAAGGCGCGGCCGCCCCAGAGCCGTTTACTGCTCGGTCAGGCGCCCCCTGACGAGCTGATTGTGCGAGAGAATGGCCTGCTCTATCGCATCGACCTGCTCAAGGATCTGCATACCGGCCTTTTTCATGATCAAAGGCAGAACAGACTGGAATTCCGTCGACAGGCTGCCGGTTGCCGTGTCCTCAATCTGTTTTCCTATACTGGCGCTTTTTCTGTGGTGGCGGCTGCCGGGGGTGCCACGCAGGTGACCAGTGTGGACGCATCTGCGCGCTACCTGGATTGGGCACGAGAGAATTTCAGGATCAATGGGATTGATCCTGAAGGGCATGAGTTTATCACCGGTGATTGTTTTGTTGAACTGGACCGCCTGTCCAGGGCAGGACGTTGCTTTGATCTGATTTTTATCGATCCACCGAGTTTCTCAACAACCCGCAAAAGCCGCTTCACGACAAGCGGCGGTACTGCAGACCTGGTGCAGAAAGCGCTGCGTTTAATGACTACTGGCGGTCTGCTGGTTACTTCTTCGAATCTGCAGAAAATGCCTCTGGAGGGATACCTGAAAGAGTTGCGCAAGGGCAGCCTTGCCGTAGGGCGGCAGCTGCAGGTCATCAAGGTGGCCGGTCAGGCTGATGATTACCCTTTCACGACAAGTTTTCCGGAAGGGAATTATCTCAAGTACGTTGTCTCAGTCGTGCAGGATAAAGTCTGAGTCGAGCAACTGTTCATTCAGAGTGCGCGGGGCGTCCTTTTGAGGAGGTCCTTTTTTTTGGGCCGGATCATGGCTGACCTGGGCACCAAAGACGTCGTAGTAGAGGAATTCGTAACCGCTGAGGCGCTCTCTGGACAGAACCGGGTGGCCGAGGGGCAGGATGATGAAAGGACGTGATTGCTCTCCTCCCACGGAGCCATGACCGCCGACCTGATCATCAAAGCAGGCAATGCCCTCATCGTCGATCGCACCGAACAGGACAAGGTCCCCACAACGTGAGCCCAACCCGAAACGATGCAGTTGCTCAAGCAGGTCGTAAGGGACACCATACGGCCTGAGAAACTCCAGATCAGGTTGGTGGAATCGCGGGTTTTCGGTAACACAGATTTCCCCGGTTGCGTGGAATATCATCAGCTCACCCGGCTTCTCTCCCCTGGCCAGAATAAAACCGATCCCTTTATGCTTACGCAGGAAACGCAGCAGTAGCGGCTGGGCCTCTTCGACCTCTTTCCCGTTGAGCGGAGACGTGGAACCTGTGATGTAGAGATGAGCCAGGCTGCTGGAGTAGGTAATGACGACGCCGCCCTCGGGGTCGATTTTGAGCGTCTCCGGCACCAGTGCATGTATCTTCCTCTGTAATAGATCCTTGGTGCGTCGGTAGATGCGGTGCCGCCAGCCGCTTTTGCGGGCTTCCAATTCATCGTGCAGGTAGCCCATCTGGGCACGGGCAAACTCCAGGGCGCCCGACGAAACAGAGGCGGACTGGTGCTCACGCAGAAAAGCGCTTACTGCATCACCCAATGTCGCACCGAAGCGGTTCTGGAATGGATAGCCCGGAGTCTGGCCGTGGTCAGAGAGGATGACCAGCAGATAGTCGGCGCCGGGGACATTTTCAATGGCACGAATGATTTCGCCAATCCGGCGGTCGATATAACACAGGTTCTTAAGTGCCGGCCAGGAATCAGGGCCGAAATGGTGTGCGATCTCGTCGTAGCCGCTGTAGGTGGTATAGATGCGCGGTGTCCCCGCGTAAACTTCAGCAATGACACCGAAGGTTTGCATCTCACGCAAAATAACGTTGCAGAAGATGCGGATGAGTGGGAAAAGCCCTTCCTGGGTATGCCACTTATTTTTGCGTCGATGATGCCATTGGTCTTTGCGGTTGGCCCAGAACTCGAGGAGCGTGGCCCCAAACATGCGCAGCGTCCGCAAGGGGTTGACCAGTTGCAGCAAGATAATACGCAGACCGCCTACGCGGCCGAAGAGTGTCTGTGGATGGGGGGAGGAGACGGTGAAAATGCTGCGTTCAGCGTCGCCATCCAGAATGTTTGAATAAGAGGCCCCACCGACCAGAAGGCCGGTTTCGTCGGCGAAAAGGCGTTCGCGGAAGAGCTGCACATGGTCCGGGTCGTTGCATGAGATGATCTGTCCGGTTTCCTTCTCGAACCAGCGGAAGGCGGGGATGGCGTGGTCGTTGCCGTAGAAGAAGGTTGATTGTGCGGCCGGTGTCGTGCTCGGTAGCCCGGCCTGGTATTCGATCAGCTTGTGGCCACGGCGCAAGTAGCGTTCAAGGTTCGGCAGATAGCCCCTGTCGAGGGCCTGTTGCAGATAGGGGAAGGCCAGCCCATCGATCTGGATGCCGACGAAACCCTTCTGGAAGCCGTCAACTAGGCGTTCCCTGCGTTCTTTACGGAAGGGGAAGAGTTTAAGACCGTAATAGGCGCTGTACAGCCATTTGGTCAGCTTGCTGGAAGCCATTCGGATCTCCTTGCCGATCATTATAGCAGAAGACCTGCTTAGATTAGAAAGATGAAATAAATGGCGAAGATTAAGGAGGTTGGAAAGGCAAAGGGGCAGGGGTCATATGGTCTCTACCCTTGGATTGTTGACAAGGCTTGTTTTGGCTCGCATGTGGGTTTTTTTGTGTGTCGGGAATTGAGTCTCTTTGAATTATTCCTTATAGTCTGAGAGCAACAGATCGTTGATCTTTTTACCTTTGTCTTTATAGGAGCAAAAGCACAACCAGCGGGTCGCGTCCCGCCAGACGCCATCCTTTTTGTCCAGGCGGCCACAAAAAGGATGCAAAAAAGGCCTT
>CAZXBD010000096.1:0-4840 GCA_964638305.1 uncultured Geobacteraceae bacterium | reverse complement strand
CATAGTGAGCACCCACGGTGGTTCGGATACTTCCTGCATCGATCAGCTCGGCGATGCGATTAAGCAAATCCCGTTGTTTGGTCATGTCGTCGGTTTCAAACATCGATCGGGTGAACATCAGTTCCCAGTGCAAAGAGATGGATTTCTGCTTGAGCTTTCGGATATCCAGCAATTCCTCCGGATCATCGATAAGTGCGAACTTTCCCTGCGGCGCCAAGACCTCGACCAGCTGATCGAAGTGATCTTGGGTGTGGTTGAGGCTGATGACGTGAGTGACGTCGTCTATGCCAATGCGGGATAGCTCCTCGGAAAATGGTTGTCTATGGTCTATGACATGGTCTGCGCCCAGGTCCTTTACCCATGCCTGGCTTTCCCGGCGTGATGCTGTTCCAATGACTGTGGCGTCAGTCAATTGCCTGGCCAGTTGCGTCAGTATGGAACCTACGCCGCCGGCTGCACCGACTATCAGCAAGCGATGACCGGGCTTTTTTTCACCGCCAGTGACCTGGTCGAAGCCAAGCCGATCAAACAGCAGTTCCCAGGCAGTAATAGCAGTAAGCGGAATCGCGGCTGCTTCGGAATCGGACAAAGTACCCGGCCGATTGCCGACGATGCGCTCATCCACCAGGTGGTATTCGGCATTGGCGCCTGGCCGGGTGATGTCACCGGCGTACCAGACGTTGTCTCCGATTTGATAGGACGTTGCCTGTTCGCCCACGGCGATCACTTCGCCAACGGCGTCCCAGCCAAGAACTCGATGGGTTCCGCCGGTTTCGGTAGTGCGACTTCTTACTTTTGTATCCACCGGATTAACAGAGACGGCTTTTACTTGAACCAATAGGTCTCTGCCCGAGGGTGTAGGGCGATCAATTTCAATGTCCTTCAAGGCCTCTGGAGCCGTCCCCTCATGGGATGTTTGGAAACCGATGGCTTTCATAAGAATCTACCTATAGCAATTAAGGATGATGATCTTGCGAAAATACTGGGGGCACCGCTTCGAGCAATGAGTGAGGCGACCTCAACATTCGCACATACAAGTAGCCTGCTTTCAGTGGGTATATGACCCGCCGTGGGTCATGAGGCCTGCTTTTGGGCGACTGCTACAGCTTTATCGGTGGCAGGTTCGGACCGCTCACCAAGAATTTCGCACACCCTTCTGCGCAGCTCGTCCGATTCGTTTTTCGAATTGATGAAGGCGATTTCGAACGTCCCTGAAGATGTCTCTCTGATGACGGTTGCGCCAATTCCTCTACGACTGACGTTTGTGTCATTGTCTATCATTCGGATATTTGGAATCCATTTTCCAAACTCGTAGTCGGCCTGCGAACCTGAACGCTGCGGTTTATGGCCGTGTATAACGTTGCCAATCTCCAATTGCGAGAGAATCTCGCCAATCAGTCGCCCATTTTTCTTGTAGTAACTGCTCGGGTCCATTACGTCATACAACAAATGGTTCGCTTTCCTGCTTGCCCTCGCGTAGGCGTACTGTTTCATGGCTCGAACTGATATCAAAGATTTCTCATAGTGATCTTCATTGAAGCGATTCAGGTCCCTTCCGGTTATCTCTTTGTAGTGCAGTAGTGCCCGCAAGAACTCGACAGTTGGATAGCCGTGTATAAAAAGAACGGGTCCGACGACATAAAACAAATCTAGACTCTCAATGAATCTACTCAGCTTTCGCGCGTTATCGTCCTTTATCCCGTATTTTTTTCCTGCTTTTATCCGGAGCCATATTTCCTGCTCATGATTGCCTGCTATCAGCCTGACATGCCCCCCTTTTTTTGAAGCGGCATTTTGGAGGTTCTGCCAATACTCAACGACGGAAATATCCGGGTTGTTCTTGTCTGTCAGGTCTCCTGTATGAACTATTGTTATCCCCTCTAAATCGTCAACGAGCTCATCTTCCGGACTCAAAATTCCGACGAAATGCAAGGTTGTCTTAACTGATTCCAGATCATTGTCGGTGTCAGAAAACACGATGAAGCGATCGGGAGGCGGTGGCCGGATGATTTCTTCTTCTGCCGACTCATTCGGAAAAAGGATGTTGGTTTCTGTTTCGGGCGTGCGGAAGAAACGGGCAATGCCACGCAGCATTCCGTGAGACCACGAAACAAGAAGATCTGTCGCGTTCTTGAGTCGACGAAGTTGGTCGATCGCAATATCCTTTTCTTCTCGACGTAACATTGGTTCTCGGTATGCAAAGAGTAGATGATGCGAAGGCATGCTATTACAACTGTCTTCATGGATCGCAAAAAAAGACACGGCACGCAGCGGTGCTTTGCTCGAGCGCACCCGGCGATACCTAGTGTACGCGCTGGATGCGTTCCGGCCGAAGTTTTCTGCGGTGTTTTCGTGATGGTGCTCTAAAAGAAGGCGACCATACGGTTGCAGCTACGTCGTCAAGCGCGTTACGACCACAGCTATCACTTCATCGCGACTTCGATTGGCGAGCAAATGTCATACCATGCAGAGGCCTCGAAGACTTGATACACATAAAGCCCGGGTATTAAGGGACACGCACCAGTCGCCTCCGGTCGACAAGGTGAAAGTGTCCCCGGCGCAAGCCTGCGGTGATGGACAAAAGTACATGGCGCTGTCGCTTATCAGGAACTAATTGACACGCTTTTTCACATAGCGGCCCGGGGCGGACTCTATAGGTTTGAACTGCGCATTGCCCAACGCTTTTGGTGCGGCTTTTGGCGAGCCCCCCTGTGCTTTCAACCACTGGTCCCAGTGCGGCCACCAGCTACCCGGTGCTTGTTCGGCCGTTTCCAGCCAGCGCTCGGGATCAGGTGTATGTTCTCCATTGAACCAGTAGTGACGCTTGTTCTTATGCGGTGGGTTGATCACGCCGGCAATGTGGCCGCTCGCGCCGAGCACATACTCGACTGGCCCTGCAAACAGATCCTTGGTCTTGAATGTCGCTTTCCAGGGCGCAATATGGTCTTCAATGGTGCACAGGAAATAGCACGGCACATCAACTTGGCTTAGATCGATTTTCTCTCCGCACAGCGTAATCCCACCGGGTTGAATCAGCTTGTTCTGGAGATACATGTTCTCGATGTAGGCAACATACATGCTGGCCGGCAGATTTGTCGGGTCGCTGTTCCAGTAGAGGATGTCAAACGGCATGGGCTGTTTGCCCTTGAGATAATTATTGACCACGTACGACCAGATGAGGTCGTTCGCGCGCAGCATCGAGAAGATCATCGCCAGGTCCTGACCGGGCAGCATACCGGCTTTCTTTACCTGATCCTGTCGTTCTGCGATCTGCTCGGCATCGATAAAGACGCCAAGTTCGCCAGGCTCTGAAAAATCCAGTAGCGTCGTAAAAAAGGTGGCGGACGCGATGGATTTGTCGTTGCGCGCGTGCAGAACGGCCAACGTGGTCGCCAGCAATGTCCCACCCACACACCAGGCGACAGCGTTGAGCTGCTTGGACCGGGTGATCTTCTTCGTCACTTCGACGGCCTTGAGCAGGCCGCTCTCGATATAGTCATCCCAGTGCAGCTCACTCCTGTCGGCATCCGGGTTGGCCCAGGAAATAATGAAAACGCTATTGCCCTGCTCCAGGCAATAGCGCACAAAGGAATTCCCCGGTGATAGATCCAGAATATAAAACTTGTTGATGAACGGAGGGACGATAAGAACTGGTCGATTCGATACCTTGTCGGTTAAAGGTTTGTATTGAATCAACTGAAACATTTCGTTTTCGTAAACGACTTCGCCTTCGGTGGTGGCGAGATTCTCACCCAGGGTAAACGCCGCCTCATCGGTCATGCTGATCCGACCTTTTTCCAGGTCAGCCATCAGGTTCTTCATTCCGTCGACCAGGCTCTGCCCTTTGCTGTCGATGGCTTGTTGGATTACCTCGGGGTTCGTCGCGACAAAGTTGGACGGCGACATGGCGTCGACCGCCTGGCGGGTATAGAACTTGAGCTTTTCCTTTTTTCTCTCTTCAAACGTCGTTGCATCAGCACAGTCATACAACATATTGGATGCCAGCAGGTAGGACTGCTTGATGTAATCAAAAAGAGGGTTCTCTTTCCATTTCTTGCCGTGGAAGCGACGGTCGCCACGCAAGGGTTCCACGACCGGTGAGGGTTGATTCCCATTGGCGTTAAAAAAACTGAGCCACAGATCAGCCTGCTGCTTCTGATAGCTGGCAAAGCGCTCTGTCCACTCCTGCGGGTTCTGCAACATCTCGGTCGAGATGTTGCCCCATGCCTTTGCGAACTCTTTGCTCATCTCCTGCAACGTCGAACCAGCTACACCTTGCATCCATTGCGTCATGTGTTCCTGATAAAGCTCTAACGCCTTTTCGGGGCTTGTCGGGATTTGTGTTGCCATTGTCAGCTCCTGTTACGCAGCAGATGTGCGTGTCGGTTTTTCGGCCGCACCAATATTGACGAGATCACGGGCGGTGTATCGTCTATTCTGAGCGCGGTTTCGGGCGACCGTATTCTTTTCCAATGTGCTTCTCGGGTGTCTCCCGGGAAATTATCGTGCCCGGCTATTCTGCGAGCAACGGTAAGGGTACTTCAAATTGTCGTTGGATGGACACATTGGGGGATCTAAGGGTATGGCCTCGTATCGCCGGGGCTTCGCAGTACTCGTGAACACGTTGGATTAAAGAGGCCGGGTGCAACCGACATCTCTGTTGAGTGCGCGCGACGCCGAATGGTGCTTTCAGTGGTAGTAGTACCGCTCTATCTCCTGCAGCCGCGGCGCATACTTGCCTTTGACTTCACGCAATGCGTGCTTGAAATGCCCACGCAGCGGCTTCTTCAGGTGCTTCAGCACCTCTTTTTGAGGCAAGCCTTTGAGCGCCGAGAATATG
>CAZXBD010000095.1:0-22437 GCA_964638305.1 uncultured Geobacteraceae bacterium | reverse complement strand
CATGGCCTGAAAATACTGCCGTTTTTTTCCGACGAAACCGTGGATGTTAAAAGGCAGAGATGGTACGTTTGGCCTATATATAAAATCGAAGAGATGAACTCTGAGTTGATCGAACGTCGCCGGGACCGTGTCCTCTTTTTTCTGTATTCGGATACAAAAGAGAACAAACTCACTTTGGGTGAATCAAAACGCCTGATCAACTTGTGGCCTCTTTTCGGCTACCGGCGGACAAATGGTGTGAGTCATCTGCATGTTTTTTCGTTGATTGAACCATTTTTCCCCAACAACGAATCGATCGAGCGTTTGTGGTCACCTTTGTGGCGCGTTTACCAGCAGAAATGGGATCGGCAGGGCAATCATATTGTCAGTCTGCTTTGGAACCTTTACTGGCATGAGAGACAGGGAGATAGAGTAGCCTGGGAACTCTTCCCGCTATTTCAGTACCGCAAGACCTCGGCAGTCGAGAAAGACGTTAAGTTTCTGAAGGGGTTGTTACACTATCGATCCAGCGACGCTGGCAGACAGCTTAACTTCTTTTATCTGCCATGGGGGTTACGCTGGGATGCACCCTTGACCGTCCCGATGGGATAAGAGCTTTATGAGCCTTTTTAACTCTTTACATACTAAAACAATGAATCTCGCTCAGGGGCTCGGTGAGATGCTGTATCTCCTTTGCGAGATGGTTTATTATTTTAAGGAGGCTCCCCGTAACCTGACCAGCATCTTTCGCCAGATGAGCATCATTGGCGTCGGCACCCTGCCTATTGCCATGCTGGTGTCCCTTTTTGTCGGTATGGTTCTTTCCGTGCAGACAGGTTCCGAGTTGGCCCTCTATGGGACCCAGGAGGCTATCGGCGCGATAGTCGGCCTGTCGATGGTCAAGGAACTCGGCCCTGTTATGACCAGTCTTCTGGTCGCCGGACGCGTCGGTTCATCGATGGCCGCCGAACTCGGAGCTATGCAGGTTTACGAAGAAATTGATGCTCTCAAGACTCTTGAGATTAACCCTGTCCGATACCTGGCCATGCCGAGGCTGATTGCCTGCCTCTTTTCGGTGCCGGCGCTGGTCGCCTTTTCAATGGTCATTGGTATTATCGGTGGTGGTATTGTGGCAGAGGTTAATCCGAAGATCGATGTGCCCTTATCTGTCTATTACGACAACATGATTCGTGCCGTGGGCTACAAAGAGATTTTTAAAGGCCTTTTGAAAGCTATGGTTTTTGGCGGCATTATCGCGCATGTCGGATGTTACGTCGGTTTTAAGACCAAGGGTGGCGCGCGTGGGATAGGTGAGTCCACCACTCGCTCGGTGGTCCTCTCTTTTCTGCTGATAATGATTGCCAACTATCTCTTGACCCGCTTCATGATTTAAGGATTATTCTTTTGACTTCATCGGGCGAACATTCAAAGCACGGTAATTTCCTGGGCGGTTTTCTGACCAAGCTTGCGCACGGTTTCGCCCCCGCCATTATCGAAGGGGATGTCTGTCAGATCGGTTACGAAGGCTCACAGGGCGTAAGTATCCATATTGAAAACCTCTGCAAGTCTTTTGGTGATAATCAGGTTCTTAAAAATATCAATCTGGTCATAGAGCCGGGCGAAACTTTTTCGATTATCGGCCCTTCTGGTACAGGCAAGAGTTTACTTCTCAAGCACATTGTCAAACTTGAGAAAGCAGACAGCGGTCAAATCCTCATCAATGGGTACGATGTCAACGAGGCCGAGAAAGCAGACGCCTTGCATAATTATCGCTACAGTATGGTATTCCAGTCATCGGCGCTCTTCAATTCCTTGACCGTCGGCGAGAATGTCGGGCTCTGGCTACGTGAAAAACGGATCTGTGGGGAAGTCCGCATTCGACGTATTATCCAGGAGAAGCTGCGCCTTGTAGGGCTTGCGGATAAAGAAGAATCGCTGACCTCGGAACTTTCTGGCGGCATGAAAAAGAGAGTTGCGATCGCTCGTTCCCTGGCGATGAACCCCGACCTGATTCTTTACGATGAACCGACCGCAGAGCTTGATCCGGTCACCTCGGACGAGTTGGCCCGCGTTATCATGTCTTTGAAAGAGAAGGTTAATCTGACGACAATCATCGTTAGCCACGACCTCAACTTTGCTCTCTATCTATCCGATCGTGTCGCCATGATGCATGATGGCCAAATTATCGCCATCGGCACTCCTGAAGAGATCAAGAAGAGCCAGAACCCGATTGTGCGAAACTTTATCTACACAACAACCAAAGGTATTCAAGGCGAAGAGGAAGGGGAATAGTATGGCTATGTCAGTAGAACAGAAAGTTGGGCTGTTTTTTCTGGCAGCTCTGATTTTGCTGGCCGTAATGATCGAGTTTGTCGAGGACTGGCGTCCTTTTGAAGATCAATACGCTTATTTCGCCCGCTTCAACTCTTCTGTTGGCCTCAAAGTGGGTGACCCGGTCAGAATTGCTGGTGTTAACGCTGGCAAGATCAATAAAATAGGTATTGAGAACCACTCTGTTCGTGTCGATTTTTTTGTTAACCGTGAGGATAGCATCCGCGAAGACACCCTGGCGCAAATCCGACAGACCAATATGTTGGGCGGAGTGTTTCTCGGGCTGGATTTTGGGTCACCGGAAAGTGGAATATTGCAGCCCGGTGGTGAGGTGCGCACGGAAAACCCTACCAACCTCGACCAGTTGATTACCAATATCGATCGTAACCAGGACCGTGTGCTCCGACCGCTTGGCGACTTGGTTGTTGAAAGCCGGGAACCACTTACCGAGACGGTCAATCGCCTTGAGCGCATTGTCACCAAAATCGATGAAGGGGAGGGCACACTGGGTCGTCTGGTCAATAATCCGGCTTTGTATGATGAAATGACAGCCTTGTCCTCGCGCCTTAATGATTTGCTAGCCCGGCTCGAAAGCAGTGAAGGAACTCTTGGCAAATTGATAGACGACCCGTCACTTTACGACAACCTCAATCACACCATGATAAATCTCGCCGATCTCTCGGATCAGATACACTCCGGGCAGGGCACCCTGGGGAAATTGCTGGTTGATGACCGTCTCTATGAAGAAGCCACGCTGACATTTGCCAACCTCGGCGAAATTTCCGGAAAAGTTAACCAGGGCGAAGGATCTCTTGGCAAAATGCTGCACGATGATGACCTTTATAATAATGTCCGTGACAGCATGGCACGAATCAACAGTATTGCCGGGAAGATTGACGATGGAGACGGTACCATTGGGCGTCTGGTTAACGATGATGAACTCTATCGTGATGCCAAAACAACCCTGCACAAGGTAGAAAAGTCTGTTGATGGCATTAGTGACACGGGGCCACTCTCAGCACTCGGCGTGGTGCTGGGTACACTCTTTTAATAGGATTTCTCAATGTCAGAAGAACTACCACGCTTCTTGCATTCTATCCTTATCAAGTGAGCTTTTTTGGGTAACTGTGGCTTTTTCGCGTAGTTGGTCGTACGTGACAGCATGCTACTGAGGTGGTAGCGTTAAATTGTCTTCTACTGCTTCGTAACTGGGGGGTTTGGTGAAGAGCTTTTTCCTCTTCAGTCTATTTTTACTCGGCGGATGTTTCCTTGCCTCGTCAAATGTTATTGCCGAGGATGAACTTCTGATTGCCGTAGTTATGGCGAATTCCCAGCAACGTTACCAGGACATTCAAGCGGCTTTTACTGATGGTTCCCAAGCTTTCTGCGGTGAGAATTGCCGAATCTATGTGCAGGCACCCAATGCTGATATCATGTCCCTGCGCAACAGTGTCAGAAAAGCTGTGGCTTTGGATGCTGATCTGATTATCACCTACGGTCCCGCTGCATCCCTGGCAGCAAAAGCTGAATCTCCTTCCATACCAACCCTCTTTGCCGATGTGTACGACCCTGTAGGTCTTGGCCTGGTTTCAGGCAAAACTCACACCGGTCGCAATATGACTGGAATCCGCGGAGATGCTCCTGTTCAGACACTTTTTAAATACTTTGTTGAAACGACCAAGGCGCAAAAGCTGGCAGTTCTTTACGATCTCAACAGCCCGGAAGGTAATTTACAGAAAAAAGTTCTCGAAGACAGCGGCAGAAGGAAAGGAGTGTTAATCGTCCCTTTGGTTGTCGAAAACCAGAAGGATCACATCTCTCCCCTTGAAGGGCTTCCTGATGATGCTGAAGGTCTGTTTCTGGCGAGTAGTGAACATGAAGGGAACTACCTCGACCGGGTTTTAAAATTTGCCTCCGATCGGCAACTCCCGGTTATCAGTCAACGCGCAAGCGCTGCTGAAGCAGGCGCTTTCATGGTTCTGGAGACCAGCGCTGTGGAGCAGGGGAAAAAGCTTGCTGAAATGGCCGGGGAAATTTTAACCGGCAAGAAAACCGATGATCTCCGAATGTACGTACCCCGCGATGTTGCCTTCGTTGTAAACATGAAAGTAGCCAAAGAGTATGGAATCCAGGTGACGTTCCAGACTTTGTCCGTTGCTTCCCGGGTCGTTCAGTAATCTGTCTTTCGTCTGAATTCCAAGTCGAACAAAATCAACCTAACCAGTAGAGCAGGCCAGTCAAGGTGAATGCACTGCAAAGGGTGCTGAGCAGGATTGTGCCCGATACCAGATCAGGACGTGTGCCAAAGCGGATAGTGTAGAGGAGCGGCAGTACTGCCGAAGGGGTGCTCGTCTGCAGGATAACGATCTTGCGTGTCAGACCGTCAAACCCGAGTAGACCGGTAAGGGCAACGGCGATCAGGGGCCCAACCAGCAAACGGAACGCGGTTGAAAGACCGAAGAATCCCCAGTTCTGTCGAATCTTTGAGCGTGACAGCTGCATGCCGAGGAGGACCAACATGACAGGAATCGTAGCCTGTCCCAACAGGTCTGTGGTACGGAGGATAAATTCCGGCGGTTGCCAGTTGATCAGTTTGCACAAGATGGCCAGGGCGACACCATAAAATATCGGAATCTTCATGGTATTGCCAAGAGCTTCTCGCCATTTAGCCCCCCGACCCTGGGCGATTATTATTGCCAAGGTACCCAGGGGGATATTGAAAAGTACGAACAGAACGACAGAAATATCCAGAGATGCTTCCCCGTAAGCAAAAAAGACCAGCGGCAGTCCAAAGTTGCCTATATTCACCATCGACGTTGTCAGGGTGAAGGCCCTTGTCGTGTCGTTGTCGAATTTACAGCAGCGGGACGTGCAAAAAGCCAGCAGACAGAAGAGCGCCGTATAGAGGGCCATGAAAAGCGCCAGCCGTCCTAACAGGTCAGATTCGACGTGGCTTTTTATCAACGCGGAAAAAACCAGTGATGGAGCGAACAGGTAGAGGACACTGTTTGCCAGTGATTGCAGGTCGGCCCCGGACTTGCGCGCAAAGAAAAAGCCTGTTGCTGCAATCAGGAAAACCGGTAGTATCACCTGTACAAAAAGCATATATGATGGCCTGAATAGGGGTAAAGCAAGTTCGTCCATTTCGGCGATTTTGTCATTGATAATCATTGACCGTAACACACAAAAGTAACAGCTGCCAGAGCCATGCAGTAGACGTGCCTCTATTGGTTTTATGTTGCAGGGCCCTCTCTTTGCCTTTATTCTTCGGTTGTCACATCTTTGAATCCTTACCTGCCAGAGAGCCCATATGCTTGTTGATGCCGATCACGTCCATGACGTCCTGCTGAGTTTGCCTCACGTCAAAAAGCTCGCCTCATTATGCAGGAACCTAGGCGCATATATTGTTGGCGGAGCAGTTCGTGACGCTCTACTCGGACGCCCGATTAAAGATGTGGACCTTATCTTTCCTGATGATCCAACCCAACTAGCGAAGAATTTTGCCAGGCAGTTGAATGGCAACTGGTTTTGGCTGGATAAAGACCGTAGGCAAAGCAGAGTCATCTTCAATGCTGATGTGAACATCCCTGATTTCGATTTTGCTCCTTTTCGAGCCCCAAGCCTTGGTCAGGACCTGCTTGATCGTGATTACACTATCAACGCAATGGCCATTACTTTATCAACTGATTCTACAGAACATGAACTTGTAGATCCTTTATGTGGGTTGGATGATTTACGAAATAACGTGCTGCGCATGGCTAGCAACAGGGCATTTATAAGTGATCCTTTGCGTATTATTAAAGGCATTCGTCATGTAACCGTGCTTGGTGTCGAGCCGGAGCAAGAAACTCTATACAATATGCAATGCGAGGTCATGAGTCTCTATCGGGTTGCCGATGAACGTATCAGGCAGGAGATTTGGAGTATTTTTGCCAGCAACAATGCTTCTCGAGGACTTCGCCTGCTTTCTTCAAGCCTGGCAGGCAACTATCTGTTTAGTAAGGAATATTCATCCGTAACTGAGGATGTCGTTGATCTTTTTGAGACCTGTCGTATCAGGTGGAGTGTTTTAAAACGACAGTGCCCAAACATTGACGGCTGGTTTGCCAATGAAGTTGAACAGGGACTGAGTTGTGAAACTCTTATTTTGTGGACATTGATGCTCGTCCAGATCGATCAAAACTTACCTGCCAGACTTGCAGATGAGTGGATGTTGAGTCGGAGAGCCCAGAAGAATATCAGAGGTCTTGCTGCCATTGGAGTTAGGGGGCTGGAGGATCTTTCCACTGTCTACCATAGCGAGCGTGCCTTTGCGTGGTGGACTCGCAAAACTAATGTTGATCCCAAAATATTATTATTGTTCCTTGCAGTTCTGGGATCGGATCATCATATCAATTTGATAGCATCGTGGGTACCTTTGGTTGATTCTTTAGAAGGAGAGCCACCGGATGACTTTGTCAGTGGTCATTGGTTGCGTTCAGAATTATGCTTGCAGGATGGCCCTGAAATGACAATAGCTCTTTCGCTGGTTAGAGATGCTGAAATTTCGGGTGAGGTCAAGAGTGAGGTGGATGCCCATAATCTGCTACTCCGTCATTATAAGAATATGGATTGACAACCCGATTTTTAACGCCCTATAATCACGCCCTGTTTGCGGGAATAACTCAGTGGTAGAGTGTCAGCTTCCCAAGCTGATGGTCGCGGGTTCGAATCCCGTTTCCCGCTCCAATAATAACAGAGAGTTAGACCGATTGGCCTGACTCTTTAGACCCCATCAAGAGAGGTTACCCGGAATGTTCGAGAAGGTACAAATTGCTCCCCCAGATCCGATTCTCGGCTTGACTGAAATGTTCAAGGCGGACCCCAATCCTGACAAGATCAATCTTACCGTCGGCGTGTATCAAGACGCTCAAGGCAAAACACCAGTTCTGAAAACGGTGAAAGAAGCGGAAAAACGCATTCTTGAACAGGAAAGCTCCAAGGGCTACCTGCCGATGACCGGTGACGCTATCTATTGCACACAGGTACAGGAGCTGCTGTTCGGAGAAGGACATGAGATCATCGCCAGCAAACGCGCTGCGACGGCGCAATGTCCCGGCGGCACAGGAGCCTTGCGAGTGGCCGGCGACTACCTGCACACACTGCATCCGGGGGCCAAGATCTGGCTGAGTAATCCGACCTGGGCCAACCACAACACCATTTTCACAGCAGCTGGTCTCACCTGCGAAAAATACGATTACCGTGATCCCGTAACCAATGGGCTCGATTTCGACGCCATGTGTGCGTCGATCAAGACAATCCCGAAAGGGGATATTATTCTTCTGCACGGTTGCTGCCACAACCCGACCGGGATCGACCCGACACCGGAGCAGTGGGCCCGGGTCGGTGATCTGCTTGCCGAACAGGGCGTTCTGCCTCTGGTCGATTTTGCCTACCAGGGGCTGGCCTCCGGCATTGAGCAAGACCGCGCCGGACTGCTCGAACTGACCAAAAAAGTCAAACAGATGCTCATCTGTTCGAGCTTCTCGAAAAACTTTGGGCTCTACCGCGAAAGAACCGGAGCCCTGACGGTGGTTGCCGATAGTGCTGATCAAGCTGCTACGGTCATGAGTCAGGTTAAACTGCGCATCCGCTACAACTATTCGAATCCGCCCTCTCATGGCGGGCAGATTGTAGCCACCGTATTGAGCGATAAAGAACTCAAAGCCAGGTGGATCGAGGAAGTCGCCGATATTCGCAACAGGATCAACGAGATGCGTCATCTGTTGGTCAAGACCCTCAAGGAAAAGGGCCTTGAACAGGATTTCTCACCGATCATAGAGCAGTGTGGCATGTTCAGTGTCACCCGTCTGACCAAGGAGCAGGTTAAGCAGCTGCGTGAGAAGTACTCTATCTATATCGTCGACTCCGGTCGTATCAATGTCGCCGGGCTGACGCATGACAATATGGATCGCCTCTGCGAAGCACTTAAGTCTGTTCTTTGATTGTTTCGTATGATTGATTTAAAGCGCCTGTCGTAATTGTGCGGCAGGCACTTTTCCTGATTCCACCTCAGTCGAGAATATTGTCCTTTTTCACTTCTCACCGCCCCACAAATTGCCGTTGTGGATTTCGAAAATAATCAAGTTTCATTCGCGGGAATAACTCAGTGGTAGAGTGTCAGCTTCCCAAGCTGAAGGTCGCGGGTTCAAATCCCGTTTCCCGCTCCAATTATAACGAGAGGTCAGGCTTTTTCGCCTGGCCTCTTTTTTGTGCGAGCCCGTTGTTATTTGGATACTTCAATATACTCCTGGACTGGCAAGATTCAGTTGTCCGGGAAAATTCACGACTAATTATTGATTTCCAGTTAAAAAAAATCATGCCTTAGCTCTTTTCTCTGTTAAGATATGACGGGGCCAACGATTTGTATCGTTTCCATTTATTGTCTACTTATTCAAGGAGGATCAGATGTCACGTGTCTCACGTCTACTTGTGTTGTTATTCCTGTTAACTTCCACTGTCTGTATGTCCCCGCCTACGTCACTCGCCTTCGATGAACCAATGCAATCCATCAAAACCGGTAATGTCACAGGGGTCTATTACGCGGCAGGCAGTGCCGTAGCCAAAATGCACAACAGAAAGCTTAAAAAGTACAATCTCCGTTTGATTGCTGAAGCATCAGAGGGCTCTATTTCCAACATCGATGACGTTGCAAACGGTTTGGCCAGCTTTGGCATCGCGCAAGCGAATGCCCTCTATTTTGCCAAGAACGGCGAGCACTATTGGCAAGACACACCACAGGATAAATTGCGGAGCGTGCTTGGCCTCTACACGGAGGCCTTTACGATCGTTGCGGCCGTTGACGCTGGCATTAATTCCCTGCAGGACCTCAGAGGCAAGACGGTTGATATTGGTGAACTTGGTTCGACAGACAACATTCAGGCCAGAAGCATACTCAGTTCTGTTGGCCTGGACATGGACAAGGACCTGACCATTAGTGAGAGGCCAACCTACGAAGCCACCGAACGCCTGCAACAAGGTGATATTGATGCATATTTCTACACGGTCGGTCATCCCAACCTCTCCGTTAAAGAAGCCTCGCACGGCGACCGCAAAATTATGATCGTTGCACCGGGTCAGGAATTAATTGATTCCATGACTAACCAAAGAGAGGATCTCGTCGAAAGGGTCATCCCGATCGATTATTACACGGAGATAGCAAACAAGGAACCAGTCCGTACGATAGGCGTCAAGGCGATCTTGTTCTGCAATTCTGATACGGATGAAGAAGTCGTCTACCATATCGTCAAAGAAGTTTTTGAGAACTTTGATCTGTTCAAACAACAGCATCCGGCCTTTGCCAATCTGACTCCTGAGAAGTTGTCCACGAGACTCATTGTTCCTCTGCATCCTGGCGCAGAGCGTTATTTCAAAGAAGCCGGGTTGCTGCGTTAAATGCCGATGAAAATGTCTAGCAAATTGATATATCAGCCATGGAGGAAATCATGAGACCTTGGTTAACGAGCATTGTGTTATCCCTGTTACTGGGACTACCGGCTGCTGCAATAGCAGTAGACAAACCGTACTTCTACCCCTATGTCAATCCATTGGAAGCCACCGTCATGGAGCTGCCGCCCTATTACCATGCTGACATCCCTGATAAAGTGCCTACCAAGACCTTTAAGGTTTACCCGTTCCCTGAACGTGAAATCCCGAAAGTTTTCTGGTACGAAGACGGGCTGATCTGCTCGCTGACCTACCAGAAAAAAGAAGCCCCTTTGATCTTCATTATTGCCGGCACCGGGGCCCGACATAATTCACCTAAAATGCTCAACATGCAGAAGGCCTTGTACCAGGCCGGTTATCATGTCATTTCGATCACCTCGCCAACCCACATGAACTTTATTGTTAATGCTTCAAGCACCATGACACCAGGCAATCTACGTGAGGACGCCAAGGATCTCTACAACGTGATGCAACTGGCCATGGCAGAGGTAAAAGACGACATCAAAGTTTCTGGCTACCACCTGACCGGGTACAGTCTCGGCGGCATCCAGTCGGCCTTTGTCTCGATGCTCGATGAGGAGAAAAAAGTTTTTGACTTCAAGCGCGTTCTTTTGATCAACCCACCAGTCAATCTCTATACCTCTGTCAACATCCTCGATGGGATGCTCGAAAACATCCCGGGAGGCGTCAATAACTTCGATGCCTGGTTTGATAATGTCATGAAAAAGCTGGCCGAAGCCGAAAAGAAGATGGGCTATTTCGAACTGAACGGCGATTATATCTATAAAGCCTACAAGCGCTTCCCGCCCCGTGAAGACTTCCTGGCTGCGCTGGTTGGAATCTCTTTTCGCACCGACTCAGCGAGCATGATCTTTGCGTCTGACGTCATGAAAGGCGGAGGGTTTATCACGCCAAAGAATGTCGAGATGTCGAACTCAACGGCGCTGACCCCCTATTACGTGGCCGCCAACCGGACCAGTTTCGAAGACTACTTCAAGGGAGAGTTTCTACCCTTCTTCCAGAAAAGTGATCCGTCGTTGACCGAGGAAAAGATGATCAAGAGGCTGTCGTTGCGTAGCATCGAGCCTTACCTGAAAAGCGCCAGAAAGATCGGCCTGCTGGGTAACGAGGACGACATTATCCTGGCGCCAGGGGAAATCGGTTACCTTGAACAGATTTTCGGAAACAGGGCGAAAATTTTTCCAACAGGTGGGCATTGCGGCAACATGAACCACCAGGATGTGGTGGATTTCATGGTGGACTTTTTTGCCGGGCAGGAGGGCTGATCAATGATGTTATTACATAAATTTAAAGTGGTTATTTTAGTGGCTCTGTTAAGCGTTGTATTTCTGGGTGGTTGTACGACATTGCCCAAAACGGGTCCGGATACTGAACCGGCAATACGTCAGCAAGTGGACCTGGTTCCTGAAGGGACAGAGTTGGATGTCGAGGTGTACGACCCGATCGAGGGCTTTAATCGAGGCGCTTATCGCTTCAACCACTACTTTGACAAATACCTCTTTTTGCCGGTTGTCGCAGGCTACCAGTTCATCATGCCGGACTACTTTGAGGATCGGGTCTCCAGCTTTGTTGACAATGTTTACGAGTTCAACAATTTCACCAATAATCTGCTGCAGTTAAAACTCAAAAAAACCGGCATCACCCTGAGTCGCTTTGTTATCAACACCACGGTTGGTGTTGCCGGACTCTGGGATCCTTCAACTCATTGGGGCCTGCGTCGTCAGCCGGAAGATTTTGGCCAAACTCTGGGACATTACGGAGTCGGCCATGGACCGTACCTTGTCCTGCCGATCTTCGGGCCATCCAATCTGCGTGACACCACTGGTCTCGTTACGGACACCGTGGCCTTTGCCGTTGCCGGACCTCCCGCCTGGGTGGATGATGATACGACAACCCTGGTCTTCACCGGTGTGAGTGCTATCGACAAGCGCAAGCGCATGCCATTTCGATATTACGGTTCCGGATCTCCTTTCGAGTACGAGCAGATCCGCATGCTCTATACCAAGAAGCGTGAGCTTGAGATTGCACGGTAAACAGCAGCTCGCATAATGGTTGAAAGGTTAGAATCCACCTTAACTAAGGTGGAGAGAAATTACCTGATAACCCGTAAAATTATTTAATAGAAAACAGTTGGCATGTTGTTGAGAAAGACTCCTGGATCTATTGGCCTCCCTGAAAAGGGCAGTTAATGCATTTTTGAAACATGTCATTTTATCAAGGGCGGGTACAATTATGTCCGTCCCATTAAGTTTGTAAGAGTGCCTCTCGACTCGAGTACACAGTGTGCTTTTCGTGAGTTGGTATTATTGGGGCTTGGCCAACCTTATAACTAATGTATAAAACTAACCAACCAGAAGGAGAGAACAGAATGGTGTGTAAAAAAATCACTTTAATGATTACTGTTGTTGCAGCGCTGTTTCTCAGCGGGCTCATACCTGAGGCGCAAGCAGTAGAGGCAGTGACCAAAACTAAAATCGTAAATAAAGTTTTCAAAGTGGAGAACCTCGTTCGGATCGCTGACAACGTGGTCATCTTGTTCGATAGCTCAGGTTCCATGGGTGAGCCTTTCGGTGGTAGTGGGCTCACAAAGCTACAGGCCGCCAAAAAGCTCGTTCAACAAAGGGCAGCCGTACTCCCGGATGCTTTTCCTGATCTGAATGTTGGCTTGTACACTTATACACCGCCTGCCAAGGTTGTCCCTGGTGTGACGACTTCCGAATTTTATAAAATGCAACCGTTCAACAAGACTGCATTCCTGGCCGCGGCAGATCAGCTCCCTGAAGAAGCAAGTGGCCCGACCTTGATGGTTAATGCCATGAGAAAACTCAGCTCACTGCTGGATAACCTTTCAGGTCGTACTGTAGTGTTTTTGTTTACAGATGCCACTCATAGCGACGACGGAGCCACTGAAAGTCCTCTCGCTCTGGCACAAAAAATTGCTCAAAAGCATGATGTAGATTTCCAGCTTATCAGCACCACAGATGTTGAGACTCGGATAAAGCTCATGGAGGCGGTTGCTTCAATCAATGAATCCTCCAGAGTTCATACTCTGGAAAGCCTTATAAATCGCCCGGAAGTCTATACCGGTTCCGTCTTTGCAATCGAAGAAGCCTATATTGTCTCGGCTGAAGCTCGCAATGAAATCATTGGCTTTAAACTGGATCAGGTTCTCTTCGGATTTGATAACTCGGAGATCGAAATCGAGTTTACCGATGAGTTGAATACTGTTGGGGAAATCCTCCTGCAAAACCCAAACAGCTATATCGTTTTGGCAGGTCATACAGACAGCCAGGGCCCTGAAGAATACAACCTTGCCTTGTCGCATAAACGCGTTGCAGCTGTTGGCGCTTATCTTGCTGAAAAATTTCAGATTGATGCAAGCCGAGTCGAAATGTTCTGGTACGGTGAGGTCGCTCCGGTTGTCAGTAATGACACTGCTGAAGGACGCAAACAAAACCGTCGGGTTGTAGGATTCGTTGCCGGTATTAACTAAGCTTTAAAAGCTTGGCCGGTTTTTGTCCGCAACAGACTGCAATATATTTTTTCAATCAATACAAGGGGAGAGGGAACAGTCAGTTCTCTCTCCTCTTGCCATGAAAAAGCCTCTAGACGAACAACCACTCCTTGTGTGCTTATGTTTGGTTTCTGTGTAAAGCTGTGATTTAGATTTTAAACAAAAAAAGCCCCACTCGCAGGAGGGGGGAGGAGCGGGGCAAAATCTCTGTGCCTTATTAGGAGGGGAAAGCAAAGGCAGCAGAGGGCTATTAGTTACTAATAACACAATTCGGTGAAATTGCTATTGGTCGCCACAAAAAATACCTGAAGTTTGCACTATTGCAGGTTAGATCGTTGACAGCTGAATTAGTCTGGGATATTTTCTGCATGCCTGCCGGTAATTATGTTTTTCATCAGCATTGTCATCCAGACGGGGCCACAATCTAACTAAGAAATGTCGAATGAATAAGCTTGCAGCCTGATTTGCGGGGGAATTGTGAAGAAGAAAATTCTTGTTGTGGAAGATTCTATGTTCATGCGTAAGGTTCTGTGTGATCTGTTGCGTGAGTTCAACTATGATGTAACCACAGCAGACAATGGGATTGATGCTTGTAAGCATGTTGAGTCTACCAAATACGATATGATTATTACTGATCTTAATATGCCGGTTATGGATGGGCTTGAATTCACAAAAAAGGCAAAATTGATCCCAAATTGCAAGTTTGTGCCAATCGTTATGCTTTCTGGTGATGACGATGACGAAAAAATTGCCAGGGCTAAAGAAATCGGCGTGTCGACATTTCTCTGTAAACCCGTGAAGGAAGGCCAGCTGAAAGCTATTCTTCAGATCACTCTGGGAGAATAATCTGTTCCCGTTTTAGTCATCCGTCAGCTGCTGTTGCAGATTGACTCAAAGTTAAAATTTATCCAGATTAAGGAGAAAAGGTATTGGCTGTTCAACGAAAGGTTCTTCTCGCCGATGACGTCAACCTCTTTATACAGTTGGGGAAAAGCTTTCTGCAACGTGAAGAGGTGGAAATTCTTGTGGCAGAAAATGGCCAGGAAGCATATGACCTGATCGCTCGGCATAAACCTGACCTGGCATTTCTGGATCTCTACATGCCCAAAATGGATGGAGACGAATGCTGCCGATTGGTAAAAGGAAATCCTGACCTTTGCAAAACTCCGATCGTGATGGTTACGAGTGCTGACCAGGCAGAGGAGCAACAGAAATGCCATAGTGCAGGGTGCGATGGCATTGTCTTTAAACCGCTCAATCGTCAGGCTTTTATTGAGACTGCGCGTAAATTTCTCCAAGTGCCCGAACGTAAAAGTGCGAGAACTTCGGTGAAAATGGAAGTACTGCATGGCCAGCAGGAACTTTTTACCGACTTTTCTGTGAATTTAAGTGCCGGAGGGCTGTTTCTTGAGACCTTGAAACCTCTGGCTCCCGGTGAGGAACTTGAGCTGAAGTTTTTTCTCCCGGGACATGTCAATCCGACCTGCTGCCGCGGGCGTGTTGCATGGGTGAACTCTGACGATTCCCCTACCGAGCCATCCCTGCCTGCTGGAATGGGAATCGAGTTCCTGGATCTTGAAAACATTCTTGAAGTCCAAAACTTTCTAAATGAAAACTTTATGGAATCGTAAGAGAGTCCGTCTCTTCTGAAGAGTGATGAGAGGGTCGTGAATCAAACTTCGAATCCCAAGTTTTTACTTCACTATGTACAAGAGGGGCCAGGCGAATTGCCTGACCCCTCTTTTTATCTAATAGAGACAAGACCTTTTCAGAGCAGGCCTTTACTGTCCATATCCTTGATGACCGTTTCTATAAATTCAGTTAGCAGCTTCTCAATATTATTATCTACGACGGTTTCCAGTTGTGCTGACCAGATCAGTTCAGTCGTTTTTGCGTCGTAAAGGTTGGCTTCAACGGTGGCTATCTGGAACTCAGTAACGGTCGCGGGTTGATAGACAACATCTCTGCGTTGGTTGTAGTAGCTGCCGTAGTTACCATAGTAACCGCGCCCGCGTCGGCTTCCATAATCAGGCCCCGAACCATAGCTCGAAATCCTCCCGGGATTGACTACTTCTTCGGTACGTTTGCCGGTAACATTGGTCATGAGAACCGAGTCGGCTCCATTCATCTTGACGTAAGCCGTGATTTGGGCAACATCAATCTCTTCGCTTTTGGGCATATCTTTATAGCTGGAAAGACCTGTTACCCCGTGGGCCGCCAACTGACGGTCGAATTCGTCTTCGAAAATGCGGCGATTGGTGTCCTTCTTGGCGATACCGATGATATAGACTTTCTTTACCTTGGCAGTATAGTCAGGACTCTTCCAGGAACCGTCGATAGTTGTTGATGAACAGCCTGCCAACAGCACTGCGCCAATGGTCAGAATCGACAAAAAATGCGCTAATTTCATATTTTAGTCCTCCTCGGGGAAAGTTATTAAGGTGCACTTTAAAAAAATCAGTAAGTATCAATAACGTCAATAAGTTTGTATATTCAATAAGATAAAGGCTGTAATTCCAGCAACATTATAGCAGTCATTGCTATGATTGCAACAAACCAGAGAGGGATTCAGACCTCGCCTTAATTCTTTGCAAAAATTGGAAAAGAACTCTTCGTCGCCAGGGTTATCCATCGTTAGAGAAAATATATTTTTAAGTTGAATTGCCATTTGATCAGCCTGTATTCTGGCTTCCATTGCTTTCATCATTACTTATTTGTTATTGAATCCACAGGGAGCCCCACATGCAGAAAACTATATTAGTCGTGATAATCTCCTGTCTGTTTGTCTCAACTGCTCTGGCCGTCGAATTGCGCCTGATGACAGGTTCAGAGCAGGGGACCTACTACCAGATAGGACAGGAAGCCTCGGCAGTCACCGACAGCACCGGTGTGTACCTGAAGGTTGTCCCTTCGGCTGGTTCCTGGGAGAATATTGTCGCCCTTTTTAACAGCGATACGGAGTTTGCCATCTTTCAGGTTGATGCCTTCATAACGGCCGCAAAGAACCTTTACCGCAACACCGCTGTAAATATAAATGATGATATTCACGTTGTAATGCCTCTCTACCGGGAAGAGATTCATCTGATTAAAGCCCGTGACAGGAGCCTTGACTTTTCCAGTCAGAAAAGTTTCGTGGTTGGCTGTGGTCCCGAAAATAGCGGCTCCTGCCTGACAGCTTCGGTGCTAGAAGACTCCTATGGCAAACAGTTTGAATATGATTACGATGATTATGAAAGCTCTTTTGATAAGCTCAGGGCCGGTTCGATTGACCTGGTGATTGTCACCGCCGGCAAACCTTATCCGTTACTGGTTGGTCAGGAAGGTCTCGAAATAGTGGCCTTGTCCAGCTTCGACAAATCTAAAGAATACTACTCGCGGGCCTCCCTGGGGCCGGACGACTACCCATGGATGGAGAATGAGGTTGTCACCTATGCAGTACGCTCGGTCCTGGCGACCATGATCCACGAGGAGGAGGGGCTTGCGAATGACCTGGTTGGTTCTGTCCATTTTGCTCTGCGAGTCAACGAGGAAAGACTTAAAAATAACGGCCATCCCAAGTGGAATGATGTCCTGTTTACCGGATATATTGAAGGTTTGGCCCATGCCGGAGCGTTGCGCTCCCTCAGCGCCTGTAAAGTCATTAAAAGCTACGGTTACCACTGCACTGATATGGCCGGCAAGTAAGTCAAGAAGCCGAATAACGAAAAAAATCACCTGAAATTAGCGACATTGCTTTTTTATGTTTGATCTTGGGCTACTCTCCGGTTAATCTTTTCTTTGTTATTTAAAGCACTTAATATTATTATTTCTATTCTTGTCCTGTTTTCTTTCGGCTAGTGAGGCATGTGGACAATGCATCAGATTGCCTGCCACGAATGTGACCTGATTCACGAGATACCTGCCATGCCAGGTCGCGCGGCAGCGGTCTGTGTGCGTTGTGGCTGTGTCCTCTTCAAGTCCAAGACTGACAGCATAGACCGCACGCTGGCGTGGACCTTCGCTGGCTTGGTGCTCTATGTTGTCGCGGTTTCTTTTCCGTTTCTGGCCATGAAGAATGGTCCGATCGGTAATGAAACTGGCCTTCTCACCGGGATTGAGCTGCTTTACCGCCAGGGGATTATCCCTCTCGCAGCCCTGGTCCTGCTGACTTGTGTCATAATTCCACTTCTGCAAATGCTCGGTTTACTCTATGTCTTTGTCCCCATGAAACTGAATGTAAGGGTCAAATACGCGATTCCTGTGTTTCGACTCTTTAAACATGTCAAACCGTGGAGCATGATGGAGATCTACATGCTCGGTATTCTTGTTTCCATTGTCAAACTGGGCAAGATGGCAACGATCATACCGGGGTTGGCCGTTATCGCTTTCGGCATACTGATCTTTGTTCTGAACTTTGCGCTTTCTGCGGTGGATGAGCATATGGTCTGGGAAGAACTCGGAGAGGACTCATGAATGTGACTCACTCCTCGGCCCGCAAACTTGGTCTGGTCAGTTGCCAGGCCTGCCACCTGCTCAGTCGTAAGCCAAAAACAGCTGCACATGAAACGGCTCTTTGTTCACGCTGCGGCGAGGAACTTCAACAACGCAAGCCGAACAGCCTTGTGCGAACCTGGGCCCTGTTGATTGCGGCCATGGTCTTCTACATCCCGGCTAACGTCTTGCCGATGACGATCACTTCAGCTTTGGGCAGCGTGTCGGCTGATACCATTATGAGCGGTGTGATCTATTTTATGCAGCATGGTTCCTGGGAAATCGCCCTGGTTATTTTTACTGCGAGCGTTTTTGTACCGTTTTTGAAATTTACCATCCTGATCTACCTGTTGCTTTCTGTACAGTTCAAATCGATAAAACGTCCCAAAGACCGCACCCGGCTATATCGATTCACAGAGGCGATTGGCCGTTGGTCGATGCTCGATATCTATGTAGTGACCATTCTCGTCGCCCTGGTCAAGCTCGGCTTTCTGGCAGATATCGAAGCCGGACCGGCGGCCATCTATTTTGCTGCTGTTGTTGTAACCACCATGATCGCTGCAGAGAGTTTTGACCCGCGGTTGATCTGGGATGTTGTGGAGGATAAATCATGAATGAAGGGGATTCCGGAATGAATCATGTAGAACGGGCTCCAGAAGCGCAGGTGCAGACCAAACGCAGCTTTTCGATCATCTGGGTAGTGCCGATTATCGCTTTGTTGATTGGTGGCTGGCTGACCTTCAAGGCAATGTCTGAAAAGGGGCCGGAGATTACAATCTCCTTCGAAACCGCCGATGGTCTTGTGGCGGGTAAAACCACGGTTAAATTCAAGGATGTCGAAATTGGCAAGGTGACGGACATCGCGCTAAGTGAAGATATAGCAGGTGTTATTGTTACCGTTGAGATGACTAAACATTCCAATCTGTACCTGACAGACAAAACCCAATTCTGGGTGGTCCGTGCTAAAGTGGCCGCCGGTGAAATTTCTGGTCTGGGAACCCTGTTGTCAGGTGCTTATATTGGGTGCAATCCGTCAACTGAAGGCGAAAAACAAAAACATTTCAAAGGGCTGGAGAAGACGCCGATTTTAACCTCCGATCTTCCCGGCCGTCATTTTATTCTCAAATCAGCAGAACTTGGATCACTCGATCAAGGCTCGCCTATTTACTACCGTGGTATCAAGGTTGGCAAGGTGGTTGACTACGATTTTGATGAAACTGCTGAGGCTGTTCTTTTTAAAGTTTTTATTGACGACCCTTTTCACAAGAAGGTCAGAGAAAACACGAGTTTCTGGAACGCTAGCGGCGTCGATTTTACCATGGACGCTACTGGCATCAAGATGGATACGCAATCCCTGGTTTCAATCATGCTGGGAGGGGTCGCCTTCGACCTGCGCGAGCATGCACAACCGGGTGAGCAGGCTGAAGAGAACCAGGGTTTCGACCTTTTCGAGAACCGGGATGCCAGTAACGAAGAGACCTACGACATTAAAGAATATTACAGGATGTATTTTGACCAGAGTGTCCGCGGCCTGTCACCAGGAGCTCCGGTTGAGATCCTGGGAATCAAGGTTGGCGAAGTTGTCAAGGTTGAGCTGCAATTTGACATGAGCGATCTCGAGTTCCGCATACCTGTTCTGGTTTATCTCGAACCTGAACGTTTGAACGCTCTGGTAACAGAAGAAGGTGAAGTTGTCCGTGGTGAAGAAAAAGTTGAAGAACTTGAAGAGATTGATAAAGACAGGGCGAGGGATGACAAGCAGACAAAGGAGCTGGTCGCAAGAGGTTTCCGCGCTCAGTTAAAAACGGGTAATCTTTTGACTGGTCAGCTTTATGTTGACCTCGGAAATTATCCAGATGCGCCACCGGCAGAGCTTAGGATTGAGCATGGCTATACGGTTTTCCCGACTATCCCTGCGCCGTTTGAGCAGATTGTCAATCGAGTTGACAATATCCTCAAAAAGGTTGAGCAAGTGCCGTTTGACAAGATCGGCAAGGAATTGCAGGCCGCCGTCGAGTCTCTGACCAAGACACTGGATGAGATCAAGGTCATGTCGGGCAATATCAATAAGGACACGATCCCCAAGGTTAATGCCGCGCTTGAAGAACTTGAGGAGACGATGTCTGGCATAAATTCAACATTGGGCCCCGACTCTGCACTGAACTACAACGCTCGTCAGGTGACGAGCGAGATGGCAATGGCGATCCGGTCGATCCGGTCACTACTTGAATACCTGGAACGTGATCCTCAAGCGTTGATTCTTGGTAAAGAGGGAGATAAAAAATGATCGGATATTCTGTTCGCAAAAGTAATCAATGGCTATTGATATTTATTGTCACACTTGTGCTCTCTGGCTGTATCGGACGCAAAGCGCCCGAAGTGACATATTACAGTTTGTTGACCATGGAGCAGCTTGGTGAAGTGCAGGCCGTTGTTTCTCTCCCGGACGTTAACCTGGGAGTCGGGCCCGTTACAATTCCGGATAGTTTGAAACGTTCGCAAATTGCAACGCGTCAACATGGCAATCAATATGCTTTTGACGAATTCAATCGCTGGGCGGGGGTTCTGGAAAAAGACGCAACGGCTGTGTTAGGTGATAACCTCGGGCTGTTGCTCGGTATAGAAAAGATTGGTTTCTTCCCCTGGTTGTATCATTTCAAGCCGGAGTATCGGGTCGCAGTTATCGTAATACGACTGGATGGGGATTTGAATAGTGATGCTGTTCTAAGTGCTCGTTGGGCGATTTCTGATTCTGATGGCAAGAACCTCCTGGCCGCAGGGAAAAGTGATTACCGGCAGCCATTGGAAGGGGCTAGTTATGCGGCTCTGATCAAGGCAGAGAGTCAACTTGTCGCCGAGCTGAGCAAAGAACTGGCCGACGAGATTCACCGACTGATCGAAGATCAGAAGGCAAAGTAGAGTAAGGGTCTCGTCTATGAGAAAATACTTCTCCACAGTAGCGTGCTTCGCTGTAATCATCGGTCTGGCGGTTGCATGGAGTCTGCCAGTACAAGCAGCAACAACTCGTAACGACACGATTAAACAGGTTGGCGATCGGTCACCGACCTTCTCGTTGGCCACCAGCCAGGATAACCTGGCTGACTACGACAGCGGCTATTACGGTCGACATCATCTTGTCCTGACTTTCTTCCCGGCTGCATTCACCCCTGTCTGAACGGGGGAAATGGAGGGTCACCAGAGAAACTTGTATCTCTATGACCGCTTCAACGCCCGCGTCGCGGGCGTCAGCCGTGACAATGTTAAAACCCTCGGATACTGGGCCGATAGCCTGGGCTTGACCTTTCCTCTCTTCTCCAACCCGGTTGGTCATATGGGGCTCTGGTTCGGTACGCTCGTAGACGGCTCTCCAATGTTCTTCCGTAAAACCGTGATCATCGACAAGTGGGGAACCATTCGTTACATGCGTAATGGTTCGCCCGATTACCGCGAGATTCTAACTCAACTCAAAATGCTTCACGAAGAGGAGGGGGAGGGGTGAAACTTCACTTGCAAACCCTGGCCATTCTTGCAGTTTTGATCTTGTTGTCAGCCTGCTCGCCTCATTATGCAGCCAACAACGACTCCTGTACCGGTGAACCTCAGGCTGATGGTACGGTGGTTTGGCTTGACGAGTACCAGTTTACTCCTCCAACCTTTCCCTGGGTGACAATTGACCTCAACGAAACGGACCTCTCACTGGCATTTTTCAAATCGTGCGAAGGTCTGTTACCCGGTGAATATCCCTGCGAGTCTTCTTTGGCCTACGCCGAAGATCCTTTCGGCTTCAGCAGAGACCTGGATGAGCGCTCACGGGAATTTTTCAAGCGCTACCTCTGGGCCTCACGTGTTGTCTTTGCTGAGCCGGATCTCAGTTCAACGGTCGTCAACGGCCATGAAGCCCTGGTTGCAGTGATTGTTGGTGAAGAGCCTGTGCGTAAACGCAAAGTAAGAGCCAAAGTCGTTTTTATGCGTCGTGGTGAGCGGGTAGTGGCGTTCTTTATGAATCAATGGCGGCCTGCATCGGATGACTTTGACACTGCAGAGTTTGTCGTGATGGATCAGTTCGTTGCGTCCTTCCGATTCATTAAGCCAAGTTTTTACGAATTGCTTTAGGACGAATACCGACAAAAGGACTACAAACTTAAAGTCTGATGCTATATCTTTTAGGTGTAGAAATGAAAAAGGGCCTTTCAATTGAAGGGCCCTCAGTCTGCTGACAAAGTTCAGTCTCATCTCAAAGATTGAAGTTGGAGAGGAGAGAAACTCCCGAGAGTAACAGATCGTTAATCTGTTGCTCTTTTTGTTGGATTTTGCAAGCTAAGGACAAAACCAAAACCGTCGGGGTTGCCCGACAGCAACGTCATTTTCTTTGTAGCGACAAAGAAAACGAAGCAAAAGAAAGCTTGGCGCTGCGCTGGGCATGTCTTGCTCGGGGATTGATGGTGGCAAGTGTCATAGGTATGAATCTTAAACTGTCTACATATCCCCAGTTATCCCCGAGGCCCTTGTGGTCCTCTATGATTCAGGTTGCTGTTGCTTTTTGTGTGTTATGCCTTTTGCTACAAAAGGCCACTCTCAGGAAGGCCCGCAAGCACAGGGCCAGATTCTTTACCTCTGTCATATCTTAAAGGCTATGA
>CAZXBD010000094.1:0-3080 GCA_964638305.1 uncultured Geobacteraceae bacterium | reverse complement strand
ATCTCCACCGTGGCATAGGCCGTGATCATGATAACCGGAACTTCGGGATCGCGATTACGCACATGCTGCAGCACTTCAAGCCCATCCATTTCAGGCATCTTGATGTCACTGATGATCAGATCATAGTCTCCGGCGCTGAATTCCGCGACCGCCTGAACTGGCCGTGTAAAGCTCTTGACCTGGTATCCCTGGTCCTTGAGCACAGCTTCCATCATGCGACACAGGCCGATTTCATTGTCTATCAGCATGATTCGTTGTGAAGCCATCAAAACTCCTCCCGTGTCAGCGGCAAACGAATGGTGACGGTCGTCCCCTGGTTGATCCGACTGGTCATCTGTATGCTGCCGTGGTGCTGTTCGATAATTTGTCTGGTGATTGCCAACCCGAGACCGGTACCGCGGTCCTTGGTCGTGTAGAAAGGTTCGAAGATTCGTTCGATATCGGCCTCATCAATACCGTTGCCAGTGTCTGTGAATATCAAAACGGCGTCCTCTTCTTCCCGACAGGTACTGATGGTGAGTTGCCCGCCGTTTGTCATGGCGGCTCCGGCGTTGAGAATCAGGTTGATTGCGACTTGTCGGATCTGGTCGCCGTCGATTGAAAGGGAGGGCATGGCATCGGCAAACTGCTTGACTATCTCGACGCCGTGCATATCAGTGTGATTGGCCGCAAAACTGATGATCTGGTCGAGCAACTGGTTAAGGTCGGTCATAGAAAATTCAGGCCGGGGAGTGCGTGCGTAGTTGAGCAGATCCTGAACGATTTTTTTGCAGCGTTTGCTCTCGCGCTTGATCTCGTGGATGTAGTGGTGGTTAGGATCTTCCGGGTCGAGTTTGTTCTCAAGATAGCCGGCGTAGCCGAGGATGACACCCAGCGGATTGTTGATTTCGTGGGCGACTCCCGATGAAAGGACTCCCAGTGACGCCATCTTGCCCTGTTGCGCGAGATTGGCCTCGAGTTCCCGGTTGCGTTGCAGATTGCTGGTCATGCGGTTGAAGGTGACGGCCAGTTCACCAAGTTCATCACGGCTGGTGATTTCCATCTGGCGGTGGAAGCGGCCGCGCTTGACATCACGGATGACCGATGTCATGTGCCGGATTGGATCAGAGAGAACCTTCGCGGCAAGAAAAACCATTAGTATGGCCAGCGTAGCGACCACGATGGAAATAACGCCAAGGCTGCTGAGGATTCGCCCTTTGATCAGGTTGGTCTCCCGGTAAAACTCCTCTTCGTACGAGCCGACGGCAACAATCCAGTCCCAGGGTTGATAATAAAGGTAACGGACGATCTTGCGCCGGGGGTGTGATTCTCCCGGGTTCTGCCAGGGGTAGTGGATCCAGCCCTCGCGTTGTTCTGTCATCCTCTTTATGAACGGTGTGCCGTTCGAATCTTGCGCGGCGAGAATGTTCTCGCCCTCGGCTTCAGGGTGGATCTTCAGAGTGCCCTTTCGGTCCATGCAATAAATGTAACCGGTCTGGCCGACCCGTTTGGCGTTGATCCTCGCTTTCAATTCTGCAAAAGCTTTCTGCTCTACGGCCGGGTTCTCGTAAGTTTCGTCCAAATATCCGCCTGAAGCAATAATCCAGTCCCATGGTTCATAGTAGCGATAAACAGCCATCTTCTGTCTGGGAGTGCTGTCGCCAAGTTCTGCGTTGCGCCAGGGATAGACGATTGTCAGGAGACTGTCGGGTGCAGTTTTGGTTGCCGCCATACACATGGCGCGGATGAAGAGCCTGCCGTCTTCGTCGGTTTCGCCGTAGACGTTCTCACCTTCTCTGGCTATATGTACCGCCAGGTCGCCCTTGCTGGTCATAGCGTAAATATAGCCTGTCTCGCCAACCTGAACTCGTTTCAGAGCCCTGCGCGCAGCGTCTTTGGCGCTGGCAAGATCAATTTCACCATTTTGGTAAAGCCTGTCCTGGGCCTCCACCATGCTGTAGGCGAGATTGGTCAGGCTGGACAACTCCTGCTCGGTGTTGGCTTTCCTGTCTTCGCGGTAAACCTGGAACTGCTGGTTATGAGCGTCGAGAAGATCAACGGTGAATGCGGCCAGATGGTCGAGATCATCCATGCTGGTCTGGGTGATGCCGAGATGTGCCTGGCGATAGGCGATCCAGCCGACCACGGTACCGACCACGAAAAGCGGGATCAGCACCAGTGGCAGAACGACGACAGTCATCTTCCAGCGGATCTTGAGGTTGTTGACGAATTTAAACAAGTGTCGGCCCATAATCGTATTAGCGCGTTTTCAGAAACGCGGCGATTATGAAGTTTATGGCGCAAAAAAGCAAGGCTGCAAAGGTTTATCGGGTAGCGTGTGGCGTGTGGCGGGATTGAACCACGCCTTGTTGATCGGATTGTTCGCGGTTTTACTTCGGGGCATGGCGTTCTGAAAGCTTGTTATTATTGGCTCTGTTCGTGTTCTGTGTTGATAAATGAGTGGTCTTACAAATCCTGAGGGAATATATGAATTGTTGCTGGCTTAACTTCTGAGAAAACCAGCGATGAGTGTGTCAAGAGCGAGGGTTTTAGGGTTTTGCAGGAATGCGAAGTTGATTGTTAGCGGGGGCGCTGATGCTGCTTTAAAGTGTGTCAGTTGCGTGACTTACAGTACTGCCTCTTCTGTTACTAGATGATGAATCTTCAACATCAACCTTCTTATTCTTACTGATAAAGCTATAAAAACGGTGAGAGGCATTGTATATAAAATGAAGATTGTCGGCGTTAGCTATTCACCTTCCTGGAGCTTTTCGAGCAGCAAGGTCAGGGTCTGACGCACGGATTCATAGGTGTACTCATCTTCCGGGTCAGGTGCTTGTCCTGACCTCTGAAAAAAGGGGCGCTCTTGGTACAGTTCACCCCACCGCACATCTACCTGCCGGACGAATTCCCGTGTCCCATAATCGCTAGCGAGTATGGTTTCAACGATCTCCCGTAGCGCATTGCAGGGTTGTTGTAAATGAGACGCCACCAGTAGGTTGCTGCTACGTACCCGGCGGCGCAATATCGATTTCAATGCCCCCGAAGGATCTGAGACCTGTTTGTCTATCCATTGTGTCAACGCGGCAAGGGCTTGCTCT
>CAZXBD010000093.1:0-3269 GCA_964638305.1 uncultured Geobacteraceae bacterium | reverse complement strand
CTCCACTGTTACGCTTTTGGCGAGATTGCGCGGCTGGTCGACGTCGGTGCCCTTGAGGACGGCGATGTGATAGGCCAGCAGCTGAAGAGGAATTGAGGTAAGCACCGGCATCAGGTCATCAATACATGAGGGTACCACCAGGACAGTTTCCGCCTTGTCAGCGATCCCGGTCGCAGCATGGTCAGTCACTGCCACCACACGCCCGCCACGCGCCTGAACCTCTTCCATATTGGCCGCCACCTTCTCCATGGTGTCGTTGTGCGGGGCAATCACAACAACTGGTAGTTGCTCATCGATCAACGCGATCGGGCCATGCTTCATCTCTCCCGCAGGGTAACCTTCGGCATGGATGTAGGAAATCTCCTTGAGTTTGAGGGCACCTTCCAACGCAATCGGGTACTGGTTGCCTCGACCAAGGTAAAGGAAGTCACTAACATGCATCAAACCATGTGCGGCTTGCTCTATGGCCTCATTCAGCTCCAGGCATTCTTCGACCTTGCGCGGCAAACTAACCAGTTCGCTCAACATTTGCCGTCTGACATCTTTGTCGAGGGTCCCTCGCACGCGACCGAGGTGGAGCGTGAACAGGTAGAGAGCGATCAGCTGGGTCGTGAAGGCTTTGGTTGAGGCTACGCCGATTTCCGGACCGGCGTGGGTATAGATGATACCGTCACTCTCCCGGGCAATAGAAGATTCGACCACATTACAGATGGCCAGAACCTTGCCGTCTTTGCCATGGGCCTCCCGCAGCGCAGCCAGCGTGTCGGCCGTTTCACCGCTCTGGCTGATCAGCATGGTCAGGGTCCGTTCGTTAACCAGCGGATCACGATAGCGAAACTCACTGGCGATATCGACTTCGACCGGAATCCGGGCGTGCTTCTCGATCAGAAACTTACCGACCAGTGCGGCATGCCAGGAGGTCCCGCAGGCGACCAGATAAATTCTCTCCAGACCGTTCAAGACCTCATCCTCGAGGTTGAGGTCTTCGAGAAAGACCTCTCCATGATCTTCACGGATGCGGCCAGCGATGGTGTCGGCAATGGCCCGGGGTTGCTCATAAATTTCCTTGAGCATAAAGTGCCGGTAGCCATCTTTTTCCGCCATAACCGGACTCCAGGTGATCGTTTTCGGCGTTTTCTCGACCGGGGCACCATCCAGAGTGGTGATCGCCATGACGTCGGCGGTAAAGACAACCAGTTCACCGTCTTCAAGAAAAATCATTTCCCGGGTATGAGAGAGCATGGCCGGGATATCGGAGGCGACAAAGAACTCCCCCTGGCCCTGTCCGACAACCAGAGGGGACCCCTGCTTGGCGGCAATCAATTTATCCGGCTCCTGCTCGCAGAGGATTGCCACAGCGTACGCGCCGCGCACCTCGCCGAGGGCTTGTCGCACTGCAGATTCGAAATCACTACAGACCTTGTAATGCTCTTCAACCAGATGGGCAATAATCTCCGTATCGGTCTCTGAGTTGAAATGATGGCCTTGATCGCGAAGCCGGGTTTTGAGGTCAAGGTAGTTCTCGATGATGCCGTTATGCACCACGACAAAACCGCCGGCGACATGGGGGTGGGCATTGATTTCGGAGGGACGCCCGTGGGTGGCCCAGCGAGTATGACCGATACCGGGTTGACCCGCCAGAGGTTGGTCACGCAGGTTTTGTTCCAGGTTGATCAGCTTGCCTTCAGCGCGACAGATCTTGATTTTCCCCTGCTGAAGAGTCGCAATTCCAGCCGAGTCATAACCACGATATTCAAGCTTGCGCAGACCATCCAGAACGATAGGGGTTGCTTCCTGGGGACCGATATAACCGACGATGCCACACATAATAAAAACCTCGTAATCTAGTGAAAGGTTAAAAGGGAAGAGAGAACAGCGACTTATTCCCCCCTTTTACTTTTTACATTTTACTGATTCACTTCTTCTGTCGTTTTTCCCGGTTCCGTTCAGCCCAGCCATCAATATTTTTTTGCTCAACCCGGGTAATGGCCAGGGCATCCTGCGGGACATCCTTGGTAATGGTTGATCCGGCGGCAATCAGGCTGCCGCGACCGATGGTAATCGGAGCAACGAATTGGGTGTCACTGCCGACAAAAACATCGTCTTCGATGATCGTCTGGTGTTTGTTGACGCCATCATAATTGCAGGTAATGGTTCCGCAACCGATATTGACATTTTTGCCGAGGATCGCATCGCCAATATAAGTCAGGTGGCTGGCCTGTGACTTCTCACCAATCACGGCTTTCTTGGTCTCCACGAAATTACCGATCTTGTTGTTGCCTTGCAGAACCGTCCCCGGCCGCAGGTGCGCCATAGGCCCCACGGCACAGGCGTCACCTATGGACGACTCACTCAACACAGAACCCGGCTTGATGTGTACCCGGCAACCGATTGTGCAGTCGGTAATGACAACCCCCGGTTCGAGTTCGCAACCACTGCCGATTACTGTTTTACCGCGCAGGTGGACCCCCGGGTGGACGATCGTATCAGAGCCGATGACGACCTCCGGTTCGATATAAGTCGCAGAGGGATCAACCAGTGTCACGCCGGCGCGTTGGTGTTCCTCGTTGATTCGCTGTCGCATGATTCCTCCTGCCCGGGCCAACTGGACCCGGTCATTGATCCCCATCGCTTCATCTGCGCATTCAACCATCAGGGCTGCAACTTTCTCCCCGGCCCGACGGGCGGCGGCAATGATATCCGTGAGGTAGTATTCACCCTGAACGTTGCTGTTATCAAGTCCCCGCAAAAAGCGGAACGCCTGCGGGGCACGAAAAATATAAATGCCGGTGTTGATCTCTTTGGTCAGGCGCTCGGCATCGGATGCATCTTTTTCTTCAACGATCCGTTCGACACCGGCCGCACCACGAATAATTCGCCCATACCCTGTGGGATCAGCCATTTGCGCCGTTAAGACGGTGACGCTGGCTCCGGTCTTGCGATGGTGGTCCAGAAGCGCCTGCATTGTCACACTTTGCAGTAAAGGAACATCCCCGCAAAGGAGAAGCAGGTCTCCGGAGAACTTTTCAAGGGCCGATTCCGCACACAGCAGAGCGTGACCGGTCCCCAGTTGTTCCGCCTGCAGGGCGAAAGCCAGGTTCTCGCTCCCCAGCGTTTCACGGACCAGGTCAGCTCCGTGGCCGATAACCGGTACGACCGGTGCCGCGCCGAGAGTCCTCGCTGTCTTTACGACATGACTCAACATCGGCATTCCGGCAACAGGGTGAAGGACCTTTGGCAGATCGGATTTCATCCGGGTGCCCTGACCG
>CAZXBD010000092.1:0-1660 GCA_964638305.1 uncultured Geobacteraceae bacterium | reverse complement strand
TACAGCAGCGGCGAGTTCGTCCGGGTCGGCACCGCCGGCGTCTAGACGCCGCTCGATACGCTGGAGATCTTCGTACCAGCGATAGATGCGAGAACGCACCCGCCAGCGGTAAAGGGGTGGGAATAGTTTGAATAGCGGGATGACGAGTGCCGCCAGCGGAATCAGCATCACCACCAATCGATCAATCAACGTGGCGGCCCAGAACGGCAGAAAGCGTTGTAAAAAAGACGGCCCGCGCTTGTGAAACCGCTGGGCTTCTTTCCCCAACGGGATGGATAGGTAAAGACCGGATGGAAATTGTCCTGCCGAGTGAAACAGTCCGTCACCACCGACAATCTTGGGTGCTGATAACAGCAGCAAGTCGACCAACGCCGGGTGTAGATCTTCACGGGCCACGAGCATGGCTGTCACCCCAATCAATTGCTGTTGTGTTGGCGGTCGCTCACTGGCGAGGTCAATGGCGCCAGGTGGCAATATAAGCGGCGACAGGTAACGACGATGCAGATGGTAGGCCTTGGCCCTCGGAAGATCCATCAAGGCAATACCCGGGGCCTGCAACAGGGTTTGAACCTCAGGAGATTTTTCACCACTCACCATAAATAACGCATCCAAATCACCAGCCCGAAGGGCCTGGCTCGCACTAGCTGTATCCAATTCGCTAAACTTTTCACTCGCCACGCTATTCAACTTCAGCAATTCGTCCGCCAGCCTCCGCGTGCCGCTACCCGGGGCGCCAAGATTGACCCGTCGTCTAGCTAGTTCCGATAGCCTGGTCGGTGCCGGATCTAATCGGTGAAAGATCCATAATGGTTCGTAATAAAGACTAGCTAACGCGCGTAGATGCTCGCCTCCAGGCACCCCCTCCAATGGTGTACCACCTTGCATCAATGCGATATCCACGGTTCCCCCGGCGAGCAACGCCACGTTCTCGTCGCTGCCGGCACTATTGTGTAATTTGAGCTCAATATCGTTGGCTGCCAGAATGTCGCGCATAGCCAAACCAAAAGCGTGATAGGCGCCAGTGGGACTGCCCGTGGCCAGGGTTATGACCTTCGGCGGGGCCGGTTCCACAAACTGATAAGCCAGGAGAAACCCAGCCAAGGCAAGCAAAATCGCAAGGCCCGAGCCTTTGAGCAAGGAAGAATTCACAGAGAAAGAATGCCTCCGAGATTAACGCCGACGTCGAGGGAAGGGGTTGGAACTAAGTTACGTGCATCGAGATGGTGGATATCCATACTGTACTCGCGATCCTATCATATAAACACCGCCCAGAAAACGGTCGTGTCGAAGAGTCCATTTCAACTAGACCACTACAGGGTCTTTCAAATTTCCAAGTGGGGGGTATGCCCTCTAGACCTGGTGGTTGTGTGATCGATCAAAAAGAAAAAGTGTTACTTATTGGCTAAATAGGCTTCATTACCAGACCTACAGGGTGTCCCTTCTATAAATTCATCCGCATGGAAAAACTTGAGTTTTTCAGGTACCGCAAGGCTGGATGAGCTTTTTGATCATACGAGAAATTACAGGTCTGTGAGATACCGTTGGATCTCTTCTTCTGTTGGTTGCTTTACATTTGTTACGAAATACCTATCACACAAGCAAGACGTTCTCTCATTGACGACTTGAATACTTTCTTCAATAACACTGCCAACAGGTATAT
>CAZXBD010000091.1:0-2710 GCA_964638305.1 uncultured Geobacteraceae bacterium | reverse complement strand
TCTGTATACCGACAAGGAGCTGAGAGCGGAGATATTTGAAATACTGTCCCAGCTGACGCCCAAAGCAGTCAACCCTGAATTGGGTCGTCCGGGCATGGCGTTGTGGAAGATATTCGTCATGGGTTCCCTGCGGCTGAATTTAAATTGTGATTATGACCGGCTTTTGGAGTTGGTGAATAATCATAGGACCATTCGACAGATGTTGGGTCATGGTTTCACGGATGATGATCTGTCCTATCATCTGCAGACGCTCAAAGACAATGTGCAGCTGTTTACCCCTGAGGTATTGGATGAGATCAATCAGGTGGTGGTACGGGCCGGACTGAAGCTCAAAAAAAAAGAATCCCTGGCGGCACGATGCGATTCTTTTGTGGTTGAGACGAATGTGCATTATCCGACCGATATCAATTTACTGCTGGATGCGATGAGGAAAGCCATCACCCTGACGGCGGACTATGCCGGCATGACGGGTGTTGGTGGCTGGCGGCAAAGTGAATATAACGTTAGGCAGGTCAAAAAGGCCCATCGCAAGGCCCAGAAGATGAAACGTTCTACATCGAGGGATGTGGTGAAGAAAGAAGAACGCCAGGCAGCCATTGTTCAGGCGCATCGGGATTATGTGGAGCTGGCCCGGAAGTTTATCCTGAAAAGCCGGGCCACATTAGCCGCCGAGGTTGTCGATATGGGTTTGTCTGCCATGGCGAAAGCCTTGGAAATACAGGCTTATATCCATCATGCCCAACGACAGGTGGATCAGATAGAACGCCGGGTGATTGATGGTGAAACGATACCGCATGAAGAAAAGGTATTTTCCATATTTCAACCGCACACCGAATGGATCAGCAAAGGTAAAGCAGGGGTTCCTGTGGAATTGGGCCTTAAAGTGTGCATCGTGGAAGACAGCCAGGGTTACCTGTTGCACCACCAGGTGATGGAACGACAAACCGACGACCAGGTCGCGATAGACCTGATCACCCAAACCCAGGATCGGTATCCTGAACTGAGAGTCTGTAGTTTTGATAAAGGGTTCCACTCACCCCAAAACCAGGTAGAGCTGGCGAAGAAGCTGGATCGCGTGGTGTTGCCAAAAAAGGGTCGTTGCAACAAAGAGGAAAGAGACAGGCAAGACAGCGAAGCCTTCAAGGCCAGTCGGCGCAAACACTCGGCGGTTGAATCGGGCATCAATGCTTTGGAAGTCCATGGACTGGATCGATGTCTGGATCATGGAATAGATGGATTCAAGCGATATGTGGCATTGGCGATTGTTGCCAGAAACATTCAGAAGCTGGGTGCCGAGTTGCAAAAGAAGGTTCAGCAGCAGGAAAGAAGAAAACGGGACAGAGACAAGCTTGTCGCCTGACCCGGGGCGACCCAAAATGACATTCACGGACTCGCTTGCCGCAGGAGAGTTGCGTCCAAAAATCGTAAATTGAACCCTGAATGATCACAAGATGACCAATTCATTTGAGCTGCGATGTTTGTGGCGTGAAAATAGGCTTATCCGTTCATTTGGTGAGGCATGTTTATGCGGAAAACCGAGTTTTCGTTCTGGCACTACTTAAGAACCTATTCATCATGTGAAGTCCTGCGTTATGTGGAGTAGAGCTGGTTTGGCAGTATGTAAGTCTCGTTGATACAAGCACTTATGCAACCGATACTTCTTTTGTACTTAACATAATATTGGTACACGACCAACCTCCTAACGTCCTGTTTCGGACACCAAGGAGGTTGTCGTGATCTTAGAGGATTTTTTTCGTCGCCCGAGTACGATTGCTCGATATCGCCTGCCGCCTGTCGTTCGTCTTTCAGCGAAATGTACAAGTTAATCGATAGAAGAGTCAGAGCGGCTATAACGATTATCGATAGTATGTCTATGAAACGCCGCATATTCCGTCAGTCAATCTCGCGCGCGAAAGTTCGTGGGGTTGCAGTCTTCAAGTTTACTAGGGAACATGTTGGACGACGAGGGATCACGAAAAGGCTCTCGGTCGATCATCATTGCGTAGCCCACGTCTTAATCAGTATATGCGGTAAGCACTAGTTCAACAAAATTAGCTTCAATGACCGCAAAAGGCGAATTGCAGGCGTAGCGTAACCAGTTCGTGATTTTCCGGTTTGGGTTGCGTTCCCTTCGGAAGCGCCAAGGACCGAGTATCGACCTGTCGTTCCCTATCTGTTGGCGAACGTCTCTTGATGGCCGATAGTGACATGGTACGCTGCAACAATCAGACTCGTATTTTCCGTCTTGGCGACAGGCAGCAACGAGTAGAGAGTGGAAGGAAACGGTTCCCACCATGTAGGACCGTTCATTGCCCGGTAATTTGACTGTGTCAATCGAGTCGGCTTCACGCGCCACAGGTATCTGACAACCTTTACATTAGGTGTCATAAAGGGCTTTGTCAGGGATGTTTCCAGTGAACGAGCGCGACGGCGGCGAGCACAACGCCATTGATGACTAACACGCCAGTGGTTCGCACCTCTTCAGGGAGGAGCAGCGGAACAAAAGGGATCAACGATGCCCCGAACAAGATGGTGAACAGCACACCGAAGAGGTAGAACACGATAAAGCCCCATGGCCGAGCACACCAGATCCCTACCACGCTCGCCGACGCAAGAGCGAACATAACCAACGGTACGACGTTCATGATCGTAGCAAAGGGGCCGTGCTCGAAGTGGTTGGAGAGAAAAAACGCCCGCCATCTTATCAGCG
>CAZXBD010000090.1:0-2189 GCA_964638305.1 uncultured Geobacteraceae bacterium | reverse complement strand
AGCCCTTCGACAGGCTCCTCGAGACAAGCTCGGGACAGCAGGCAGGTTGGTTAATTAGAAAATTAGAGATTGGTAGAGTCGACCTTCGTGCCGGCCAAAAAAAGAAAATCCCCCCTTACTCCCCCCTTTACAAAAGGGGGGAAATCTCCCGAATCAATAAAAAAGTCCCCCTTTTTTAAAGGGGGATTTAGGGGGATTTTGAAGGATCATTAGGCGGGTACGGAGACCCGCCCTACGGTTTGAACGAATCCGGCGAAGCCGGATGATTGAACGTTTTGAACGGCTTGAGCAACTGACAACTGACATTACCTAACAAAAGGATTGGATTGCTTTTCCTTGCCGATAGTAGATTGGGGCGAAAATCCGTAGTTGTGGCCGGGGAAGACCAAAGTGTCATCCGGCAAGGCGATAAGCTTGTTCTTGATTGATTGAATGAGTTGGGCCATTGATCCGCCAGGAAGGTCGGTACGCCCGATTCCACCGATGAACAAAGTGTCCCCGGTGAATACGTAACCGTTGGTATAGAGGCAGATCCCTCCAGGGGTGTGGCCGGGCGTGTGGATGACGTCGAGGGATTGGTTGCCGAATTCGACCCGGTCTCCCTCCTCAACAGTTATATCTGCCGGCGGTGAGGTTTCACACTGAAACATCTGGATGGCCAAAGCCGATGGATTGGCCAGTCGTTCGGCATCATCTTTGTGGACCACAATCTGGGCGTTGGTACGCTCTTTCATTTCCCTGTTGCCGCCGGCATGATCAGCGTGGCCGTGTGTATTTACGATGTATTTGATCGTGTCAATTTGCCTGTTCTTGGCAACGTCCAAAAGGACTTCCACCTGATCAGCTGGGTCGATTACGATTCCCTCACCGGTTTCCGGACAACCCACAACATAAGCAAAGACCGCAAAGTTTCCCACTTGAATTTGTTCAATGATCATGTCTCCTCCAATGTAGCATCCGTTCCATCACTATTATCTACTTGCCAACCTTTTATAAAATCAGCATCTCCTGCTCATAGACAAGCAAAGTGTTTATGTCTCATATTAGCGATTAACCAGCAACCTTTTTTTTACTTCCTGCTCACCGCTTACCACTTACTTGCCGCCAGCGGCAGCCTCGGCAACGATTTCCCTGCCGGCGCTGGTGCCGATACGGTGGGCACCCGCTACCACCATCTCCTCCAGATCCTGCAGGGTTCGAATTCCACCCGCAGCCTTCACCTTGATAATGTTCTGGCTGCATTCAGCGAGAAGTTTCACATCATCCACAGATGCACCAGTTGGTCCGAAGCCGGTGGAGGTTTTGAGGTAGTCCAAGCCTGTGTCCACCGCCAACAGGCAAAGTTTTCTCTTTTCTTCTTGGGTGAGATAACCAGTTTCCAGAATGACCTTTAACATCACACTGTCAGCGGCCCGCCTCATTGCCTCCATTTCGGCAGCAATGAGCTCATAATTTCCACCTTTGACCGCACCCAAATTGACCACGTAATCGATTTCATCAGCTCCGGCAGCCAGAGCGGCTTGCGCGGTCTGCACCTTGAGTTCCCAAGGCTCAAAGCCAAAAGGGAAGCCGGCAACGGAGCACACCCGGACCTTGCTGGCTTTCATAATCTTGGCAGTCAACCGAACCCAGCTCGGCGCAATACACACAGCAGCGAAGCCCAGGGCAGCAGCCTCTTGACAAAATTCCTGAACCTGGTCGCTGGTGGCCGTAGGTTGCAACAGAGTTTGGTCAATGATACTTGCCACTTCTTTAGGGTTCTTGAAATCAATCATTTGTTTACAGTCCCTATTTGTTCGGCATATTTTTTGGATCTCTCGCCCGCTCGCCCGCTCAGCGGGCTCGCTCGAGTACTCAGAGGGCTCATAGAAAAAGTATTAGAGGATATAATCATATCGCTTAAGAACTCCCGCTAACGCGGGAGGTCCCGATGAAACTTCATCGGGACCCAGGGGAGCGCTTGTTGTCTAGAATAAGCGAGCTTATTCTAGACAACAAGGACTTCCCGTTGAACTCTTAAGCGATCCTTAGATGGTTTGACAAATGGTCCGATTCGTCTTGGTGTTTTTGAGCTCACAGGGTTCTCTGCGATCTCTGTGAGAGAAAATATTTAAGTTCGATTATAAAGCATAGGGCATGGTGGAATGACGCGGAGACAAGGCGAGACGGAGACGCGGCGAAAAAAGCGT
>CAZXBD010000089.1:0-5734 GCA_964638305.1 uncultured Geobacteraceae bacterium | reverse complement strand
TTGGTCTCCTGGAAGAGCATGGATTTATTGGCGGAGCCGCCGCCTTTTGCCACGAACAGGAACTTGTAGGCATCGCCCTCGGTCGCGTAGAGGTCAATCTGAGCGGGCAGGTTGGTTCCGGTATTCTTCTCCTTGTACATGTCAAGTGCGACGGTCTGACTGTAACGCAGGTTCTCCTCGGTGTAGGTTTTGAAGATACCCTTGGAGATATATTCGGCGTCGTTGACGCCGGTCCAGACCTGCTGCCCCTTCTTCGCGACAACGGTCGCGGTGCCGGTGTCCTGGCAGGTTGGTAACTCAAACTGGGCGGCGACCATGGCGTTGCGCAGGAAGGCCATCGCCACACCCTTGTCGTTGCGAGAGGCCTCCGGATCAGTGAGGATCTTGGCGACCTGCTCGTTGTGTTCCTTGCGCAGCAGGAAGGAGACATCCTTCATGGCGGCGTTGGACAGAATCGTGATGGCTTCGGGACAGACCCGCAGCACTTCCTGCCCGGCGAAGTTGTCGACGGTGACAAATTTTTCCGAGCCTTCGATCTTGTAGTACTTGGTCTCGTCTTTAGATACGGGATAAGGGTTCTGATACGTGAATTCCGGCATGAGCTCTCTCCTTATAGAACGACAAGAAATATGTTTTCAGGGTAGGCGCAACCCCAGATGAAATCTGATTGCGAAGTATATCTAAACTGTATACAGTTGTCGATAATTAACTGCAAGTAATGTTGTGCTTCAGGCATGACGATGATCGTAAATATAGTGCTGGATGGACAGACGATCCTTTTCCTTGAAATCGGCGGTCGTTCGGCTTATTCTCATCCTTCAATTCAGCTGATGTGTAAGAGATATCTGAACCCCCTCTAAGTGAAGCTCTATGCAAAAACTGCTCAAACAAATACTTACTTCCAAGGTCTACGAGGCAGCTATTGAGTCGCCTTTGGAAGAGTCTGCGTCCCTCTCGCAGCTCCTGAACAATCGTGTGCTGCTCAAGCGCGAGGACCTGCAGCCAGTCTTTTCCTTCAAAATACGCGGAGCCTACAATCGGATCGCCAACCTCTCCAATGACGAGAGGAGTAAGGGGGTGATTACTGCCTCCGCAGGAAACCATGCCCAGGGCGTGGCCTTCTCCGGCCAGAAGCTCGGCATTGAAACTACGATTGTGATGCCGCTGACGACGCCTGCTATCAAGGTTGTCGCAGTCAAGTCTTACGGTGCCAAGGTCGTTCTTTTCGGTGATAATTACACCGAGGCTGCCGAGCACTGTGCCCACCTTGTCACCCAATCCGGAAGGGTGTTTATCCCCCCCTTCGATGATGAGCTGGTCATTGCCGGGCAGGGGACGATTGCAAACGAATTGTTACGGCAGAGTGCTGGCAGAATGGACGCGGTCTTCGTCCCTGTGGGTGGTGGTGGTCTCCTTGCAGGAATAGCTGTCTTTCTGAAAGCTCTCTGTCCTGAAGTCAAAGTCATCGGCGTCGAACCGACTGACAGCGATGCAATGGCGCAGTCTATCGCTGCAGGTCGCCGGGTCAAGCTTGATTCCGTCGGCATCTTTGCCGATGGTGTTGCTGTTCACGAAGTTGGAAAGCTGACCTTTGATCTTTGTCGCAAACATGTTGATGAAATTATCCGGGTTGATATTGATGAAATCTGCAGTGGCATAAAGAGTGTCTACCAGGCGACACGTTCCATTGTCGAACCAGCCGGCGCGCTTGCCCTGGCCGGGCTCAAGAAGTATGTGCGTGACCGGAATGTGACGGGCCAAACCCTGGTTGCGATCAATTCCGGTGCCAATATGAACTTTGATCGTTTGCGCTACGTTGCTGAACGCACCCTGATTGGCGAAAAGCAGGAAGCCTTGTTTGCAGTGACTATTCCTGAGGAGCCGGGCTCCCTGTTCCGATTCTGCCGCGAAGTCGTCGGCGAGAGAAACATTACCGAATTCAACTACCGTTTGTCGGATCGTGAATCTGCTTATATCTTCGTCGGTGTTGCAATTGACGGCGATGAGGCGCGTAAGACTTTTCGGGAGCAGTTGACTGTCAACGGTTTTGAGAATCAGGACTTGACCGATGACGAGCTGGCTAAAACCCATGTCCGGTACATGGTCGGTGGTCGTTCTTCAGGTGTTCACGGTGAGCGCCTTTTCCGCTTCTGGTTCCCGGAACGCCCCGGAGCCATGGCCCGTTTCCTCGCGACCATGGGTGCAGACTGGAATATCTCTCTCTTTCATTACAGGATTCAGGGCGGAGACTTCGGCAGGGTTCTGGTTGGTCTGGAAATCCCCCCTGGGCAAGAGGCCCAATTACAGTCTTTTCTCGACAACCTTGGCTACCGTTTTGTAGAGGAAACGAGCAATAAAGCCTATCAGCTGTTTTTATGAGGTTCTCCTGCGTTAAGGGCTCATGGCTGATAGCTCAAAAGCCATTGTTCGTGTCTTTTGAACGTTAAACTTTAGCAAAGGAATCACATCGTTTTTAACCCCCCACCTCTTGAATCTTCGCCTCTTATCCACCTGTATTTTCTTTAATAAAAGTAATTGACAGTTTTACTCAGGTATGCTATCCGTTAACCATGCTAGGTATCCGGCAGTAGTTGTGCCGGTATTTTTACAGCAAACGGGTGAGGAGGGTATATCAAAATGTTTAAGACCATTCGCGAAGATGTTTATTCGGTATTCGATCGAGATCCTGCAGCACGTAGTGCCCTGGAGATTTTCTTCTGTTACCCGGGCCTTCACGCCGTCTGGTTTTATCGCGTCGCTCACTGGTTCTGGATTCGTGAACTCTACTTTCTTGGCCGCTTTACCTCTCATCTCGGTCGCTTTTTCACCGGTATCGAGATTCACCCTGGTGCGCAGATAGGAAAAAAATTCTTCATTGATCACGGTATGGGGGTTGTCATTGGAGAAACTGCCGAGATCGGCGACAATGTCACCCTTTACCATGGAGTTACGCTTGGCGGGGTGACCTGGGACAAGGTCAAGCGTCATCCGACTGTTGAGGATAATGTTGTTATCGGCTCGGGAGCAAAGGTTCTTGGTCCTTTTACTGTGGGCAAGGGAGCGAAGATCGGATCCAATTCCGTGGTTGTCAAGGAAGTCCCGCAAAATTCTTCAGTTGTAGGTATTCCCGGTCGTGTTGTCATGCAGCAGGAGCCTAAGGTTGAAGAGGAACGCCCCGATCTCGAGCACGGCAAAATGCCTGATCCTGAGGCCAAGGCGATCAGCTGTCTCTTTGATCAGATTCGCACTCTGGAGAAGAAGGTGGACGATCTGACGGGGCGTCTCGAAAAAGCAGAGACAGACTCTGCAAAAAAGCCCCCTGTCAAACGCAACACAACCAAGTCTGCTGCGGCGAAACCGAAGGGCAGGACAGCAAAGCCGACTCCTGCCCGCAAGGTGGAGAAGGCTTAAGGTATAAAACATGAGAATGTCTACAAAGGCACAATACGCAGTGCGGGCAATGGTTAATCTGAACCTCTACTCAGACGGGGCGCCGGTTACACTGCGGGATATTTCAATTCGCGAAAGTATTTCCCTGACCTATCTTGAGCAGCTCTTTGTTAAATTGCGTCGTGGCGAGATCGTCAAGAGTGTACGCGGTCCGGGTGGTGGTTACCTGCTGGCACGACCGGCACAGGAAATCCAGGTGGATGAAATCATCGACAGTGTCGAAGAGTCGTTGGTTCCTGTTGCCTGTATGGATAAGAAAAATGGCTGTGTATGTGAAGACCAGTGTGTGACGCACAACGTCTGGCATGGTCTGGGTGAGCGAATTCGTGATTTCCTCTCTTCAATCACGTTGGAAGAATTGACGGTTGAAGCCAGGGGAAAGATCGACAGGTCAGAAACTGCTTCCTGATTTTGAATTCAAGAGTTTAGGAGCAGGAACTTATGTTCTTGCCGGAGGTTTGAAGGTGAAAAATATTTACTTGGATTATAACGCAACTTCGCCGGTGAGGCCTGAAGTCCTTGAGGTGATGCTGCCATTTTACCGGGAGCAGTTCGGCAACCCATCGAGCGTGCACTGGGCCGGGCGTCAAGTGTCTGGAGCCATAGAGACGGCACGCGAACAGGTCGCCGCCCTGATAAACGCCGCGCCCGCCGAGATCGTGTTTGTCTCCTGTGGCAGTGAAGGGGATAATATGGCGATTAAGGGTTCCCTCGCGGCCCTCAAGGACAAGGGGAATCATATCATCACGACGGCGGTGGAGCATCCTGCCGTTCTGGAGACCTGCGAAGCCCTGGAGAAAGATGGCTACGACGTCACTTTCGTGCCGGTGGACAAAGACGGTCAGCTTGATCTGGCTGATCTGGAAGCGTCGATTACCGACAAGACGGTGCTGATTTCCGTTATGTGGGCCAATAACGAAACAGGCAATCTATTTCCGATAGAGGAGATTGGCAGGATCGCCAAGAAATATAATATTCGCTTTCATACCGATGCCGTTCAGGCCGTCGGTAAGGTCCCGGTTGACGTGCAGAAAGCCAACCTCGACCTCCTTGTTATCTCCGGTCACAAGATCGGCGCTCCCAAGGGTGTTGGCGCTATATACGTGCGTCGTGGCACGCGTATGACACAATTCATCCACGGTGGCCACCAGGAACGCAACCGTCGGGCCGGAACCCAGAATGTTGCCGGAATAGTCGGCCTCGGAAAAGCTTGTGAAATGGCAGGCGGGGAACTGGTTGATTATTATAAACGTGTCCGCGCTCTGCGCGATCGTCTGGAAGACGGTATTGTCAGTCAGGTCCCCGATATCAAGTTGAACGGGACTCCCGACCGAGACCAGCGTCTCCCCAATACTCTGAACGTCAGCTTTGCTTATATTGAGGGTGAATCGCTGTTGCTCAACCTCGACATGTTTGGTATCGCGGCTTCGTCTGGCTCAGCCTGTACTTCCGGATCGCTTGAGCCGTCCCATGTTATGGGTGCGATGTGTGTCGAGGTGACCCTGGCTCACTCGAGTACGCGCTTCAGCCTCGGTCCGGAAAACACGGAAGAGGAGATTGACAGGGTCCTGGAAGTGCTGCCGACGACGATTCAGCGTCTCCGTGATATGAGCCCGTTGTACAACTGTGGCAAAACTGCTGTTGGTTGCGAGACCTGTGAAACGGTGAGAAGACTCTAGTGGTTCGTGATGAACGGTGCGCGGAGTGAATGCAAGGCACTTGTTCCCCAGTATGTCAGATGGCACAAGTAATGAAACTTAAGGAGATTATATATGTACACCGATAAAGTTATGGATCATTTTACCAACCCGCGCAATGTGGGTGAAATTGAAGATGCGAATGGTGTCGGGGAGGTAGGTAATGCCTCCTGTGGTGACATTATGAAGATTTTTCTCAAAGTCGAGGATAATGTCATTCAGGATGTCAAGTTCAAGACCTTCGGTTGTGGTGCCGCTATCGCAACATCCTCCATGGTTACCGAGATGGCGATCGGCAAGACGATCGACGAAGCTCTGGAGTTGAGCAACCAGGCTGTTGCCGAAGCTCTCGATGGTTTACCGGCTCAGAAGATGCATTGTTCGAACCTGGCTGCCGATGCTTTGCATGAAGCAATAAAAAACTATAAAGCCGAGAATTAGTTAGATATTAACACCTCAGGTATTACATGAAAGTGTGAGGGCGGCTCTTGAAAGGGTCGCTCTCGTTGTTTTTCGTTGTCAGGTGTCAGGAGTTAGGTGTTAGGTGTTAGGTGTTAGGTGTTAGGTGTTAGGTGTTAGGTGTTAGG
>CAZXBD010000088.1:0-1596 GCA_964638305.1 uncultured Geobacteraceae bacterium | reverse complement strand
TGTTCGTGGCGGATGAATAGCCCCCCCCAAAAGCGAGCTTAGGCTAGACTCTAGTTTTCCGCTAATCCATAAGTTTTTGATTCAGATCACTTCAACCATATGCCGCTCTGTTAGGCTCGGCAATAGTGGCTTACAGAGAGGGATGGGTAAATGAGTTTGTTTACTCAAGCTGTCTTAGCGTTGTTTTCTGCCACACTTCTGGCAGTACAGAGTTTTTCGTCACAAGCTGCCAAGACGGATGACGTGGTTGATTTCACGCTCAACGGCGCACCCTCACTTGAGGGGTGGGTAGGTGGTCCACCGGAGGCAAAGGTTGTTGCAGTGTTAGATCCACCGGGTCGCCCCGGAAACCCTGCTGCGCTCTACGATACCAATGACTTATTGGTTGGGTATCATTTCATAGGTTCATACAAAAATGGTGTTTCCTCTTCTTTCTTGGGAAACTATACCGCAGCAGGGGTGACACACATACGGTTTGATACACGCTTCAACCCTAACACCAATGTTAATCCTACTCTAAGGGTATATATTTTTGACCGCGCCTTTACGGCCTTTGCCATGTCAAAGAAAAAGGTGCTCATCCCGTGGGACACAGATTGGCATACGTGGGAGATTTCTTTGAAGCCGGAAGATCTCGTTTATTTCGGCGGAGATGCGTTGACCGACGTTGGCCAGATAGGACTCCGTCATGATCCATTGGGAAGCGGCCCCTTCACATTGGTTCGGATAAACAGCAGTATGTATTTTGATAACATCGTTCTTCTTGGGAAGCCAGATATCAATATTGTGCCATTTATCGCTCCACTTATTCTTGATGAATAGCTGGTAAAGCCAGTGTAATCGCGCTAATCGGGACGTGAGCAACATCCAAATTCCAAAGACCAGAAATCCCAGCAACCAATAGCCAACAATTTCTCCACTGTCTAGGAGGATACTGACTAGAGTTTCGCCAAAAGCCAACATAGAGGCGTCTTCGAATATAGTCCGGATAAACGCCCCCTTCGCCTCAACCGATTGAGCATCCGCCGGTTTCGTGGCAGCCGTCCGCCCGTCCAGTGACACGATGTTGGCCTGAATTCTGCCGCTCCGGCCGCGGGATCGCTGCGCGCCAGGGCGACTTTTCGGTCAGTTCTTGCCCTCAGGCCGACTGCTGCTGTGCCGCTTCCACCAGGCTCGCAGCCGGTCGTATTGGTCGGGTGGTTGCCGGCGTATCAGTCGATCAAGTCCGCGTGCGGCGGCGCCTCCAAAACGTCACGCTTTTAGATCCCGCCCCGCCGTTCGCCGGTGCGCTGTCGCGCAGCAAACATGGAAAAGAAGCCGCGCAATGGCACTGTCAGATCACGATTTTTCGCATCAATGAAATCAATGAGATAGCTTTTGTTTGATGAGAGAGAGTGAAGTCCATTCGCCGCCGTATCTTCCCACGCGCCTATCGACGCAAGCATGCGAGGTAACGATGATGGCGCGCAAGAGGAACAAGCAACGACTGCGGGTTGTGCACACGCACTGTGCCGGGGTCGACATCGGCAGTCGGGAGCACTGGGTCGCGGTGGACCCCGATCACTGTCAGGAACCGGTTCGCTGTTTCACTACCTT
>CAZXBD010000087.1:0-20348 GCA_964638305.1 uncultured Geobacteraceae bacterium | reverse complement strand
CAGAACGGTTCTGAGTGATGGGTTGCAACGAATGACTTCAGGGCTGACAAACTGTAATGTGCCATGCTGACCTCCTTTGGCTTGACTCGAGGTGGGAACCTCTTCCAAGTCTACCGTAGAGACCTACATGGTATTTCTTATGGATTAACAGTGTGGCCCTCTATCAACAACACGTGCCTTTCCCAAGGTCCTTTACAATAACTCCAATAATTTCAGTCCATCATAAAAAAGGAACATTGCGAGGGTGCAAAGAACCAAACCAAGGAAACGCATGGTATAAATGTATGTTGTTCCACTCAGGAATGTTTTTGACTTACCTACTAAAATAGCTAGCAAGATTTTTGACCCAACCAAGAAGCCGTAAAAGCCGATGATGAATGCTACGGGTGCAGTAACATCCTGGCTCATTGCTTTGGTCATTGTTGGTGCGCCGACACTAAACCAGAAAAGGTACGGATGGGGGCTCAGAGCATTTGTGAGAGCGCCCTTGATCAGCGACTTCGGCTCTTCCTCAGCTAAACTCAGTTTTATCCCTTTAGTAGATACACTCTCATAGCCCATATACAGTACAAAGCATCCTCCGAGCATTGTCACTGCTCCTAAAATGCCGTCAAAGTTCGATAGCTTTGAAAGGACAAGCAAAGTCAGAATGATGATCGGAAGATCAGTGAGAATGGGAGCAAGGGCAACTTTGACACCGGCTTTGATGTCATGCCTGAGAGTTTCAGAAATCACAAGGGTCAATAGAGGCCCTGGAGCGAAGCCAGCAGACAGGCCTAGCACTGTTCCAATTGTCAAAAAATGAATCATTGCCTTTGCTTTGCTGCCTGAAGAATCAAAGTAATTAGCGAGAGGAGTCTCTCATATGTGCCCCCATAACTCAAGAAGCGCCCCGGAGACGAACCGGAGTAAAAATTGTGGACCGGAGAGGCTAGGCTTGGTCCCTATGCTATCCCAAATTGACGTGAAATTTGATGCCTTGACCGGACATTGCCCGGAGTCTAAAAAGAAAGAGCAACCCCTTAGAAGGTCGCTCCTTGTAAATACTGGTCGGGATGACTGGATTCGAACCAGCGACCCCCTGCTCCCTGATCCTTTGGGTGTTTTAGTGTATTTTGCCTGCACATGGTTTTAAAGTTTTTTTGAAGCAGCAAAGGAGTACTCTGAGCCACGATGTTTAAACTTCATCAGTTAGCCTCTGCTTGTATCAGAGGCCTTGAATGTAGACGCATAATGGAACGGGCAAGACAGCGACAGCCATGACGAGGAAGTACTTATAGAAAGAGACCAGATTGCTCATTCCGACTACGAGTCCAATCCCTCCGCCACCACCGATCAAGGCATTTCCGGGTAGGTTCAGAACTACAGCGATAGTTACAAAACGATGCTTGATTAGAAAAGGGGCAATTTTCGTTGGTGTTTTTCTGTTCAAAAACGCCAGTCGTTCTTGTTGATCAAGAGGTTCGAGTTGCGTGATTAACTCACTTGCTTTTTCTAAGTAAAGCCATTTGAGAAACCGGAGCACTAAACGTAGAGGGAAAAATCTCCCTATTGTGTAGCTGATTGACAAAGCAATTAGTGTGCAGAGATAAATCAGTAAAGCGCTTTTGCTGCCGAGTAGCAGCATGACTGCCAGCCCAAGCTCAATTCCAGGCATGAATGGAGTCGCCATCAAAAGAATGTAGATCAAAAGAGCAATCAGAAGTACACCTTGAAGTATTGTGTCATGACGCGGAAACAGCTGAAAGTTGATCTGTTGCCCTAGCCACGTGCCTGCTACATTGAGCAGTATTATGATGGCTAGTACAATGGCGATTCTGGAAAAGCGTTTTTTCTTTGAAGGGATTTCATGATCCTGGCTCGTATTGACCAATCCCGTACTCCTGATATTGACTCTGTCTACATAAACATTTCAGAGCGGACAACATGTCACTTCTTTAATTTTCCCCGAAACCAATACTCTCTGCGGATGTCCCAGTACCAACGCTCTTTGGTCCAGACAAAGGTCACATCGGTTTCTTCGCCATCAATAATGCCCTGCCATGATATTTTCCCGTGAGTCGGACTCTCCGTGACAGCGTCGAAATGGATTTTGTCGCCAACGACTCTCACGTTATAGGGACTACTGCCAAAATTGTAGGGCTCGCATGAAACCGAAGTAAATGTACCGTTCTGAAAGATGATCTCTTCATCTTCATACTCAGCAAGCTTTTGACCCACCTCACCATTCTTGCCGACAAAGGATTTGCCATCCAAAAGATTGGACAGCTCACCGGTCCAGGCTGGATTGGCCATGCACAAACACAGGGCAGAGATGATCAAGACCAAAGAGTGAGGTCGCTTATGCCATGGTATGGTCTTTTTGTGTGAACTGTTTATGATCAAAACAACCTCCATGGTTCGGTTCTGTTGATTGTGTATTTGATTTGTTGTGACCTCTAAATAATACTATCAAACTGTTGATGCTTTGCAGGAGGTCACCACTCTAGCGGCTGAGGGACAAAAACTAAGAGCGACCCCTTAGAAGGTCGCTCCTTGTAAGTACTGGTCGGGATGACTGAATTCGAACCAGCTACCCCCTGCTCCCGAATACTTGGGGTCTTTCCTAAATGCAACTATGAGGCAATCTAAGATGCCACTACCGTTCCAAGTAAAGTCAGCGGGAAAAACACAAGCAAAGGCCTCCAGTTCGAAAGATTCATGTTCTCTATACCCACTCAAAGCAAAACAAAGAAAAAACGTCAGAACAATAAAGCCGCTACCTTTTCAGGCAACGGCTTTGGAACCGGTGAGGGTTCCGCCCCGCTAACATTCGAATTGGACCTTTGGGAGGTGCAGGGTAGGGGAAATGTGGGTTAATTAGGAAGAGATTTACCCCGGACCCATTTCGAGCCTTCGTATATGTTTCTCTATTTCCTTGTCACTTATAAGAATATGGTTTCTCAGCCAGTTACACAAAAATTCGAGTAATTCACCCGCACCGAGTTTTCGATCTCCCAAGTAATTTTCTTTGAGATCAAGAACCTGATTTGTCAGGTCAAGGTGCTCTTGAGAATGTTCCCGCAAGGCAGGGTAATCCACTTTGCGCATCAGGTTTTCCTCTGCCGCAAAGTGTCGCTGGATATAGTCTGAAAGTTCTTCAAGAATTTGTGGCACAGGCAAGTGCCCTCGTTTGACCATCATCGCATCTGACAGATTGTTGATGATTTTCACCAGGGAACGGTGCTGCATATCAATTTCAGCAACACCAATTTCGTAACTTTTCTTCCAGATAAACAGAGTCATAATCGTTCCTGTTAATAGCGTTACGTATCATTGGTAACTAGAATACCCCATCAATACAGGACCAATCAAGTAACATATAGTGTCTCAACGCTAGTAAATACTGGTCGGGATGACTGGATTCGAACCAGCGCCCCATCTTGCTCCCGAAGCAGGTGGTACGCTAACGCTACGCTCCCCAGTGAGTCCAGGCTGCGGAACAACCTGTTTGACGTTCCTGGAGGACGTGTAGCGTTGAACGTTTATCTAGCGCACCGATTCCCGAAGTCTTTGTAGTAACAGTTAAAGAGGACCTAATAAAGCCAAAAGGTCTGGACAACCAGGAACGATTCAGCATGCCGATATTGAGCGTAGTGAAAAAGCAGACTAAACACTAGCCATATCCCCGAGAATACAAGATCCATATTCCCCTAGCATTTTGGTTAACAACCGTTAATCATAATTTAACCGCAATTATAACTGGTTAACCTCGGCCTGTGGTTTAGGCATACACCTTGCTATTCGTTCAGGTGGATTTAGCTATCGTTCATCAAGGGAAAAACCAAACCCATCGAGAGGTGGGGACGGAAAACCACGGGTCTTCAATTTAAGACAGCCGGGTTACCCTTCTGGGTACCCGGCTGTTTGTTTTTTGCAAAGTCGATTTAAATGAAATAAGTGCAGTCAATGGGAGAAGCACGAAAAGGGGAGAGAGGTCAAATCCCATAGTCATTAAACACAAAAACCACTCATCAGGAGGAAACACAAAATGAAGAAGTTGATGACAGTCACCATAACAGTTCTTTTCTGCTTATCGATCATGGTCACCTTTGCCCAGGCTCGCAACGGTATGCTGACCGGCGTTAATGAAACCTGTGGCACAAGTTACGATTGTGGCATCTGTCACATCGACCCAGCTGGAAAGGGTCCGTTGACTGCTGACGGCGATGGCTATGCGGCTTCAGGTAATGACTCATGTTATTTCTGCGCTGATGTTTGTGGTGGCACTGTCTGCAACGATGCAGATACCGATGGTTATTTTGCAGAAAGTAATTGTGGGACAAGCGTTGATTGTGTTGATTCTGATCCTGCTATCAATCCAGGTGCAGTAGAAGTGTGTGATGACGGTATCGACAATGACTGCGATGGCACGACTGACTGTGCTGACAACGAATGTGAAGCCCAGTGCCCTTCCACTTCTCCGGAAAATTGCGTTGATGGCATTGATAATGATGGCGATCGTAAAGTTGACTGTGCAGATCGTGATTGCCGTAAAGATCCTGCTTGCACCAGTGGCGACACTGGCGGTTCCGAAGGCAAGGGAAAAACTTGCTCCGATGGTCAGGACAACGACGGCGACGGTGCTACCGATTGTGATGATAGCGATTGCAGTAGAAGCAAGGCTTGTAAGTAATCTCCTGTAGTAAATAGAGCGTGACCTAGAAGGGGTAGCTATCAGCTACCCCTTCTTTTTTGCCCTGTCTTAGTTGTGTGAAAAAATGCAAGAGAAGGAAAGTTCAGTGGGCCGGGTATGGCCCGGAGAACAAAAAGAAAGAGCAACCTCGGGAAGGTCGCTCTAGATAAATACTGGTCGGAATGCCTGGATTCGAACCAGCGCTCTCCTGCTTCCGAAGTCTTTGAAGGAAGCAAATAGCCGCCAACAACGTCATTCGTGTTTTGAAAGTCAGGAGTAATCCTGGTTGATGACGTTCAACAACTTCTTCGCTCCGGGATAACGTAGACTTGTGAGTCACTCCGAATAGCGTCACGGCCTACGACAGCCCAGGTGTCTGCGCGTTTAAAGCTGGTCACTCTCTTGGTCTTTAGCAAAACATCTAGCATTTGTGGTGTAACCATGTCGAATCTACCTTCATAGTACATAACTCGTATTAACATGATGTCCTCCACTCCAAATGTTCACGTCTGCGCCTGCGGTCGTAATAACAAAAACTATAAGGTGCCTCTCCTTTTCTTATGGTTTGAAACAACTCAGCACTAAAAGAACGCATAAAAATAAGATGCTTCTAATATACTCCAGATGCTATGAAAGTAAAGTCAGGCTAGGATTTTAAGCTGTGGTGTGTTGGTTGCAAAAGGAGCTAATCTTCCAGAAGGTACGTAACGGCGTCCTCTTTGTTCTCGAAGAGTTTAAAGTCTCTCTTGCTGAAAATGCTTATTGCAGAAATTACAACTTTGTATAAGCCAGCAATGCCAACAACTGCAGCCTTTCGTACATAGGGCGCATTACCTTTGGTCAAGTCCTTAAGGTAGTCAACTAACTCAGAATTGAATTTTCCTTTTTCAACAATAGTCAGGGTCAGGACAGAATTTAGAGGACGTTTACGCACCTGCTCTGCGCACTCCTCTATCAAGGGCACTGCTTCCTCAATTGCATCGTACGCAAAATTCAAAACGAAGATCTCTTTGTCATGTTCTCTTGTAAAGCATGCGTCTTTCATTCATCCCTCCCTCTCCATAAATTTCCCCAATCGTATATAAGGTGTAAGAAAAAAATCAAGGTTCAAAAACAACGAAGCATGAAAATTAAGAGTGAAGCCCCGGAGCACAAAAAGAAAGAGCGACCCCTTAGAAGGTCGCTCTCATGTAAATACGGGTCGGGATGACCGGATTCGAACCAGCGATCCCTTGCTCACGAAGTCTTTGCAGTACACAAAACTATGGGAAAAGGTCGCTCGACCATTGTAAAATTTAATTACTCATGAGCATCGTCATGATCGCTGGTTTTTAAATGTCTTGGTAACAAAGGGTGAGGTCATCGTGTGGACCAAAGCGCTATAGTTTAGTTGGAAAGCCACTTCCGAGCCGACCGGCAGATCACAGTTGTCGGACACCAGAATGAGGTGGTCGCTGCTGGCTCCCATGATCTCAATTCCAGCAGGGGGGGATAGGCCGTCTGGGTCAGTGTCCTGTCGTCCGATGGCAAGAATCGATTGTGCGACCTGGCCCCGATCGATAATAGATGATGCCTCTCCGAATGCGGTTTGTGCGATTGTGCCCGATGGTTGTGATGGCTTGACCTTCGATTCGATCACTTCGGCGACGAGCGTGAGGGCATCGGTGAAGAGGCCGTTGATTGGTTGGCGATTGAGTGTTTCGCAACCGAGCAGGATCGCCTCACCCAGACGGAGATTGTTAATCCTTCCTGTCTCTGCACCACTTAAGGCCCATTCCAGATTAGCCGAGTTTCCGCCCGAGATTATCTCCAACTTCAGATCGAATGTTGCCTCAATGAGATCCGCGAGAGCGGAGAGCTCGGCCATGTTGCTGGCGTCTGGAGAGACCCCGCATCGGCAGGCGAGATTGGTGCCGATCCCTTTAAGTTGAATGTTAGGTAAACGCAGCGTCTCACGTACGGTTTCTAACAGGTCATCGGGCATGATGCCCTCGCGGAGGTCTCCGAGTTCAACCATGAGAACGATCCCATGCGTACGATGTATCTTTTGCGCTTCTCGTGAAAGCCGTCTGATGACCTCGATTTCACTGTTAAAGCTCACATCAGCGTGCCTGGCGACTCGTCCCACCTGGCTGAGCATCGGAGAGCGAATCAGCGTCATCTCTGCAGGCACCTTGGCAAGACGCATGGCTTCGATGTTCTCGATGCGCGAGTCGCCGATAACACTGATCTCAGCCCGTAGCAACGAGTTTGCAATCTCGGCCGAGCCTAACGCCGCCTTGGTCACACCTGTCACCGAGATACCCCGATGGGCCAGTCGTTTAACCAGTGTGCAGGCGTTATGATGGATTTTTTCCAGATCGATCTCCAACCGTGGTGCTGGCATCATGCGCTGGCCAGAAGCTTCCCCTCGAGTTCCGGGAAGGCATTGAGAACCATGTCCACCAAGTGTTTGGGGGGGCGAGTCAGGGCATCGGTCGTCGGGATGCCGAGATCGTACTCATACTGCGTAATCGCCGTGCTTACCTCATTGTCATTCATGTCTTCATGGTTAATCGTCAGGCCGATGACTTTCGTGTCTGAAAAGGTCTGGATGAGATTGATCTCCGCCGCTGGCTCCGGCATCGCCATCTGATCGAAGTCACACCGTATGCTGCGCCGCGGTGCATGCTGTAGCACCACACCGTTGGGGCAACTGCCACGAAGGATGAAAGATGAAGACGAAAAGGCAGGGTGACTCAGTGAGCCTTGCCCTTCGATAATAATCACGTCGGGGCTCTCATTCTCAAACGCTTCGACGATCGTTGCTTCCAACTCACCGGCGCAGAATTGTGACGGAATGGCGTCGAGCGCGACGCCGTAGCGAGCACCCTGAATCAACCCTGTCTGTCCGGTGCCGATCATGACTGCTTTGATGCCGCAATCATTGAGAGCCTTGGTCAATATATTGGCCGTTGTGCGTTTGCCAATGGCACAGTCCGTGCCGAGTACCGCGATACGCGGGCAGGTGACATCGGCGATACGACCACTGAACAGACGCAGATCCTTTTTTTCTCGCGGTTTCCGTACGTCATTGATCGTCACCTTGTTCACTGTACATGCTGCTGCAAAGACCGGGTCATCGTTTAGAAATTCATGCAGGCCGTTGACAATGTTCATCCCATGACTCATGGCCTCAAGTATGAGACCGCGCTCGTGCTTCGACAGCATGCCACTGGATGGCGCCATCCCAAAAATGAAGGAATCGGGCACTGTACCGGCTTGTGTTAGCGAGTCAGCGAGGTTGCGACAGATGGGAATATCGTTGGGTTTGTTGTCGAGCACCATGCCGGTGTCGAATCCGGCTTGTTCACTGTCGATCACAGAGAGGATTTTGTATTTCTCTGAGCGTCGGATAAGTCCATTGGCGGTTTTGCCGTCAATCGCGCCAAAGTTTGCTTCACAATAAACGATCGCGGTGGCGAGCCGGCTCTTGTCTCTTTCGAGTCGAGATGATATAGACAGCGCACTGTCGTTCTTGGCAATGGGTTTAAGGTTGGTTACAGGAGAGAGTAAAGATGGGGCAGGTGGGATTACGAGCATTGTCGTTCCTTTGAGTTAAAGCTCAGCGGAAGCGACGGGATCGTGCCAGCCAGAATTGGCCGAAGGTCAACGAGTTGTCTCTACTAAGTTGTATTCCCGTGAGGAGTATTCCCCATTAGGATGAATCAGTCTTCAAGTATAGCACAAAGTATCAACGACTGTTCGAAAAGAACTCTGGGGCAGAATTGTTTCGATCCCTTGGCTAACTCATGCCTCCAAAGGAATAGCTTTTGCGGGAGCGTGTAGTGTAAGACTGTTTTTGATAAAGAAATAGAAAAGTAGAAGACATGTTACTGTAACAAAAAAGATAACTCCTCTTCCCCTCTCTACACGGGATCGACTCATGAGCTTTAATGTTCTTACTGCAGAACTTTCACATGAAACCAACTCTTTCAGCCTGCACAAAACTGGTAAACAGGCCTTCATGGCCCGTTACGCCTTGATGGGCGAAGCAGCAATCGCCGAGCGCGGAGATGAGAATACAGAGCTTGCCGGTTTCCTTGATACCGGTCGTGCGCATGACTGGCAAGTCCGGCATGTCCTCAGTGCGGCTGCCGGGCCTAGTGGTAAAATACGGCGCAAGGCGTTTGACTGGCTCTGTGAGCCGATAATCTCCACAATCAAGCAGCACCAGTTCGACGGGCTTCTCCTCGGCTTGCATGGCGCGATGGGCCTCGATTTCTGTGAAGATGGCGAAGGTGAATTGCTTCGTCGCATCCGCAGCGTGGTGGGCGCAGAGATGCCGATTGCCATCACGCTTGATCCACATGCAAATGTCAGCAAACAGATGTGTACTCTGGCGGACATCATTGTTTCGTTCAAAACCTATCCGCATATTGATATGCGCGGCACCGGTCGCCATGCCGGCGAAATTCTGCACCGGACGATGACTGGTGAGATCAAGCCACGCACGATCCGCGTGAGTCGGCCCATGCTTGAAGAAGTCAATGGTGGTCGCACAGACATTGGTCCAATGATCAAGCGTATTGCAACTGCGCGAACGTATGAGGAGCAGGCGGATGTCTTTGCCGTGAGCATCAATGCCGGTTTCGCCAGTGCGGATGTTGTGGAGGTCGGGCCAACGGTGTTGGTGACTGGGCAGGGGGATTTTGCAGCACATAGTGCTCTCGCCGAAACGATCGCCGATGATATTTGGAACAGACGCTTTGAGGTGCTGAACGACTATCTCACTGTTGCAGAGGCGGCGGCGATTGCAGTGACATACAGGCCTGACAAAGGTCCGCTGATCATTGCCGACTATGCCGACAACCCTGGCGCAGGTGGCTATGGTGATTCAACGGCACTGCTGTCTGCAATGCTCGAAGCAGGGGTGACGAATGCCTGTTTTGGCCCCATGGTGGATAGCGAGGCCGTGATAGAATTGCGCTCCTTGGTTGTCGGCGAGCAGATTCAAATTACGCTGGGAGGGAAGACAGATCCGCTCTACGGAGGGGGGCCACTCACCCTTGAGGGCGAACTCGTGTCGATCAGTGACGGTCTTTTTGTTGGGGATGGCCCAATGATCCATGGACTCCACGGCAGTTTTGGGCCAAGTGCGGTTCTACGTGTCGGCGGCATTGAGATATTGGTGGTCACCATCGCTCGCCAAATACTTGATTTGCAGCAATTCAAAGCCTTTGGTATCGATCCTCAGGGTAAGCATGTCGTGGCACTAAAATCGATGCAACACTTCCGCGCTGCGTTTGAGCCGATTGCTGGACATGTAATTGTTTGTGACAGCGGTGCCCTTTGCACGCCGCGCTACGATCGGCTGCCTTATAGAAACGTACCGAGGCCTATTTTCCCTCTGGATCAACTAGATCGTGCAATTCACCAAACAGTGCTTAAGGAAGGGGTCTCATGAATACAATTATTCCGAGCTACACAGCTCCCGATTTTAGCATTCCTGAGCTGGCCAACGCACCCCGGGCTGGGTTCGCCCCAGCACCCAGGGACGGCGTAGCCCCACCAAATTATCACGGCACATCCAACCACCCAGAGTATGTTCATCTTGGCAATGGTAAATGGGCTCTGGCTGCCGAAAGCCGGATGGACGGGGTCTTGGTGCTACGCGACGAAACCCTTGAGGTGGTCGAGGCTCGGTGTCTGAAGGAAGGAGATCTTGTAGCTACTGGCCGGACCGAAAATGGCGAAGAAGGGATCTTTGTTCATGTCACCGGTTTTCAGCCGCCGGCAAAGGATCAGACAGATAAATTCTCCTTCCGCACCCGAGGAACCAGGGAATCTCCTTTTTCCCGATCCTATGATGATTTGTACAATATCCTTCGTCATGATCGCGATCATGGTCATATCGTCTGGGTTCTAGGACCTGCCGTCGCTTTTGACCATGACAGTCGCAAGGCTATGCAGCAGTTGATCGAAAACGGCTATTGCCATGGTCTACTGGCGGGCAACGCTCTGGCAACCCACGACCTGGAGGCCGCCCACCTGGGGACCGGGTTGGGGCAGGATATCTATTCTCAAGAATTAAAACCTATGGGTCATTACAACCATCTTGATGTCCTGAACGAGGTGCGGAGAATAGGCTCTATCAAGCAGTCGATTCAGGCTCTTGGAATCACTGACGGGATCATCTATGCCTGCGAAGAGAATGACATCCCATATGTTTTAGCGGGCTCCATCCGTGATGACGGTCCACTTCCGGAAGTCATCTCTGATGTTTATCGAGCCCAGGATGCAATGCGCGTGCATGCACGCAAGGCAACAACGGTTATCGCCCTGGCAACCCAATTACATTCCATCGCTTTCGGCAACATGGTCCCAAGTTATCGGGTTATGGATGACGGCGAAATCCGTCCAGTCTATTTTTATGTTGTCGACATGTCGGAGTTCAGCACTGACAAACTGGCCAATCGCGGCTCGGCTCAGGCGGTAGGGATCCTGACCAACGTTCAGGATTTCATGGTCAACCTATGGAACAGCCTTTCTAAATAACGACTGCGAGTCGTAGTGTTTGAGGGCAGAATATAAAAGGCAATTCAAGTCATTGGTGTCCTCATGGGCCTTGGGCAATTATTCCCCTAGAGAAATGTACCGGCCCTGCCCCGGAGTCAAAACCCCGCCCCGGAGCATGCAAACACCCATTCCGTAAGCCTTCAAATTGTCAAATAGAGAATATCTTTGGACCAGACATGGACCGGAGAACAAAAAGAAAGAGCGACCCCTTAGAAGGTCGCTCTAGATAAATACTGGTCGGGATGGCTGGATTCGAACCAGCGCCTCCCTGCTCCCGAATTCTCCGGGGTAGAAATAGTGTCTGTACCCTAAGAGTTGGTTTTAACTTTCCAGTGAACTTCCAGCCCTCCCCAAAAAGGCACAATCGGTTTCCCGTTCGGTAAAATAATCTCTTCCGGCACAGTCCAGGTCTCTTTGATTAGGTTCACGGTTTCCTGATTACGAGGAAGACCATAGAACTCTGCACCATGAAGTGAGGCAAAGTCATCTAACTTATCAAGCACATTCAACTCTTCGAACACCTGGGTATAAAGTTCGAGGGCACTCCAGGCCGAGTAGCAGCCTGCGCAACCGCAAGCACTTTCTTTACGGTGTTTCTCATGGGGGGCAGAATCAGTGCCGAGGAAATATTTATTAGATCCAGAAGCCACGGCAGTGCGCAGAGCTTCCTGGTGGGTGTTGCGTTTCAATACCGGCAAGCAAAAGTTATGGGGACGAATCCCTCCGACCAGCAGGTCGTTGCGATTGAGTAGTAAATGCTGTGGCGTGATGGTTGCGGCAACATTTTCTGACGCTTCGTCTACAAAACGAACGGCATCCGCAGTAGTGATGTGCTCCAACACTACTTTCAAATCGGGATAGTCCTGCACGATTTTTTGTAAATGACGATCTATAAATACTTTCTCTCGATCAAATATATCAATTCGCGAGTCGGTGACCTCGCCGTGTACCAGCAGGGGCATACCAATATCCTGCATCACTTCAAACACCGGAGCCATGGTTGCCAAGTCACTGGGAGCGGCATCGGAGTTTGTCGTACCACCCGCCGGGTAAAGTTTGGCGGCAAAAACCCCTGCTGCTTTGGCTTGACGGATATCATCCGAGCAGGTGTCATTTGTCAAATACAGAGTCATGAAAGGTTCAAAAGTGCTGCCTGCAGGAAGAACTTTTTTAATCCGTTCACGGTAGGCTAAAGCCCTCTCAGTATTTGCCACTGGTGGCACCAGATTGGGCATCACAATTGCGCGTTGAAAGCAACGAGCCGTAGCAGGAACCGTTTCCGCCAGCATGTCGCCATCCCGAAAGTGTAGGTGCCAGTCATCAGGCTTTTGAATGGTGATCTCTGTCATCGCTGTTTTACTCTTCTTTCACATGCTTTGTCCGCGTTTTTGGCGCTAAATAGGGAAAGCTCTAGTAATTTCGTTGGTCTCTTCACTTTAACAGCTCTTCACCTCTATGCCCAACCAATCTCGAATAGTGCCCGGAGGACAAAAAAAAGAGCGACCCCGGGAAGGTCGCTCCTTGTAAATACTGGTCGGGATGACTGGATTCAAACCAGCGACCCCCTGCTCCCGAATCCTTTGGGGGAAAAGTTAGTGCCTTCCTGGCTCACACTGGTTCAAGAATCCTTAGAAGTAGCTCTCCTGATCATGGGGGCTGGAGCGTTCTGGTGAAATCAATTAGACTTCAACTTTACCTAGTTCTCAGCTTTGAAATATTTTCCAGGTGTGTTTCCTAAAGCTTTTTTGAACATAGCAATAAATGCACTTGGGCTATCATAACCAAGATCAACAGCTACTCTTGTGACAGCTTCTTTTCTTCCGAGCCTTCTCAATGCCTCAAGCAGTCTGATCTGCTGCCTCCATTGTCCAAATGTCAGGTTTGTCTCTGCTTGAATATGGCGGGCTAAGGTCCGACTTGTCATCCCCACCAAGTTCGCCCACTCCGTAAGTGTTCTCTGATCTGATGGATCCTTTCGCAGGGCGGATTGTATCCTGTTTAACCTTTCGTTCTCAGGGACCGGGAGTTTAAGAGGGGCAGCTTCAAGGTCCTGAATGCCATCAATAATGACCTGTTCAATTCGCCCCTCGGGCCCGTCAGTGTCGTACAAACGTGGCATCTCAACAGCGTACAGAATGAGCTCTCGCAACAGAGGGGAAACCGAAACAACACAGCAGCTATGAGCTGGCTGGGTCAAAGTCTCTGGCTTGATGTAGAGGGTGCGCATCAATACCTTGCCCGAGCAAGTTATCTGGTGATCTGTAAAGGCGGGGATCCATACCGCACGTAAAGGTGGCACGACCCAAATGCCCTGTGGTGTGTCAACGGTCATGACGCCCACTGAAGCATAAAGCAGCTGTGTTCGCTCGTGCTGATGCATAACGATGACATGCCCGTCGGGATAGTCCTCAGACCAGGCAACAATTGAGCGAGCTGTTGTATGTAGCTCCTCAATGCGCTGGCTGTTGGCCGTTTTTGTCCGTTTTGCGTTATTCTTTGTCTTCATAGCGCAAGAATGATAGCGACCAAGTGAGATATAGTCAATCTAGCAGTCTGTCGGGCAATGACAAAAATGAAGAAACACCACCAGGGCCAAATCATGAACAAGCGTTCCATTTATCTCCTGTCAACAGGACACCTGGTCACGGACCTTAACCAGGGAGCCCTTCCAGCGATGCTTCCTTTCCTGGTGGCCAGTCATGGATTTACTTACGCTGCTGCTGCCGGCATTATCTTCGCAGCAAACATCACCTCTACGATTATTCAACCAATTTTCGGACACGCCGCAGATCGCTCCTCGAAAGCATGGTTGATGCCGTTGTCGTTACTGCTGGCGGGTTCAGGTATTGCCTTGATCGGTCTGGTAGAAAATTACTATTTGATACTTCTCCTGGCGGGTATAAGTGGTGTTGGTATTGCGGCCTACCATCCGGAAGCTGCCCGCCGAGTAAACTTGTCGGGTGGCGAACAAAAAGCCGCCGCTATGAGCATTTTTGGTATAGGCGGCACTCTCGGTTTTGCCATAGGGCCTCTCTATATAACTTCAGCGCTTCTTTGGTTTGATTTGCGAGGCAGCCTCTTTCTCCTCGTTCCTGTCAGCCTCGTGGCAATCCTCATCATAAAATTTCTGCCCAACATTCATTCCGCTACCGGGTTGGCTGCAAAGAAAGAGCAGGCAGAGAAAGAAGATGCGTGGAGGCCCTTCGCCTTATTGTCGCTATGTGTAACCGTGCGTTCGGTGATGTTTTTTGGTTTGTTGACGTTCATCCCTTTGTATTGGGTCAATGTGCTGGAGCAGTCAAAGATAGCTGGAGGAATTGCTCTTTCAGTAATGACGATAGCTGGAGTTCTGGGTAATTTAATAGGTGGGCGCTTGGCAGACCGTATTGGCAACACTCGCGTCTTGCTCTCAGGATTCGCCATGTTGGTGCCACTCGCCCCCTTACTAATTTGGGTCGGGAATCCAGCTATTGCTCTCCTGGTTCTGATGCCAACAGGGTTTGCAATGATGGCGACTTATGCTCCTGCCGTTGTTCTTGGGCAGAAGTATTTGCCAAATCATATTGGTTTCGCTTCCGGGATTACATTGGGTATTGCTGTGGCAGCCGGGGGGATAGCTGCACCGTTGCTTGGCTGGGTCGCTGACATCTATGGGCTTGTTACGGTCTTCTCGGGAATAGCTTTTCTCCCCATAGTCAATATTGTCATTGCCTACTTCCTCCCGGAGCCTTGAAAGTCTCAATGAAGGGGGGAGTGGTCCGGGGATGCCCCGGAGCGAAATGTGGACCGGAGCGGGAAGGGTGGGCGTCTTTGAGTGTCTTATTGGACAAAGAAACTTGACGTGTGGCCGGACATGGACCGGAGAACAAAAAGCAAGAGCGACCCCGGGAAGGACGCTCCGGATAAATACTGGTCGGGATAACTGGATTCAAACCAGCGACCCCCTGCTCCCTAAGTCTTTGCTGTGCACAGGGCAATCGCGTTTTTAACCTGAAACCTTGACAATTGCTCTGCCCCTGCTTTTCCCTTCTAGGATAAGCCCGATACGTTCTTCGAGTGCATCCAGGGAGGGTAGTTCGGTAGTGATCTTTTCAAGACGGTCAAGCTTCCAATCAGAAGCGACCTTGCTCCAGACCTTCATACGCATATCGACCGGGCAGTTCACCGAGTCGATGCCAAGGAGAGTGATACCATTTATGATGAAAGGGAAAATCGAGGAGTGGAGCTCGGTCGCCCCGACATTGCCGCAGCAGGTTACTGAACCACCGTACTGAGTCGTTTTGATCGCCGTTGAGAGGATGTTGCCGGCAACTGTATCTATGGCCCCGGCCCAGCGTGGTCTCAGAAGTGGTCGACCACTCTGATCATCGGCCTCTTCAATGCTAATGACTTCTTTGGCGCCAAGCTCAACGAGATAATCCGCTTCATCGACGATGCCGTTGACAGCAACGACATCGTAACCACTTTTCACCAAGATCGATAGGGCTATACTTCCCACGCCTCCCGTAGCTCCTGTAACAAGGACGGGTCCTTTGTCCGGGGTAACCCGCTATTTACAAATTTGTAACAGGAAAGGGCGGCGGTAAATCCGGCGGTTCCGTAGATCATACTTTCACGTAAAGTCAGGTTCTCAGGCAATTTAACAACCCAATGCGCCGGAACGCGAATATATTCCGCATATCCCCCGGATGTGTTCATTCCCAAGTCATAACCAGTAACCAAAACCTGCTCTCCTGGCTTAAATTCAGGGCTGCTGCTTTCTGCGACGACACCGGCGGCATCAATGCCTGGTGTATGGGGGTATTTTTTCGTAACGCCCTTGTTGCCTGAGGCAGAGAGGGCATCTTTATAGTTTAAGGATGAGTATTGAACGTTGATGAGTACCTCTCCAGCAGGTAAATCATCAATATGCTTTTGTTTAATCTCACGAACAAATTGTTTGTCTGTGACTTCCGTTACGACCATGGCCTTGAAACTGATATTGTCCATTGAAGTCTCCTTAGAAGATGGGGAAAGCCTTGGCTCTTTCCCACGTCTAATACGACATTTCAACTCTAACATATATTATGTACGGCACTATTTGTCATTGAGAGCCCACGCGGGTAAGGGGGGCAATGACGTTTGAGTGATAAATGTACCGGAGAGTTCCCCGGAGCAAAACTGGTGGACCGGAGAGGGGTGGGGATTGTGATTGTCACGTAAATCAACAAGGTTATCGTTCGTGTTAGAATGGGTCTGTGTAATTGTTGTCTAGTCATAAAAGGACAAACCACATAACTTGAGGAGTCGATCATGTCTAGTCCATATCCACGTACTTTTTCTCATATTGGCATTTCGGTACCAGATTTAGAGGCTGCGGTAAAGTTTTATACCGAGGTGTTGGGTTGGTATCTGATTATGGAACCGACCGATGTTGTTGAAGACGATAGTGCTATTGGCGAAATGTGCACCGATGTTTTTGGGGCTGGATGGGAGCGTTTTCGTATTGCCCATCTGTCAACAGGAGATCGCATTGGTGTCGAGCTGTTTGAATTTAAGAACCAAACGAATCCTGAAGACAATTTCGAATACTGGAAAACTGGAATTTTCCACTTTTGTGTGCAAGACCCCAATGTCGAAGAGTTGGCAGAAAAGATTGTCGCGGCAGGCGGGAAGCGGCGCATGAAAGCACCTCGCTATTATTATCCGGGAGAAAAGCCTTATCGTATGATTTATATGGAAGACCCGTTCGGTAATATAATAGAAATCTACAGCCACAGCTATGAGCTCCATTACTCGAGTGGTGCATATAAATAATTATTGAGTGCCAGCTGCGAGGATCAGTTGTTTTTAGCAGTTAGCTCTCTTGAAGAGGCCACAAAAAACGGTCCATCAGAAATGGTTGGGCCGTTTTTGTCTTTCACATAGGGCGTACATTGGCCCAGAGATGCCCCGGAGACAAAACCCCGCCCCGGAACACACCAATGCTACATTCCTGAAACACTCAAATTGTCACTTTGAAGATCATTCGGACCGGATCAGCCCCGGAGGACAAAAAGAAAGAGCGACCCCGGGAAGGTCGCTCCTTGTAAATACTGGTCGGGACGACTGGATTCGAACCAGCGACCCCTGCTCCCGAATTCTTTGGGGTAAGTTGTCCACAAAAGCATAACGCTCAGGACAAGAAACTCAGTCACTGCGTTAGAATTTGGGTTTGTTCCAAGCAGAGAATAGCTTTCAGTTTCGGTCTTTTCTGATCCCCATCTTTTTAATTCTGGCTGTCAACGTTGTCGGTGGTAGCCCAAGCAGTTTGGCTGCGCCTTGTCGACCGTAGATTCTTCCAGAGCTCTTTTCCAGGGCGGCCTCGATGTTTTTCCTCTCCAGTTCGCGCACTGCCGTTTCGGTGAGGATGTGCCCCTGTTCTCCTTCGGTTGCGGTCGGTTGCGCTGATATGCTTTCTCCGTGAAGCGATTCAAGGTCGAGGCGCAGTCGGTTGCCTTTACTTACGATAACCGCCCGTTCGATGACATTCTGTAACTCCCGTACGTTGCCAGGCCAATCATAATTTTGCAACTGCATGAGGTCGGCCTGAGTTAACCCTTCTATCGGTCGACCGAACCTACGTGCCGCCCGCTGGAGAAACAGGGTAGCCAGAGGCAGAATGTCCTCTTTGCGTTGTCTGAGGGGAACAACCTCAATCGGAAAGACGTTGAGACGGTAATAAAGGTCGATACGGAACCTGCCGGCAGCGGCTTCCTCTTTAAGATCACGGTTGGTGGCGGCTATAACCCTGACGTTTACCTGCCGGGTTCGATCCTCCCCGACCCGTTCGTATTGTCCTTCCTGCAGGGCCCGCAGAAGTTTGCCCTGTAGCTCCAGGGGGATTTCTCCGACCTCGTCTAAAAACAGCGTTCCGCCGTCGGCCGCTTCGAAGCGCCCGCCACGGTCTTTCAGGGCTCCGGTGAAGGCGCCCTTTGCATGACCGAAAAATTCGCTCTCAAATAGATCTCTCGGGATCGAGGCGCAATTAACTTTAATCATTGGCCGTTCCCGGCGTTCGCAGCGCTTGTGGATTTCACGTGCAACCAGCTCCTTGCCGGTTCCGGACTCGCCGAGAATCAGGACGTTGGCGTCGGTTGGCGCCACAAGGTCAATCTGTCTGACGACGTTTTGCAGGGCCGCACTCTTGCCGACGAATTCCCCCATAGCCCCTGTTTCGACGATTTCCTGACGCAGAAAGTCGCTTTCCAGCTCAAGTTGCAGGTGCAGGCGAGCGATTTCTTCGAAGGCGCGGGCATTGACGATGCTTATTGCTGCATGGTTGGCTACCATGCGCAGCCACTGCACTTCTTCCTTAGTCGCCCGTTGACGGGTAAAAAACGCCAGCACCCCCAGTTTTTCTCCACGACAAATTAACGGCTGACCAAGAAAGACTTTGATCTCCTCGCGCTTGGCCCATTCGGGGCGGGCAACCCAGGTGTCATCTGCTTCGATATCGAGCACTTCGATCGGTTCGCCCGTGGCCGCGATCTTGCCAACCTTGCGGACCCCCACCGGGAAACGGCTGAATTCCCCGTTCAGGCGAGACCAGTCTTCTCCGGGTGAATTGATGGGGCTGCCGGCGCTGGCGACCAGTTGCAGGCAGTTGTCCTCTCCGGGGCATTCCTCTCGTAATGGGCATACGGAACAGATATCTGCCGGATTTAGCAACCAGATTCTGGCCAGGGCGGCCCCGGGGCGGGCTGCCAGGCGCTCGGTGATGAGGTGTAGAACTCCGGTCAGGGAACGTTCCAAGGGCATGTCGAGCAAGAGAGACTTGTAGGCATCGATCCCGTTTTGTTGGCCTGATGAATTGATCATAGGTCAAGAATAACAACATTTCGTTGCTATGCAACCATATGTCGTTATCCAACCAAATATGGTTTCTTTGCCTATGCACCATAATTACTTAATAACATAGTTAAACCAGTACCTTATAGCTTGTTCTCAGGTTGGCATCATTGTTGAAATGATTCTAAACATAAGCAGAAACAATAAACTCAAATCAATTCGATAAAGGATGAAATCAATGGAACGAATCAAAGCCATTAACCCCGCAGAAGCAACAGGCAAAAGCAAGGACCTTCTCGATGGTGTACAGAAAAAACTCGGCATGACACCGAATTTGATGCGCACCATGGCCCAATCACCGGCGGTTCTGGAAGGGTATCTGAACTTCAGCGGCGCTCTTGGCGGTGGCAGCCTGCCAGCCAAATTGCGGGAACAAATTGCCCTGGTTGTTGCCGAAACCAACGGTTGCGCATATTGCCTCTCAGCACACAGTGCCGTGGGTCGGATCCTTGGCCTGAGTCAGGAGGAGATATTGGATAGCCGTCAGGGTGAATCATCCGAAGGGAAAACGGGTACAGCCCTGCGTTTTGCACGTGAACTGGTCACCGAGCGTGGCCGTGTGGGCGATAAAGACCTGGCGCAGGTTCGGAGAGCCGGATTTAGTGAAGGTGAAATTACAGAGATCATCGCCAATGTAGCGCTGAATCTGTTTACCAACTACTTCAACCATGTGGCTGATACAAGCATAGATTTTCCGATAGTGCCGCCATTGGTCGACCAACAGACACGGCAGTCTGCATAATAACTTATTTGCCTCTGACATCCGTAAGGATGCTATGGGCTCCCACTCAAAGGATATAGCGCGATGAGTAAAAATACTTTCAACATAAATACCCGTCTCTTAGTGGCTACGGCGTTGAGCCTCAGCCTGTTTGTCATTCTATTGCCAGCGGTATGGCCCCAATCTGTCTCAGCAGCAGAAGAGAAGTTAACGGTCACAACCACACAAACCCTTCACAAGACCATCAACATCGATGGTGTTGAGATCTTCTACCGCGAAGCCGGACCAGCGGATGCACCGACCATCGTGTTGCTACACGGTTTCCCGACCTCGTCGCATATGTTCCGCAACCTGATCCCGGCGTTATCAGACAAGTATCACGTGGTAGCTCCGGATTATCCGGGTTTCGGCAACAGCGCGCAGCCGGCGATGGAATCTTTCGACTACACTTTCGACAACCTGGCCAAGGTTATGGAGCAGTTTATCGCAGAGCTCGGGATAGAGAAGTACAGCCTGTACCTGATG
>CAZXBD010000086.1:0-3309 GCA_964638305.1 uncultured Geobacteraceae bacterium | reverse complement strand
GTCATCGGGTACCAGCGGAGCGGGCAAGGCATTGGGGCGCATTTTTCTGCTTACTCTTTTTCGGGCGTGCAAAAAGAGTAAGGCGTCGCAAGGGGTCGCAACCCCTTTGTCTTTAGATTTTGAGCCTTTAACCGGATAGGTCTACGAGAACAGGAAGAATGTGAGGCGAAGAGAAAAACTTAAAACCAACAAACTCATGCCGGTTGCGCCCGGCAGACGCCCTACTTTTCTTGGCGGCCAAGAAAAGTAGGCAAAAGAAGGCCGCCCGACAAGCCCGCCCATAAACGCTTGCGCGTTCATGCGTTCCCTCTCTGCAGTCAGTCAATCCGGCGACGAAAAAAACTCGCTGCGCTCAAACAGTTTTTCGTCGTTTTTCCGGATTAACTGCCTTTGTTCGGCGGGCTTGCCATGGGAAGGACAGTCAAAAACACAGTCATAGTCAGGGTCAAAATCGTATGTAAAAACACAACAGGTTAACAATCAGTTGCTCTCAGGTTATAAAAAAGAATTCAAAGAGACTCAATTTCCAACATTCAAATAAAACAAACCCCACATGCGAGCCAAAGTGGGGATTTGCCAGGAATCTGGCCATCCTTTTGACGAGACTTTATTTGTTTGCACTTAAACTATCCATCATAATTAGTTTCTACAGATCAAACTCAGCCCAGACAGGTGCATGGTCTGAAGGCTTCTCCATGGCCCGTATATCATAATCAATCCCGGCACCGCTACATACGTTGACCAGAGGAGTACTGGCCAGAATCAGGTCGATGCGCAGACCACGTGGCGGCGTTGCCTCAAATCCACGACTGCGATAATCAAACCAGCTGAACTGATCATCTGCCTCCGGCTGCAGCTGACGAAAAGTGTCCACCAGCCCCCAACCAAGAATACGGCCCAGCCATTCACGCTCTTCAGGCAGGAAACTGCACTTACCTGTGCGCAGCCAACGCTTGGCATTGTCTGCACCGATACCGATGTCATTATCATCGGAAGCAACATTGACATCGCCGACGACCAGTAACCATTCCCCAGGGTTTTCCAGGTTCGTCAAGTGAGAGGACAAGTCTTCATAGAAACGAGCCTTGTTTGGAAACTTGACCGGATGATCGCGGCTCTCCCCTTGTGGGAAATAACCATTGATCACTCGTAGTTTTTGTCCATTATGCAAAGAATAGCTCGCGGCAATAAGCCGTCGTTGAGCGTCGTCATCATCTGTTGTAAAGCCATATTGAATATCAAGTGGTTCACTACGACTCAGCAGAGCAACGCCATAATGGGTTTTCTGACCAAACCAGACAGAGTGATACCCAAGCTCCAGAATAGCTGTCTCCGGATAATCTACATCCTGCACCTTGGTTTCCTGCAGTGCGATTATTTCCGGTTGGTGTTTTGCTATGACAGCTTCAAGCTGATGCAAACGGCTGCGAACACTGTTGACGTTAAAAGAGATAACTTTCATGGGAGTGTGCTCCTGATTTGCGATATTCGTAAGTTTTTTAGATCAACTAATCATAAAAGTTAGATGCCATAACCAATACAAAGTCTAAATCTTATAAGAACATATCAACGCAGAGACGCGGAGACACGGAGCATGAAGCTCTCATCAGGAAAAAACTCCGGCCTTTTCCCTGCGCACTCTGCGCCTCCGCGTTAAAACCTTCTTTATGGGTTATAGAACCATTATTTTTAAGGTCTTATTCATTACAAACAAAACTCATCTCTTATATTTTGTTATTGGTTCGTAAAAATTTGACAACAATATACATAATTTGCATAAAAAAAGCCCCGGCTATCAGGCCGGGGCTTTTTCTGTAACATGTAAGCATATTCTAGAATATGGCCAATTTTGCGAACTCCATAACATCACCGGGGATAATGCCCAGGTAGAAAACGCCGATGATGGAAATCACGATGGAAATCACCACCGTAGCAGGCAGGGAAACCCAAGCGTAGTCTTCTTCAGGGTCACGGAAGTACATGTAGACCATAACCCGGAGATAGTAGTAAAGCGACACAGCCGAGTTCAACACACCAATGATTGCCAGCCAGATGTAACCAGCGTCGATAGCACCTGCAAAGATGAAGAATTTGCCTGTGAAACCGGCTGTTGGTGGCAGTCCCATCAGAGAGAAGAGGAAGATTGTCATTGCTACGCCCAGGTAGGGTCGTTTGAGACCAAAGCCTGAGAAGCCTTCCAGGGTCAAGTTTTCCTCACCCTTTTTGCCAGCCAGCACCAGAACTGCGAAAGCACCAATGTTCATGAAGGTATAAGCAAGCATGTAAAAGAGGAGGCCAGAGTAGCCAATCGCATTCGCAGCCACCATACCGACCAGAGCATAACCGGCATGAGCAATCGAGGAATAGGCCAGCATACGCTTGATATTGGTCTGGCGGATTGCAATCACATTACCAATGATCATGGTCAGAACAGCCAGGACCCAGAGCATCGCAGTCCATTCCGGCTTGAGGCTGAAAAAGCAGTATTCCATGATGCGCAGGAAGGCAGCAAAAGCGGCAGCTTTCGGGCCAGCACTCATAAAAGCCGTAATTGGAGTCGGAGCACCTTCATAAACATCAGGCGTCCACATATGGAAAGGCGCGGCAGCAATCTTGAAAAGGAAACCGGTAGCAAGTAGAATCAGACCTGCAAGGGTCATCGGGTTATCGAGTAGAGAACCGTGAGCGTTCAGAAAGATACCAATCTCAGTCAACTTGGTAGAACCAGTGACGCCATAAATCAAGGCCATTCCGTAGAGCAAAAACCCAGAGGAAAAGGAACCAAGCAGGAAATACTTGAGACCAGCCTCATTGGAACGGACGTCTCTGCGCATAAATCCGGCAAGAATGTAGAGGCCGATCGACATCCCCTCAAGACCAAGGAAGATAGTCATCATCTCAGTGCCTGAGGCCATCCACATAGCACAAGCAGTGGTGAACAAAATCAGCGGGTAATATTCACTGACAGGATAACCCTCTCGAGTCAGGTATTCGTCCGACATCAGGATTGTCAACCCGGCAGCAAACAGGAAGATAATGCTGAAGAACGCTGAATAGTTATCCAGCGCGACAGCATCATTGAATCCGTATTGTGGATTCCCCCAACCGTTACAGACAAATAATCCCGTTACGATAAGGCCGATGACGCTGATCCAGACTGCATGCCGTGTGGTGCCACGAGGCAGGAAGACGTTAATCAGCAGTAGCCCCATGCCGAAGCAAACCAGGATCAGTGACGGCAAGATAGCTGCCATATTGACGTTCTGTATGGCGATTTCCACCAGGTTTTCCATTGAATGGCTCCTCAAA
>CAZXBD010000085.1:0-19238 GCA_964638305.1 uncultured Geobacteraceae bacterium | reverse complement strand
TGGGCAGCAAGAGCCTGAGACGTCAAGACGAAATACTTGCGATATTCGAACCAGATCTCCGAGGCGACAATGAAGGCATAAGTCATGAAGACGATGCCAAAGGCCGAAATGGCTGAGGTGAAATGAGGTGTCATCATGACGTGAATGCCACGGAGAGGTTGCGCTAAATGCAGCAGCAACGGCATCATTGCTACCGGTAGCAGGGCGAATGAAAAGACCAGTGAAAACCTGGCTATCTCCTTGAGCTGTTTGACCCCGAATACGTGGTAGAGGGACGAAAGGACAAAAGCACCGGCAACCAGGCCTGTCATGAAAGGATACATGACGATCTGGATTGACCAGTAGATATATTCGTTGGGGAGAACAAAGAGTTCCTTGACGGTCCAGAGCTCTCCATGAACGTGCATAGCTTGTTCAACCATGATTAACGCACCTCCGAGGCGAGGCCGATATAGAAGGCCTGGGGATTGGTACCAAAATCGTCTTTCAGGACGCCGACGCGATCATTAAGGATGATCTGCGTGACCGGGTCATTGATGTCCCTGATGTTGCACATCTTGCGGGCGCCAAAGGGGCAGGCGTTGACGCAGGCAGTTTCAAGGCCTTTCGTGATGCGGTGGTAACAGAAGGTACATTTATCGACTACATTTTCGACTGGGTGAAAAAAGCGAGCACCGTAGGGGCAGGCCATGACGCAGTAACCGCAGCCGATGCACCAGGAACGGTCGACCAGGATAACGCCATCGTCGGTTTTGTAGGTTGCGCCGACAGGGCAGACCTGGGTGCAGGCTGGTGTCGCGCAGTGATTGCAGAGTTTCGGCACGAAGAAAGCCTTGCCGACATTGTCCGGGTCAATTTCCTTGTAACCAAGTTTTGGGCCAAGATCAATCCTCGATTCGGTGAAGCCATTTTGAGCCGCTTTCGGGCTGTCTACGTAGCGACGGTCGTCCTTGGTATAGACGTAGCGCTCTACCCATGTGCGGCTGACGTTGGCTTCAAGGGGCACGTCATTTTCCGTCTTGCAGGCTTTTACGCAGAAACCACAGCCGACACAGGTATGGGTGTTGATCAAAAACGCCCAGTGGATGTCGGGGTTGGCAGCCAGGACCTCTTTCGGATCAATGAACTCAAGAGCCGAGAGAGGAACCGAGGCGCCAGCAATGGCAACAATCGTGTTTTTCATGAAATCACGCCTCTTCATAACTACATATCCTCCAATCTCGGGTTGTGTGGATCGTGACAATCGACACAGTTTTCATCGATGTTGTGTTCCTTAGGATCGATTCCCGGAATTCGTTTACGCTCACTGGTCGTGTAAGGCAACAGCGTGTGGCAGCGCAGGCAGAGATCACGGCTGCTGTCGATCACCAGAAGTTCCGGTTCCTCCGGATGGTCGAGAGCCGGTCCGTGACAGTTTTCACAAGGTATGATGCCATGCAGGTCCTCGGTGCGGATATCGACCACATCGTCGTGGCATTCCGCGCAGTATTCATGCATCTTCTGTTTGCCCGTGTCACGGTACTTGAGCGGCTGATTCTTCCAGATCTCCTCATTGGCCTTGTTGTGATAGCTGTACATGAAGCCGTATTCGCCCGAACCGAAATCGTCCGGAACGTAAAACTCCCGGAACAGCAGGATTGCGGCGACAATGCCAATAACCACGAAGAGTGGTCGCCAAACATGACTTTTCACTGTTGTTTCCCTCCCTTTCTGAAAAAATATTTACCTGAAGATTATTAAAGAGTTGCCGCCCCGTCATCCATGAACAGTTATTGGCTAATGGCTCCTCTTTGAGTGTCAAGTCTGGTCTGGTGGTTCTTTAGCCAGGTTTTCTTCCGCGTCCCTGGCCCGTTTTTCCCGATCCGCCTTACTTAGGAAAAACATGTTGTCGCCAATATGAAAGCCGACACCGTCATCGGCGACGTGGAAATCACCGTTCATAATTGGAATGGCTACGCGCAGTAGCATGGTGAAGACGAATAGCCCGGTAGCCCAAATCCCTATAGCAAGAAGCATCTCCGTGCCCGAGGGGACATACTCATAGATTTCATGGAGAACGTCTGGGACAAAACCCGGGATAACCAGGCCCATCCCTTTTTCAATATAAACACCGATAAAGATCAGGATGCAGCCAAGCACCAATGTCGTATTATTCCGGCGGGTGTCAGGGATCAGGAAAATCATGAATGCCGTAAAGTTGAAGATCATCGCCGTCCAGATCCAGGGAACAAGGGCGTTGTGGCCGTGCAGGCCCTGAAGCAGGTACTGCATCGGTGCCAGATGAACGGAACCGGTGTAGTACTCTTTAAAAATCTCCGAGCCCAGCAGGAAAAGGTTGATGAACATGGCGTAACCGATCAGCTCAGCAATCTTCTGAATAGCTTCATCCTTGATTTGGAAGCGGGTGTACTTGCGGACCAGGAAGAAGATCAGGATCATGAACGCCGGCCCGGAACAGAAGGCTGAAGCGAGAAAACGTGGGGCAAGGATCGAAGCATTCCAGAAAGGCCGGGCACCCAAGCCGTTGTAAAGGAAGGCTGTCACTGTGTGAATTGAAATGGCTGCCGGAATCGAGAAAAGCAACAACGGGGTGGTAAACTTCGTGTTTGGTACCCGCTTGTAATAAAGGTTGTAGAGGTAGTATACGGCAATGGTCAGGTTAAGCACCAGGTATGTATTGAGGACCGCAACATCCCACGCCAGTAGTGATCGCGGAAAGTTAAGGATGCCGACGAAAGGAATCAGATGCCAGAACCGATCCGGGCGACCCAGATCGGCCGTGACAAAAAGCAGACACATAACGATTGCGGAAACAGCCAGAAGCTCTCCAAGCAAGGCGATTTCCTTGATCGGCTTCCAGTGGTATACGTACGCAGGAATAACCAGAAGAACGGCCGCTGCGGCGACGCCCACCAGGAAAGTGAAGTTGGAGATGTAGAAGCCCCAGGAAACCTGATCGCGCATATTAGTGACAATCAGGCCTTCTTTGAGTTGCATCACGTAGGTGAGAACGCCGACAACCATTAAGGCCAGCAGAAAACCTACCCAGCAATAGTAGGCAGTGCTCCCTCGAACGGTCAGAACCAAGGTCCCTTTGTAGAAATTCCAGATATTTTTCATCTGACTACTCCCAAAAGTTAGGTCGCGTAGAAATAATAGAATTTTGGCTGCGTATTAAGATCTTCCTTGAGGATGAATACGCGCTTGTTCTCAATCAGATAGCGAATTTCACCTTCCGGGTCGAGCAGATTACCGAACTTACGGGCCCCAACAGGACAGATTTCCTCACAGGCCGGGTACCGGCCGGGTTGTTCGCGCGTGCGTTGGATGCAGAAGGTGCATTTTTCCACCACGCCGGTTGGCCGCGGGCGATTGCCCAGGTAATGAGTATCCGGGTTCATCTCCTCTTTCGGCAGCGTTCCCTTGGCCCAGTTGAAATGACGGGCGCTGTAAGGGCAGGCGGCCATGCAGTAACGGCAACCGATGCACCAGTTGTAATCGACCACGACGATACCGTCATTCTCCTGCCAAGTTGCCTGAACCGGACAAACTTTTGTGCAGGGAGGGTTTTCGCACTGCTGACACTGAACAGGCATGTAGAATTTACCTTTTTCCGGAACTTCGGTCGGGTTGTAATAGTGTTCGGAATGTGCCAGGGAAACGCCTTTTTCTTTTTCAAGCTGCATTACGCGAATCCATTGGATCTGCGGTTCGCGAGACTGATTGTTCTCTTCCACGCATCCATAGACGCATCGGCGGCAGCCAATGCAACGGGAAAGGTCGAGGCCGTAACCGAATTTGACACCCTCAATCGGAGGTGTCGCCTTAACAGTGACTTGCTTGCCGTACTCCTTGCTGTATTCCCCCTCGAGGCGGGCCAAGACCTTCTTGAGTTCGTCCCTGTCCAGTTCCCGGAAATTTTTCTGAAAAAATGCTTCCCAAACCGATGCCGATGCATTGGATGCCGGAAGGGCCAATGCTCCAATTCCTGCTGCCAGGCCCTTGAGAACCTTGCGGCGAGATTTATGGAAGGCATGCTTGTCGCATTTTGAATTGTTAGACATGTGCTATCTCCTCTAAATGAGGTTTTCAGTCATTTGATATCAGTGGTGTGCTGGCGATGCCGTGGCACCCTGGCGGTCCAGGTTCTCGGGGCGCACTGGCGGCGGCATCGGCTGCATAGGTTTAAACCTCGGACTGTGCGGGTTATGGCAATGAGCGCAGAGCAGATACTGCTTCTCACCGTTCCAGTATCCGGTTCGCTTACCGTGGACACCGACTTTCCAGTCGCGAAACTTGTCGCCGTGACATTGGCCGCAAAGCCGATACGATTCGGTGAATGGTATGACCTCCCCGGAAACCAGGCGCAAGCTATCTCGGTCATCGAGATTGTGACAGTCAAGGCACCAACGCTGTCCCTCGGCATGGTCGAGGACAATGTCGTCGTGCATGTCCACCAATTCACGTCGTTCCGGGTTCGGTTCCATGTCTGCGTGGCAGTCGGAACAGGGAAATATGTCCTCGGAAAAGGGTGGCGGCGGTACCGGGTAGGTTTTGCCTTCGTCAGTACGGCGTTTGTACTTTGCAACCTTTTCCTGAACAACTAGGTTGCCCGAACGGTCGAAGAACTTTTCGATTTCAGCAGCAAAGACTGCGGTGGTGCCAAGGAACATCAAGCCAATGGCCAGAGATAGCGACCGCCAGACATAGATTTTCACAGGGCTCTCCTCCATGATGTAAAGAGATGGGTGCACCAAGTAAAACAAGGTTTGTTTTTATCATGATGCGTCGGTTTTTGTCAAATGTCCTGATAGTGTTTTTGTTGGACTGCTACAGCAGATTGTTTGTTGAAAATTCCCCAAGAATGACCACTTATGGCATTAATAATTGTTAGTTATGGAGCCCTCATGTTTGTTTTTGGCGGTAGCCTTGACAAGGGAGAGCAAATAAAATACTGTTTTATTTATAGGTTTTGCAGAAACGGTCGAGTGTCTACCTTTGCTTCTGCAGGTGGTCCCAGGCTAAACCCTGCAAAAAATATGGTAAAGTTTTCATTGACTGCCTAAGTCTAATCGCAATTAGAATAATTTCAACTGATGGCCGGGTAACAAACCCATTAGGTTTGAAAAGTGCGAGGTACTCATGGTGGAATCGCCTACCGATCTGGAAAAAAGGGTTGCTGATCTTGAGCGGCAGCTAACAGCTTTAACCGAAACCGTCAATGATCTGCAGATGGGTCGAGGTGTTGCAGATATTGCCGACTCCGCAGTTAAGAAGAGGCCTCCGCGCAGGCTCTCTGCTGAGGGTGGGACTTCAGAGGAAATTCTCTCCTGGGTTGACAAGTCCTATATCTTGTCACGGGTCGCAACAACCAGCTTCATTGTCGCGGTAGCTCTGGCATTACGAACCGCTTCAGATAGTGGCTCTATTGACCTTCAGGTCGGCTCTTTCATAGGTATGCTCTATGCTCTGGCTCTGCTAATGTACGGTTGGTTCGCATATAAAGAGAGAAGCATCCAGGCACCGGTTTATATCCTCTGGGGAACCATCATCATGTGCAGCGTGGTGGTTGAAGCTCACCGGGTTTTCGCCACGGTGCCAACTGAAGTGGCATATGTGGCCATGGCTGTAACTGGACTGGTGGCAACGATCATCAGTCGTGCTCACCATGTCGCCCTGCCGGTTTTCGTTGGCACGCTCGGGATGAGCTTCGGCAGCTTTGCTCTGGATTATCCGAGTCCGGTTTTTCCCTACCTGGTCGTCATCATGGGCCTGGCAAATGTTTTTGCCACCTACGCAACCCGATTGCTGAGAGCCTCCTGGCTACGTTGGCTGCTGCTTGTCCTGACCCTGTTTATGATCCAGATCTGGGATCTCAAGCTCTCTATCTACCTGAGTAAGTTAAGCCCGGAAAATCTTGAGTTCTCGGTTCAGGGATTATTGCCTTCCATCGGTTTTCTGGGGCTGGTCTTTACCTGTATAGCACTGCTTGGAGTTTTGGGTAAGGTCCAGGAAAAGATATCCAAGTTCGATGTTGTCCTGCCTGTTATTAATGTCTGTTGGATTTACCTGGCGGCCAGTTATGCAATCGGTCAGGGTCTGACCACTTCGGCAACCTTCGGTTGGGTGGCAATGTTTGCGGCCCTGGCTTACCTGGCAATTTCCTGGTGGCTCGCCCATCGTGTCGAGGGAGGTGCTTTGGGTACGACATCATTTGCTATGGCAGGAGGGCTGCTCCTGGCGTTTGCCGCCCCGATGGCTATCGGTCATGCCGTGATAGCCGGAGCTATGGTTGCCCTGCTTGCTGTCGTTCTGGCCTGGGTTTCTATGCGGCGCAGAAATCTCGGCTTACGCTTAACCTCCTACTTGTTGCAATTCTACGCCTGCTCAGCATTGGTCTTTCTTCTCTGGACCACCGACGGAACCAAGCCATCCGTCGTGGGCGCGTTGTCTTCCGGTCTCCTGGCGGTGATCGCATTCTTTCATTACTTCTGGGCACGACGGCATCCACCGGTGGTGGGCACTGGGCTCATGGAGAGGCTCAATAAAAATGATCGTGGCGCAGGCGTCCTGCTGATTGCCGCGCTCTTCAGCGGCTTCTTCACCATGCGGGTTGGTTTATATCAAGCCCTTGACTTTATGCATACTGCAACACACAGTGCTTTCGGTGGCGCGCAATCCGTCTTAATCAATGTGACGGCAGCAGTTCTGTTGTGGCTTAGTCTGATGAGGCACAACAAAGAGCTGCGCAACGTGGCTATTGTGGTCACAGTTATCGGTGCTGGCAAGGTGTTTCTCATGGACATGGTGCAATTGAAAGGGATGCCGCTGATGACCAGTGTTTTCACTTTCGGCCTGGTGGCAGCACTGGCCTCCTTTGTTCTCGGTCGCTGGAACAAAAAAACAGAAGAAGCTGTTGCAAAAGGTCAAGAATCTGGAGACTCTTGAAGTGAATGGTCTTCAAAGCAGAGCTTCCATAATGAGGTGAATTCAATAAAAAAGGCATCCGCACAGCGGATGCCTTTTTGTGTCAATGGATTAAGGCCGGTACTACCAGACCGAGTCAAGCTGGTTGAATGCTTTTTTGAAATCATTCTCGACCGTATCGAGAATCGCGGTAGTATACTCGTTGTTATGCACGCTGTGTGTTCCATCGTTACGGACAAACTTGAGGTTGCGAATGGCTCGGGAGTAGGTATTCCAGACGTCAGCGGTGTTGCGCTTGGCGGCGTCGGCATCAATCAGGGCTGCCTCAAGTTCCACTCGGATCTCCTTGAGTTCTTCGATACGTGCGTTCGTGGTTGCAGCCCACTCCTCGAAAACGGCCTTGTACTCCTCGTCCTCATGGCAATCTGTGCAAGTGTCTGATGAAGGACGAAAGACCCCTTTGGTGACGCCAGTGTGGCAATCGGTGCAGGTCATATCTGCTGCAGCGCCATACATCAGGCTGGGAATCATATCAATCCCCTCAATCCCTTTGCCTTCGTTCATCGCTACCTGGGCTTCGTGACAAACAGCACAATCTTTCATCTGCGGAGCACCATCGCCGGCATCAGCATGGCAGGCAATGCAGAAATTCATCCGATCCGTCGCTGTCGCCGGATTATGAACAATGCCGAAATGGCAATCACGGCAAGTCAGGTCAAAGTCTTCAATATGAAGGGTGTGGTCGAAATGGGTTCCGCCGACAAAGTCGTCGGTCATGATGTCTGCCAGTCCTTTGCGTTCACGGAACGACGGGTTGACTACGTCGTCCAGCATACGCATGTTGACCAGTTTCATCGGGCCCCTGGTTGTTTCACGGACGGTCTTGTTACCCTCATCAGAGTGACAGTAGAGGCAGTGCCAGGAGGGGACCAGGTCTTCATGGGGATTTGACAGGATCTCGAGTTTCTCTTCCTTGGAGATAGTCAATTGCATATAGGTGTCGCGCAGACCACCAATTTTAGCTTTCATATAGCCAAGAACGCCGGGGCGACCGTGGCAGTCGAGACAAGAAACACCGGCATCACCATGGGCCGAGTGCTCCCATGAATCAACTTCGGCCAGGGGACCGAAGCCTTGTGCCGGGTGGCAGAGGTGGCAAAATTCAGGTTCTGATGTCATGTGGAGAATCTGAATGTTGATGAAGCCGAACATCACAACAAAGACCACCGAAGCGATGGTGAAGAGGACAATGTGTCGTTTACACCAGTCAAATACGTTTTTGAGCATGATCTGCACCCCTGTAATAGTTCCCGTTTATAATTTTGTAGCGGCAAAAGATTAAATCATCGATAAGCCACCGTATAATACACATTCTGTAAATGAATGCAATAGAAAGATTGTATACAGTATGCATTGTTGAGAGCCTGATTCTGCCCTGAAATGGGCGCTTTTCGCGAACAAAAAAGGGACTGCCTATTGGCCGTCCCTTTTTCTTAAACCCTGGCTGTAAAAGAAGGTTATTAGTGTCCGCTGCCCCCCATGAAAGCGAAGATCATCAGGAACAGACAGGCGATACCGGTGAAGAGTGCGATGTAGCCGAACGACTTGAGGCAGAAGTCGTAGACCGGTCCGCTGACTTTTTTGCAGACGAACTCTTCCGTGATGCCCTCCTCCTCGTATCGACGCCATTGGTCGCCGCGCTCTTCAACGAACTCTTCTTTGGCCATCTGACCGTTGAAGATAACGAAATCCATCGGGAACTTCTCCGGTCGTCCGTGAGTATTGTAGAAATGGACGGTGAAGATAAAGCCGGTAGCCAGCAGGGCCTCGTCGGAGTGTACGATTGTGGCGACATTAAACGCCCAACCCGGCAGGAAGTAGGCGAAGAATTCCGGGAACCAGAGCATCAAGCCTGAACCGCCGATGGCAAACATACCCCAGAAGACCGCGAGGAAGTCGAATTTCTCCCAATAAGTCCAGCGCTCAAAGGTTGGTTTTGGGCCGAGGAAGAGGAACCAGCGGACCATGCCGATGACATCGCGAATGTCGCGCAGGTTGGGACAGAGTGAATCCGGGCCGAACAGCCGGGTCAGCCACATATCGCCCTTAGATTTCTTCTTGCTCAGGAAGAGGAAGTCGAAGCTCAGAATGAGGGCTGAGAGGAAATAGTAGAAGGTCAAGATCGCGCAACCGCGATGGATCAGGCCGGCAAAGTATGTGCCGCCGAAGAAATCCATCATCGTCATAGCCCAGTGCTGGTCGGCGAATTTAAGCGGAATCCCGGTCAGGGTCAGACCGAGGAAACTGATGATGACGGTCAGGTGCAGGAAGATATGACGTGCTTTGAAGCGCACATATTGCCTGTGTGGTTCAGTGATGTGATGCTCGCCTTTGCCCAGGTGCCCTTCCGCTATTTTTTGACGATTCTCAACGAAGCCACGAATCATCCAGAGCAGCGTATGAATCCAGAATACGGCAAAGGTTCCCACCAGCAGGCCGGTCATGCCGACAAACGTCCAGTAACTGATCGGGTAGTTTTCGCGGTCGTGCATGTCGCCATGAGAGTTGAATTTGGCGAACAGGGGTGTGGCATTAGGGTGACATTGTGCGCAGGTCCCGACCAGGTTCGCTACGTTGACACTGGAAGTCGGGTCATCTTTAGGTAATACATTATGCGAGGTATGGCAATCTGCGCAGCCGGCAACCTTGTCAGGTGAACCTAGCTTGAAGTTTTTGCCATGATAGCTGCTCATGTAGGTTTCCACGGCTACACTGAAGACACCATTGCGTTCCATCATCTCATGGTCGGCATGACACTTCAGGCAAACCTTGGTGTGGAATTCCCGGTTAATGTGGCTGTTGGGGTCGCCGAGTTGCTCGATTTTGTGCAGACCGTGACAATCGTGACAGGCCGCAGAGTCGGCGTTGCCTGCCAAAACGGCTTTACCGTGGGTGGAGTCAAGGTAGTCTTCATGGTCATCATGGCATCCTGTACATTTGGCGATGACCTTGTTTTTGTCTCCCTTCCAGTAAGTATGCTCATGGATATCGTCATGGCAGGCGGAACAGGTCACGTCGTTCAACTGATGGACACTTGAAAAGTGCTCACTGCTTTCTTTTTTGTGGCAACGTACGCACTTGGGTTCAGCGGGCATGACGTCACCAGACATATGCGCGTCGAGGGAGGTCACTTCAACATGACAGCTGGTACAAGCGTTCTGGCCATGCACAGACGCTCCATAGGCAACTGGACCGACCACGTCATCATGGCATTCCAGGCAGACTTCGGGGGCGATGGCCATTCCGCTTTCCGCTTGAACCGTAAGCGTTGGCGCGAACAGAGTTATGGCGAGCAGTAAAAAAGCAAGAGTTCTGCCATTCATGAATTGACCTCCTGGTAATCTTTCCCATGTGAGGACTGCGAACAGCCCTAAATTGTCTGAAAAGGTAATACTTTCATGTATGAAAAATAGATAAAATTGAATAAATCAATAGTGTTGTAAATTATCAGCGTGTATACAGTATAAGATTAAAAAACGTTTAACATGGGCAGTATTAAATGTCAATCGTGAAAGAACGCTAAGTAAAATATTTTAAGCCTTTTGTCTAAATGGCTTGCACGGTCAATTCGGTGGGCATAATATGTTGGCAACAACAGGTTCTTGTTTAAGGAGCGTTTGAACGATGAATAATTGGCGTGGCTGGGTCTGGGCTGGACTGGCTTTGGGGATGTACGTTGTGGGCGGTCTCTTGATTATGTCCGGGCTGGTAATGATCGGTGTTCTCGGTGCCCAGGACCTCTGGGGCTGGGGTGAGGCGCGTGGTATAGGTTACATGGCCTTTGCCCTTGGTATTGTCCTCTCCGTCATGGGAGTATTGGTTATGCGGGTCATGCGCAACCGGGGTATCGCCTGAAGATAATAAGGGAACGCTTGGCGTTAAATTCTTCTCAACAAGTTTTGATCTTCAACATCGAAAATAAAAAGGGGAGCGGCCAGATGGCTGCTCCCCTTTAATGTTTAGCGTGATCTTTACTTACTTGCTGATCATCTGCACAACGGTTTCTGTGAAGGGGTTGGCGAAAAGGATAATCATGGCAACAACGAAAACGTAGATTGCCAGAGACTCGATCATCGCCAGACCAATCAGCATGATGGTCATGATTTTGCCGCTTGCGCCCGGGTTGCGAGCAACGCCTTCAACGGCTTTCTGAATAGCCAGACCCTGACCGATACCAGTACCGAAAGAACCGAGACCCATGCCGATACCGGCCGCCATTACACACCAAGCAAAAAACTCCATTTTTCTACTCCTTTAATTTTAGTTTCTATATTTCCTATACAGTATAGGACGCAAGCACGGACATCCGTGCTTAGTGAGCTTCTTCGAGCGAACCGGCAATGTAGATCATTGCCAGCAGCATGAATACGAACGTCTGAATGAAGGCAACCAGGACACCCATCAGCATCATCGGCAGTGGGAGCAGGAAGGGTACCAACGCAAAGAAGATCATCAGAACGATTTCGTGGCCGTACATATTGCCGAACAGACGAAGGGTCAGCGACAAGGGGCGTGCCAGATGCCCGACAATTTCAATCGGGAAGATCAGGGGCGCCAGCCAGATGACCGGTCCGCAAAAATGCTTTAAATAACCGATGCCATGTTCTTTGATGCCAATAATGTGCGTCATGGCAAAAACGGTCAGAGCCATGGCAGCGTTGGTGTTCAGGTTGGCGGTCGGTGGATAGAACCCTGGAATCAGGGCAATCAAGTTTGAAGTGAGAATGAAAAAGGCAATGGTCGCGATTAACGGGAAATAAGCTTTTCCTTTCGGTCCCATGGTCTCTTCGATCATGCCTTCAATGCCGGCAACAACCGGTTCGAACAAATTCTGCAGGCCGGAGGGCACTGTCTGAATATTCTTTTTCACCAGGAAAGCTACCGCAATCAGCAGAATCATCACCAGCCAGGTGTAGGTAACATGTTCGCCGAGATGAAGGTGGAGTTGCTGCTCCAACCACTGTAAAAATAAAAAAGGATGAGTCATGTGTCCCTCTTCGTCTCCTTACCGTTGCAAGGAGTGTTGTATCGTTGTCCAGAATAGATTTATCACAACAACCGAGAGCCCGACGATCAGGCCTACGGCGTTTATTTTTACGACGGCAATCAGAACTGCCAGCACAACGGCTAATGCTATCAGGCGAACTACGTAACCAAACTGGTAGCGAGCCTTGGAGCCTGATCCTGGTTCTTCCAGCAATTGCCTTAATGACCGACGCAACCAAAGAAAGGCGCCGATCGATACCAACCCGCCACAAAGAATACCAAGAGTCAGTGTCGTATCGCGAAAGAGCAGACTCACGAGCAGAAGCAATCCCAAAATCAGCCAACTGCGTCGATTAAGAATAGCTGGTAACTGCTCAAAGGGATCCATTGTTTTTCGGATCCTCTTCTTTCTCCAGTTCGTGAAGTGCTCGGCGGGTCAGGATGAAAATGTTGCGAAAGCCGGCAACAATGCCAATGCCGAGCCAGATCAGGGTCATCCATGGGGATGTCTCCAACCATTTATCCAAGTATACCCCGATGAACAGGCCGATGAACGACGCCGCCACCATAGATATCCCCAAACTCGATAAAAAGCTCAGGGATCTGATCAGTTGGCGTTTGTCTTCGGCCATAGTAATTGTATACAGAATACACTCAGGAGTTTAAACCCACTCTAAATAGCACAGGGTTTTCGGGGTGTCAACCGGTTTTCTCTGTTATGATCCAGGCCTTTTGAGATTGCCCGTGTCCCTTGCTGAAGGGAGAGGGTTTGCAAATTAAAGAAGCCAGAATATGTTGCTGCGCTAAAACATCTCCTGATATAGTAAAGAACCAAGAGGCTAAAGAAAGACAGATGTTAACAATAGTGATATTTAAGTGTCTTTGAGACGTTCAATTTTATCTTTTTAAGGAGTCTAAACTATGAAAAACAAGGTAATTATGCTGGTGATGCTTCTGCAGGCTTGCCTGCTGTTGCCGACGATAGCTCTGGCTGAGGAGGGTGCATCCCGAGACGAAATCATCGAAATGTGTAAAAAGGCGGAAGAACTGTTGTTGACCAATAAGGACGCCGGTATTGCCGAGATCGCCAAAGCGGACGGTCAGTTTGTCTGGAAAAACACCTATGTGTTCCTGATGGATTTTGATGGCAACATGCTCGCACACCCGATGGTTCCCCAGTTGATGGAAAAGGGGCCCCTGTTCCATGTCACTGACAAGAACAAGGAGGAACCAAAGAAAATCTTTGTAGAATTTGTCGATATCGCCAAAAATAATGGTGAAGGGTGGATCTGGTATATGTGGACAAAGCCGAACAGCCGTGAAGTGGCTGACAAATTTACCTACATTCGCCGTGTTGGGTTTACTGACCTGCTGGTTGGTGCCGGAATCTATAAATAACTTGGTCGATAAAATCGGGTTAGTGATTAATCTTAGTATAGAACCGAGGGGCGCATCAATTTTGATGTGCCCCTCGGTTGTTTTGATCGGGGATTACTGTTTCAGGGAAAAAAGGGCCATTATCATAAACCCGACCATGCCGGCTAGTGAGCCCTGATAGCCATAGTACGGCCATCCGATCTTTCCGTTTTTCTCCAGTGTTATCTGTCGATAGGTTTTAAGGTGTTTGTGAACCTGCCAGCGAATTTCAAAAAAACTGACCTTGATGCCGGCTGCAGTCAAGCCGCGCAAAACCAGAATTGAACAGATGAAATTGGTGGCTCCGGAGATCAGGAAGGCATACAAGAAGTAAAGAGCCACAACGTTCTCCGGATCATAACGGAGCCAGGTTAAAGATTTGCAGGTTCAGCAGACGACAATTTGCTGGCAGTTCATTTCCACAGTCTGGCCTGCACGTATCTTACGGCGTTTGCGCAACTCAACCTCGCCATCGACCATGACCAGGCCATCAGCAATCAAGAGTTTGGCAATACCGCCACTCTCGCAGAGTCCGGTCGCCTTAAGCAGATTATTCAATTCGATGTAATCATTCCCTGTCAGTTCGAATTCGATCACGGGTTTTTCTGTCTCCCCGGGCGACTGCGTGGAGATTTCCTCCCTCCCGGTTTAAAGAACTTGCTTTCGCTGCCCCTCGTCCCACTCTTGTACTTCGGTTTGTCGGCCTTGGACGGAAACCGCTCATCCGCCGGGCTGATCTGCAGTTGCTGACCACAAACCCAGACTTTTTGCAGTTGCCGGAAGGTTGCCGAGGGCATGTCTTGTGGCAGATCGACGAGGCAGTGGTCATTGAGGATCTTGATCTGGCCGATGTCTCGACTGTTGATGTTGGCTTCATTGGCAATAGCGCCGACGATATGTTTCGGCTCCACGCCGTGAACCCGACCGACTTCGATCCGATAACGGACCAGGGTGCTGTCGGAGGCCGGCTGGCGACGTCTGGAATGTGCTTGCTCCTCGGTCTGGCCGGCCTGTTCCTCAACCGCACCTTCGTCCATCTGTAAAGGTTTGTCCTTCTGAACAAGGTAGGCCAGAGTTGCGGCAATTCTTCGCAGGCCGACATCGTACTGATGCTGGTAGCTGTCGATCAACTCCTCAAAGAATTCCAGATCCTGGGATTCCATCACTTCAGCAACCTGTTCCTTGAAAAGATCGGTGCGGCGATTGGAGATGTCTTTGCGGCTCGGCAGGCTCATGGCTTTGATCGGCTGACGAGTCGCTCGTTCGATAGCAGCCAGCATACGTCTTTCCCGAGGGGCAACAAAAAGGATCGCCTGCCCTTCGCGCCCGGCACGGCCAGTACGACCGATACGGTGAATGTAGGACTCAGTATCGTAAGGAATGTCATAATTGACGACATGACTGATACGTTTCACATCCAGTCCGCGGGCGGCGACATCAGTTGCAACCACTATATCAAGAGTGCCTGCTTTCAACCGTTCTACGGTTTTCTCCCGCAGCGTCTGAGTCATATCACCGTTCAACGGTGCGCAGGAGAAGCCCCGTGACTCAAGTTTCTCCGAGAGTTCAACCGTTGCGATTTTGGTCCGCACAAAGACGAGCATTCCTTCTATCTCTTCCGCCTCAAGGATACGCGTCAGAGCGTCCATTTTGTGCAGCCCCTTGACTTGCCAGAAGCGCTGGACAATGGTTTCGACGGTTGACGTCTTCGCCTTGATCTGAATCTCAATCGGGTCCTTCATGTGTCGTCGGGCAATTCTTAGCACCTCTTTCGGCATGGTCGCCGAAAAGAGCGCCGTCTGTCGCTCTGCCGGAGTGTCCTTCAGAATTTGTTCGACATCGTCGACAAAACCCATGCGCAACATTTCGTCCGCTTCGTCGAGGACAACGCATGCGAGTTCCGAAAGGTTCAAAGTGCCGCGGCGCAAGTGGTCCTGAATCCGTCCCGGAGTGCCGACCACGGCATGGACGCCACGATGCAGTTGTCTCAACTGTTGACTCATGCTTTGTCCGCCGTAAACCGGCAGCACCTGAAATCCTTTCAGGTGGCGGGCATAGGTCCGGATCGCTTCGGAGACCTGTAAGGCCAATTCTCGGGTGGGAGTGAGAACCAGGATCTGGGGTTTTTTCTTCTTAAGATCGAGTCGACTCAATAGCGGCAGGGCAAAGGCAGCCGTTTTCCCGGTGCCGGTCTGGGCCTGCCCTAACAAGTCGTGCCCTTCCAGCAGAGGTGGAATGCTGCGGGCCTGTATGGGGGAGGGTGTTTCATAGCCGATTTCATCAATGACCCGATGTATCTCAGGTGCAAGTTTCAACTCGGCGAAGGTTGTCAATAGCTCTTCTGTCATGGGGGCTCCATGCTAAACGGTACGGGGAAAAGCCCGGTTGTGTCCGGGCTTTTTGGCGCAAAGATAGTCACAGTTGTGGTTACATGCTTGCTTGATATGAGGTGAAAGGAGGCGGCGAACTTAACCTATCTGCCCATCAAGTGCAACTCCTTAACCCTTATCGCTCAAAACTAGGTGTCAGCGCGAACCAATTTGTTCGAGGAGCATGCCGGCGACGCGATTGAGAATGTGCTCCCGTGACAAAGAAGAAAAGACCGGTGTTTTGCGGAAACCGAGCTGGTTCAGTGCGTCGATGGACGGTTGATGGCGCTTGAATTTGAGTCCTTTGCGTAAGGATTTGATGGCCCGGATTTTCTGCCCGGCAGTCATGTAAATGCGACTGAGTTGATAGTAGTGGTCCGGATTGGCGGGTTCTTCCTCGAGGGCTTCCTGGCAGAGAGCCATCGCCTGTTGATATTGATGTCGCTCTTTTGCCATGCAATAAGCCAACCTGGATTTAACACCGGGTAATGGTTTAATGGCGTGAGCCATTTCGAACTGTAACAGTGCCACCAGCGTGTCATCCTGCTGCAATGCGCGCTCACCCTTGCTAAGCAAGTCATCAAGGTTCTCTGACATGGTTTGTTCTCTCCCTCAAGGCAAAGTCTCTCTCCTGTCATGGTAAAGATATCGCAACTAAGGAATTTCAGCAACAAGAGAGGTTTGTGCCAGACGAAAGCTTCTTGCTCTTTCAGTTTAGCTCGACTCTACATGGTGGCGGACAAAACTGGTTTTGCTGACGCCTGATGCAAGGGATTAAGAGTTGCCTGTACTGGCCTGCTGATGTATTGTAAGGCGTTAATCTTTTTGTTGAATGTTGATTTTTGACGGGTTTATTTGTTTCTTCAGGCACGCTATTCTAAGAGGGAAAGTTACCAATGGGTATCTTGCGATCATGCGCGATTATTATTTTCATTGTGTTGTCGTTGGCGGGAGGTGCTTGTGCTGATGAGCTATTGCGCTATGCAGGGGCTACCACGCTTCAGCGGTTCTTTATGCCCGGAGTCGCCAGCATTTTCACCAATGATACGGCAATCAGGGTGCAGATTGAGGGGGGCAATACAGGCCCGGGGATCAGTGCTCTACTTAAAGGTGAAATTGATATGGCCGGGGCCGGTCGCTATCTGACCGAGGCAGAGAGGAATAAAGGCTTGGTTGAACATTTTCTCGGCTGGGATGTCCTGACAATTGTTGTACACGAACAGAACCCGGTGGAGGATTTGGCAATTGACCAGTTGCAGGGGATTTTTTCCGGAGCCATCACCAACTGGCAGGATGTCGGCGGCAACGATGGGCCGATTATTGTAGTCACTTCTCCAAAAGGGTCCGGGATGCGAAGTGCTGTCAAGAAGTTGATCCTGAAAGATCGAGATTACCTCTCTCGGGAAATTGTTTCGGTGGTTGTTTCCCAGTCCGACCAGCAGATCAGCATGTTCCCGGTGGGAATCACGGCGTTGAGTCGCAGTATGCTGGATGCTGATGGTGTCAAGTCGATAACGGTTAATGGTGTTGCTCCACTGGAAGCCAATATCTCCGATGGTCGTTACCCGCTGGCCAAACCCCTGACCCTGGTGACCATGGGTGAGCCACAGGGTGACCTGGGCCGCTTTATTGCACTGGCAAAAAGTGCTCAAGGCAAGGCGGTTTTTCAGAAAAGCTTTGTTTCGGCGGAATAGCCTCAAAATCTTGCAGTAACAACCACAGCAGATCGATAAGGAAGGATGTTGAATCCATGAAATTACGCTTTAAAATACTCCTCGCGCTGATTTCAGTAAGTGTCATTCCTCTGGTTATTTCTCTCTGGGTGATTGGCGGTATGGTTTCCGGGAAGCTTGAAGATCAGGTCCAGATTCGTTCCCAGGATGCGGCCAATTTTATTGAACAGATCACGACCAAAACTTCGGCGGATGATCTGACCATGGTAGAGATTATCGCCAGAAACCCCTTGCTGGTTAACGCCGTTTACTCTGCCGGGTTGAACGGAGACGATTCGCAGCTGGTCAGTTTTTTTGATGGCATGAAAGGGTTAACTTTCGACCAGATTCAGGTGCTTGACAAGCAGGGGCAAAGGCTTTACCGAAATCATTTGAATGATAACCAGGGTCGTCCTGCCACATCCGGTGTAGATCACCCGGTCATAGAGGCCAGCCTTGAAGGTGAAAGTTATGCGGAAAGCGGTCTGTTTGACGGCCGTATGGCGATTACTGCTGCAGCACCGATCGGCATGGCCGGTGAAGCAATCGGTCACCTGGTGTCCGTCACCTATCTCGATATGTCCTTTGCGACACGATTGAAAACTCTCACTCGCATGGAAATTGCTTTCTTTGATGAGACCGGTATCCATACTTCCACTTCTCCCGAATTAGCCTCTCTCGATATGGCCGGGGTCCTGAAGTCCAGCAACTACTCACACCCACTGGACGGTCGCAAGCACAACATCTTCTATAACTCGATCGGTGGCAAAAGTCGGGGTGTGCTGATGGCTTTGGATGTCTCCAAGATGGAGTCCTCCAAAAAACGTTTGCAGCAAGCATTAGTGACTACAGCGATCATTGTTGCTGTGATCTCGATCATTGTCGGTCTGTTCGTGTCTGCTGGCATCGTTCGACCTTTGCAAGAGGTGGTCAAAAACCTTCGCGAAATTGCGGCCGGAGGTGGCGACCTGACTCAGGAACTACAAGTGCGCAGTGCTGATGAAGTTGGTGAGCTGTCAGAGTGCTTTAATGGGTTCCTGACCAGCCAACGGGAGATGGTGGGGCGGATTCGCGACGTATCCAGTGACCTGGCCCAGGCAAATGAGCAGATTCGTACTTCCTCTCATGAGGTTATGGAAGGAGCGGTGAGTCAATCTCAAGCGTTGGAAGAGTCTTCTAAGGCTATCGAAGGGATTGATGAGGCGGCGGGAGGGATCGCGGAAAGCACCGGCAACCTGGTCAGCTCCGCAGAAGGGAGTTCCTCCGCGACCCTGGAGCTGGGCGCGACGATCGAGGAAATTGCCTCGCAGATGGAGAAGCTTTTCTCGACGGTTGACGAAGTCTCCAGCTCGATCAGTGAAATGTCGGTGGCCAGCCAGGAAGTTGCGGAAAATGTCGGCATCCTTTCCTCTTCGACAGAGGTGACGGTTTCCTCAATGTTAGAGATGGACGCCTCAATCAAAGAGATCGAAGAAAATGCGGCGCAAACCAGCAAACTGGCAAACGAAGCTGCGGAAGATGCAAAACTCGGGATGCAGACCGTTGAAGAAACGATCCGTGGCATTGAGTCAATTCGCAAGACCGTTGATCGGGCCAGCGAGGCGATTATGGAGCTGGGGGACCAGTCGAGCGCCATCGGCAAGATCCTCACTGTCATAGATGAGGTCGCTGATCAGACCAGCCTGCTGGCTTTGAACGCTGCGATTATTGCTGCCCAGGCCGGCGAGCATGGTAAAGGTTTTGCCGTGGTGGCGGATGAGATCCGTGA
>CAZXBD010000084.1:0-39091 GCA_964638305.1 uncultured Geobacteraceae bacterium | reverse complement strand
GAAGAAATCATGAACAAAAATTACCATCATTTTCACCAAATTTGTATTTCTGCCGTTGCCTTTGCTCTGCTATTTGTCAGCCTTGCTGTAGCCGCTAACTCATACCACGGCGACGTTAAGAGCAAAATCTTCCATAATACCTATTGCCGGGACTTTAACTGTAAAAGCTGTGTAGAGATCTTCGAGACTCGTGATGATGCTATCGAGATCGGTTATCGCCCATGCAAGAAATGTAAGCCATAACGCCTATGGTACGTGTGTATGCAATTCTTGAATTTCAGCATTTATAAAACACGAAAGCCCTCAATCTTCGGATCGAGGGCTTTCTGTGTATTGCAGGATAAAAAACCTTTTCTGGAGGCAGGAGGCAGGAGGCAATTAATATCCAATTTCCATTTAAATATATAGTGATCACATTAAAATTGAAGTGATCTAAATCACAATATCTGAGAATTATTTTCACGACTTATGAGACGTAAAACGGCTTCTTATTGATAGAGGTATTTAGGAAGACAAAACTATGGCCACCAGGACCTGTTTCTTGGTGGTATTTCTTATAATGCAGGGTCAGCAAGAATTTCGTAAATCCGCCAAATTGAACACCGCGAAACAATGCAGTAGCATTTATAGGACACTTTCAGGTCAGCGCCAGGAAACTTTCAGCGTTACTGGAATGCAGGGTTAGCAAGAATTTCGCATTTCGGCCAATCGGAACAACCCGAAGCAATGCGAGAGGTCTTTTAGGAAATAGCTCCTCTTTACTGCTGAACGCTATATCTGTGGATACCGCGTGCCGTCCATCATTATGAGACAATTTGGCAGCGGCCTGTTGACGGGATGCTGACTGGCAACTATTCTTCTCGATGCAATTGTGAAACAATAAATGTCCATTTTTCAAGTTATACTATTTTGAACAAGGCTAGGCTATGAAGTGGTTCAGCCAAAGATAGAGGATTGATGTCTAAAAAATTCGAAGCACAACTTCTCCATGAAATGATCGACGGCTTTGCCCATCACGAAATCATTTGTGACAAAGATGGACATCCTGTCGATTACCGCTACCTGAGCGTAAACCAGGCCTTTGAAAAACTCACCGGCCTGGAAGCCATTGATCTTGTCGGCAAGACGGTTCGCGAGATATTTTCGGACATAGAAAGTCTCTGGATTGAAGACTTCGGCAAGGTTGCGTTGACAGGAGAGAAGTCTCATTACGAATACTTTTTCAGCAAGACCGAGCGACATCTCGAACTCAAGGCCTATCGCCCTGCGCCCGGCCAGTTAGCCTGTGTTTTCATAGATATCACTGAGCGCAAGCAAGCCGAGATGGGTCTGCACAAAAGCGAAGTGGGTTATAAACTGCTGGTGGAAAATCAGAATGAACTGGTGGTCAAGGTTGATGCTGATGGGCGGTTTCTTTTTGTCAGCCCCAGTTACTGCAAAGCCTTCGGCAAAAACGAAGAGGAATTGCTGGGGAAATCCTTCATGCCCCTCGTGCACGAGGAAGACCGGGCGCCTACCGCCAAGGCGATGGAAAGCCTGCTCCACCCACCACATACCGCCTACATAGAGCAACGGGCTATGACTACAGAGGGTTGGCGGTGGCTGGCCTGGTCCGACAGGGCAATAGTCGATGAAAAAGGGCGGGTCGAAGCCATTGTCGGTGTGGGGCGTGACGTCACGCTGCGCAGGCAAGTGGCAGAAGAATTACGGGCAAATAAAGAGAAGCTCCAAAACATCATTGATACGTCTTCGGAGTGGATCTGGGAAATTGATCTTGCCGGACGGCATACTTTTTCAAACCGTAGGGTTTTGAAGTTGTTAGGATATCAACCTGAGGAATTTGTTGGCAAGAATTACTTTGATATTCTGCATGAAGATGATTTGCGGGAGGTAAAAGAAGCTCTCCCCCGGTTAATTGCCGAGCGCCGGGGTTGGAAAGGTTGGGTCCTGCGCTGGCGGCATAAGGATGGGAGCTATCGTTTTTTCGAGAGCAACGCAAAGCCAATTGTCAATCCCGCTGGAGAACTTGTAGGTTATAGCGGCGCTGATCGAGACATCACTGAGCGCAAGGAAAGTGAAGTTGGCTTGCTGGCAGCCACCGAAGCTGCAGAGGCGGCCAGCAGTGCCAAGAGCTTGTTCATGGCAAACGTGAGCCATGAAATCCGCACCCCGATGACCGCCATCATTGGTTTCGGCGAGTTAATGGAAGACACCGAGCTGACTCCAGAGCAGAATCAATATATTGCCGCGATTAACTCGTCCAGCAAGGCCCTCTCGGCTTTGATCGACGATGTTCTTGATCTGTCGAGGGTCGAAGCAGGAGGAATTACGATTAAACAGGAGACTTTCAGCTTAGACAAATTCAACACAAAAATTGTTGCGCTACATGAGCAGCGAATTGCTGATAAGAACCTTTCATTCAATATCAGAGTAGATGATGATGTTCCTGATATACTGGTGGGTGACTCGTTGAGAATCCAACAAGTGATACTCAACCTGCTGGGCAACGCCATTAAGTTCACTGAAAAGGGTAACATCAGCATTGTCATTACCATGGCAGAAGAAACTGATTCCAGGCTCCTTCTGGACATCGCTGTAAAAGATACCGGGATCGGTATCCAAAAAGATTTGCAGGGCCGGATCTTCGAGCCATTTGCTCAGGTGTATGCCCCAGGCACTCATAACTACAGTGGCGCAGGGTTGGGGTTGGCCATAAGCCGGAGCCTTGCAGGCCTGATGGGTGGCTCTATCCGCGTTGAGAGCCGGTTGGGGGTCGGAAGTTCTTTTCACCTGCTGATCCCCTTGCAGTGGAAGTCTGACAACATAACGACGAAGCCTCTTGCAGAGAAAGAATCAAACCTGTGGAGTGGGCCACCTTTAGATATTCTTCTGGCTGAGGACAACCCTATCAACACCCAGTTCATCAAGATTGTTTTGGAAAACATGGGGCATGTTGTTACGGTTGCAGAGAATGGCAAGGTCGCTCTTGATACTCTGAAGACAAACACCTTTGACCTGGTGCTTATGGATATCCAGATGCCGGTGATGAATGGCATTGATGCGTTGAACCTCTTGCGTGACCTAAAGCAGTTAAGAGGAAAGCACCTGACAGTGATTGCCCTGACGGCTTACGCTCTCATCGGTGACAAGGAGAAGTATTTGAAGATGGGCTTTGACGGCTATCTGAGCAAGCCGTTCACGTCCAGGGCACTGGTGAATGAGTTGGTGCGGGTTGTGTCTGGTTGAGAACCTAGGTGCTACATTTTTATAAATCACGATTAGCAGTAACGTCACAAAACAGTTGGAACTGATTACTATAAATCCTCTCGCAACTCGTTCTCTTAAATAATCTAAGCCATAACAGACTTTACTGTGAGCCTCTTAGACCACTGACTAATGTGTCAGATTAACTATCACGACAGTTAGTATGCGTGGGGGTAAATGCAGACCCCGGCTTAAAGAATAGTGTCTCTGAAGAAGCATCGCACTTTCACGACCGGTATCATGTCTCCAAGAATTCAAGCAATATCCGCTCAGCTTCAGTTTCGCTGACATCATCCCAGTGTTGATAAGCTGATGCTACGGCAAAGGAAGGACCACTCCTGATGTTGGCACAACAGACCATATCAACTTTACTTGCCAGGCTCTGCACAGAAGTCTCGTAGCCCGTAGGGACAGCGACAATAAGTTCCCCGACTCCGGCCCGACGCAGAGCGGCTACAGCTGCATCCATGGTGAAGCCGCTAGCCAGACCGTCGTCGACAACAATGACTTCGTGTGCTGTCATCTCTGGCATTAGCCGCCCCTTTCGTAGTGACGCGACCCGTCTAACGACCTTTGCCCTGGTCTTTTCGAGTCCCCGGGCAACATCAGCCTCGCTCAAGCCAACAGCCCTGATCATTGACTCATTGAGCAGGTAACTGAAATCAAAGGCAACCGCACCGTAACCGGCCTCGCTGTTCCATGGCAAAGTGATTTTACTGACGACAGCTACATCCAGTTGGCAGTTCAGGGTTTTAGCCAGAGGGACCGCCACCGGCACCCCGCCGGCCGGGATAGCCAACACCAGGGGACGTTGCAGACCAAGCGGCCGGACCAACCCGGACAGCACCTGCCCCGCCTCGCAACGGTCAGCAAAGACCCCCGTCTGATCGTGCAGTTCTTTGAGTTCACGGATCCGTTCGCGTTTCATAACGACTTAACCCATCAATTATGAGCCACCCGACAGTGCCACCAATGGCGACTTTGAAGCAAAGAACGTCTTTATGAGTGAGTAATTGTTCTGTGGCTCTTCAGCACGTCAGACAACAAGGTCTACTCAAGAGCTATGCTGTCCACGCCACTGGAAAACCAGCTTGCTGCCATAGTGGCCAAGAAGCACCACACAACCAAGCATCCCGGTAAGGCAGAGCAGATACAGCCAGCGACTCATTCCGCCGGCCACCAGCAGATCGGGATTGCCGTGACGCAAAAAGAGAGCAACCAGGCTGAGCAACATCATGGTCAACGCCAAACCGATCTTTTTGTAGAAGATGCCAGCTCGTTGACCATCGAAATGCTTCTGCCAGGAATAGATACCGGAACCCAGGGATACGGGGATCACGGCCGCCACCACCAGTAGAAGCCAAAAGACCGCGGATTCCAGACCGGGGTCGCCAGTAACGAAAAACAAAAGCAGAAAGAGGGCGCAGGTCGGCACCAAACCACTTGGGAAGTGTGCGGCCACAGGATGGAGATGAAAAGTATCAACGAGATCGTGAAGCAGATTCACCTTCACGTCCTCAACCAGAACAAACTGCGAGCGATCAGCGCCGCAAACCGGGCAGTTCTCCGGAGGCTCCTCGCCTTCATGGATGTAGCCGCAGACCATACATTTCCAACGACGTGGCATAGCAACCCCTTAACTTTATGCTTATAGATGAATCAGCTTTTGAACAGCATTTCTGCCGTTTCGTAGATTGTCTCAGAAAGGGTCGGATGCGGATGGATTGTTTTACGAAGATCTTCGCTGACGGCCGCCATCTCGAGAGCTAACACCCCTTCAGCGATCAACTCCCCGGCACCGGGGCCGGCAACGGCTACGCCGAGCAAACGGTCAGTCTCCGGATCAATGATCAGCTTGGTCATACCGTCATCACGGCCGAGAGTGAGCGTGCGACCGTTACTGCGCCAGGGCATTTTAGCGGTTTTGATCTTGATCTTCTGCTCGCGGGCTTCGGTTTCCGTCAAGCCACACCAGGCAATCTCCGGATCGGTGAAGACGACAGCGGGAATGGCACGGGGATCAAAAACGGCTTTCCTTCCGGCAACGACCTCCGCTGCGACGTTCGCCTCAGCGTAGGCTTTATGCGCCAGCATCGGTTCACCAGCGATGTCGCCGATCGCGAAGATGTGACCTTCTATGGTACGCATCTGGCCGTCTACTTCAATAAAGCCTTTTTCGTTCACCTTGATTGTGGTGTTCTCCAGCCCCAGATTCTCGCTGTTGGGTTTACGGCCGATAGCGATCAGCACTTTATCGAAACGCTGCTTCGAACCTTCACCCTGGATCTTTTCAAAAGTCACAGCGACACCGTTTTTCTGCTCTTTCAGGCCGGTCACCCGCGTGTTCAGCATGATCTCCGCAAACTTTTTACCGAGACGCCTTTTCAGCACCGAGACCAGATCACGATCACAGCCCGGCAGCAGTCCATCTGTCATCTCCACCACCGACACTTTACTGCCAAGAGCTGCATAGGCAGAGCCAAGCTCCAGGCCAATGTAGCCACCGCCAACAACCAGCAACGAAGACGGAACCTCGGCGAGTTCGAGAGCTCCGGTGGAATCGATGATCTTCTGACTCCCTGCGGCAACTCCCGGCAGCATGATCGGCCGGGAACCGGTTGCCAGAATGGCTTTTTCGAAAGACATCTCGCCCGTGGTGCCACCTGTGGTCGTAACGGTTAAAGTCTGCGCATCTTTGAACTTCGCCATGCCGCGCACATAGGTAATCTTCTGTTTCGCGACTTTACCACCAAGACCGCCGGTCAGCTTGCCGATGACTTCGTCTTTCCAGCTACGCACCCGGTCGAGATCAATCTTCGGTTTGGCAAAAGCCACACCAATCTCTGCCGCCTCCTCAGCTTCGGCAACCAGCTTGGCAACGTGCAGCAAAGCCTTCGAGGGAATACAACCACGATGCAGGCAGACGCCGCCGGGGTTGGCTTCGGGATCAATCAGGGTGACCTCACAACCAAGCTCAACAGCTTTGAACGCTGCTGCATAGCCCCCCGGACCAGCACCGATGATGACCAGTTGCGCACTCGTGGGGATCGTCTCTGTGCTACTCACATTCTTATCCTTTCATGACCAGGTGCAGGGGGTTTTCCAGAGCCTTGCAGATCCAGCGCAAAAAGCGGGCACCATCAGCGCCGTCAATAACCCTGTGGTCGTAGGTTAAAGAGAGCGGCATGACCAGCTTAGGGACAAATTGTTGCCCGTCCCACTCCGGCTGAAGCGAGGAGGTTGAGACGCCGAGGATCGCCACCTGGGGAGCATAGACGATCGGGGTGAAAGAGGTCCCACCCACGCCCCCGAGGTTGCTGATCGTGAAGGTTCCGCCTTCCATATCAGCCGGGCTGATCTTTCGGTCACGGGTTTTTTCGGCGATCTCGTTCAACTCGAGGGCCAGGCGTTCGATACCTTTCTGATCGACATCGCGGAGGACCGGAACCAGCAATCCTCCCGGGGTATCGACAGCAACCCCGATATGAATATACTCTTTCAGGACCAGTTCTTTTTTCGCCAGATCAAGGCTGCTGTTGAAGCGGGGAAACTCTTTCAGGGCCGCGGCACAGACCTTGACCAGAATAGCCGTCATGGTCAGACGGTTTTCGTTAATAGCCCGGCGATTGGATTCCTGGCGAAACGCTTCGATTTCGGAAACCTGCGCGTGATCGTACTGTCACCATGGGGATTGTTGACCAAGCGTAGCTCATGGCGTCAGCTGTTAATTCACGTACCCGGGAGAGAGGTTCGCGGGTCACCTCGCCCCAACGGCTGAAATCAGGCAGTGGCCGCTGAGCATGCAATCCTGGGAACTCCCCCACAACAGCCGGCACTGAACCGCCACCGGTAATACGCTGCATCGTCACACGAACAAAACTTCGCACATCGGTAGCGCTGATACGCCCACCCGGACCGCTACCCTGCACCTGATAGATATCGACCCCCAGTTCACGCGCCAGACGACGCACGGAAGGGGCTGCAGGAGCAACCAGGTCACCTTTGCGCACGGCAAGCAGGTCAACTGTGGACGCTTCCACAGGTGCGGCAGAGGGGCGTGTTTCGGCAGCAGGAAGGTCAGGGGCCGGCTCAGCGACTACCGGTGTTTCTGACTTCACTTCGGCGACCGGTTCAGAGATCTCTTTACGAGCACTCGCGGGTGCCGCAGGCTCATCTGCAGATGCGTCCGACTCCATAATCATAATAACCGCATCGATCGCCACACTGTCACCCTCTGCCACCCGGATCTCGGTGATCTTACCTTCGAGGGTTGAAGGGATTTCAATGACCGCCTTGTCGGTTTCCAGCTCCAGCAGGGTCTGGTCAACTTCGACGCTGTCTCCAACGGCAACCGCGATATTAACAACGGTCCCTTCTACAACCCCTTCCGACACAGCCGGAACTCTGATCTCGTGCTTCATAAGCTTCCTTTGTTCAGCGCTCAGGTTAACTTCCTTACAACTTTATGGATTGCGTCTCAATCAATGTGCGGGTTCAACTTGCCCGGGTCGATTTTCAGTTCACCAATGGCTTTGACGACAACGTCATTATCAAGTTCACCGAGATCGGCCAACTGCTTCAGGGTCGCAATCACAATGTAACGGGCATCGACTTCGAAGAAATCACGCAACTGCTCACGGCCGTCACTGCGACCGAAACCGTCTGTTCCAAGACAATGCAAAGGACCGGGGAACCATTGCGAAACTGATGCCGGCAAAACTTTCATGTAGTCCGAGACAGCCACGAAGACCCCCTTCTCCTTGGCCAGGAGGCTGCTCACATAAGGGATCTTTGCTTTCTTTTTCGGATTCAATAGATTCCAACGGTCACATTCAACGCCGTCCTGGTAAAGCTCTTTGTAGCTGGTCACACTCCAGACATCCACTGCAATTGCGTATTTTTCTTCGAGAAGCTGTTGCGCCTTGAGCGTTTCATTGAGGAGCGCTCCACTGCCAAGCAGGTGCGCTTTACCTTTGCTCTTCTTCAAACCGGAAGCACGGAACTTGTACATACCCCTGATGATGCCCTCCCGGACACCTTTGCCTTTCGGCATGGGCGGCATCAGGTAGGTCTCATTCATGACCGTCAAGTAGTAGATCAGGTCTTCCTGCTGGCAGTACATGCGGGTCAGTCCGTCGTGCACAATCACGGCCATCTCATAAGCAAAGGCAGGATCGTAAGCCTTGATCTTGGTTGGCGTCATTGCCAGGACATGACTGTGACCGTCCTGATGTTGCAAGCCCTCGCCGGCCAGAGTGGTGCGACCCGAGGTAGCACCGACCAGGAAACCCCTGGCGCGACTGTCGCAAGCCTGCCAGATCAGATCGCCGACCCGCTGGAAACCGAACATTGAATAAAAGGTGTAGAAGGGTATGGTCTGCACGCCGTTATTGGAGTGTGCCGTTCCTGCGGCGATAAAGCTGGCCATGGAGCCTGCCTCGCTCAACCCTTCTTCGAGAATGGCTCCGGTCTTCTTCTCGTTATAGTGCAACAGGCTACCCTTGTCGACCGGTTCATAGAGTTGCCCCGCGTGGCTGTAGATTCCCGCCTGCCTGAAGAGTGCCTCCATACCGAAAGTACGGGCCTCGTCAGGCACAATAGGCACGATCAGCTTGCCCAGTTCAGGGTCGCGCAGCAGCTTGGCCAACAGGTGTACGTACGCCATGGTCGTTGCCAGTTCACGCTCGCCAGAACCGTCCAGGTACTCGCGGATCAGGCCGTCGGTCTGGCAGGCGATCGGGTTGTTACCGGCAAAACGCTTCGGCAATGAACCGCCAAGGGCCGCACGTCGCTCCTTGAGATACTTCATCTCCGGGCTGTCTTCTGCAGGCCGGTAGAAAGGGGCTTCGGCGATCTCGTTATCGCTGACCGGGATATTGAAGCGGGTGCGGAACTCTTTCAGCTCATCTTCGTTAAGCTTTTTCTGCGAGTGGGTGATGTTTTTGCCCTCACCGGCCTCACCGAGGCCGTACCCCTTGATGGTATGGGCCAGGATAACCGTTGGCATCTCTTCTTGCGAAATTGCATTTTTGTAAGCGGCGTAGACCTTGTCCGGGTCATGACCACCCCGGGTCAGCCGCCCCAGTTGCTCGTCGCTGTAGTTTTCCACCAGTTTCAACAGTTCCGGATATTTACCGAAAAAGTGCTCGCGAACGTAATCCCCTTTTTTCAGGGTGAAGTGCTGCATTTCGCCATCGAGGACTTCATCCATCCGCTTGACCAACAAGCCTGTATCGTCATCTTCCAGGAGCTGATCCCAATCGTCGCCCCAGATCACCTTTACAACATTCCAGCCCGCGCCACGGAAAGCAGCCTCGAGTTCCTGGATGATCTTGCCGTTGCCACGGACCGGGCCGTCCAGTCGCTGCAAGTTGCAGTTGACGACGAAAACAAGATTGTTGAGCTTCTCACGCGAAGCCAGGGTGATGGCGCCGAGAGATTCCGGCTCATCCATCTCGCCGTCTCCGAGCATCGCCCAGACCTTGCGGCCGCTCGATTTTCGTAAACCCCGATCAACCAGGTAGTGATTGAAGCGGGCCTGGTAGATCGCAGACAAGGCGGTCAGGCCCATGGAAACAGTGGGGAACTCCCAGAAATCGGGCATCAGGAACGGGTGAGGATAGGATGACAGGCCCCCTTCCGGGGCCAGCTCATTGCGGAACCGCTCCAGGTCGTCTTTCGAGAGGCGACCTTCCAAGAACGCCCGGGCATACACCCCCGGTGCCGCGTGCCCCTGGAAGTAAACCATGTCTCCAAGAAAGTCGTCTGTGCGCCCCCGCCAGAAGTGATTAAAGCCAACCTCCCAGAGCGTCGCAACTGATGCGTAAGTGGAAATGTGACCACCTATCCCGGACTTTTCACGGTTGGCACGCACCACCATGGCCATGGCATTCCAACGGATGATCGATTTGATGCGCCGTTCGATCACACGGTTGCCCGGGAAGACCGGCTGCCGGTTTTTGGGAATGGTATTGATATAAGGCGTATTGGCAGTAAAGGGAACGCTCACGCCCTGTTCCTGGGCCCGAACCTGTAAAAGGCGAAGCAACTCACGGACCCGGTCCTCTCCTTGTGTCTGGAGAACATAGTCGAGCGATTCACGCCATTCACTATTCTCTATATCATTCAGATTATCAGTTGCTTTCAGTTTATCCGTGGTCATGACCAAAAACTCCTCTATCTAGCGAATAAATCCCGGGGAGAAGTGCGTAAAACATTTTCGATAGTTAAAATGTAACCGATATTTCGCTCTTGACTACGAATCGAGCTTAAAAACCGAAAAGGGACACTTCCGGAAGTGTCCCCTTTCGAAAAAATCGCGGTTTACTATCCCAATTAACTGGTCACCGCCCCGCGAGATGCCGACGAAACCAGCTGTGCATATTTGGCCAGGACACCACGAGGATATCGTGATTCCGGAGCCTGCCACTGCGCCAACCTGCTGCTGATCTCCCCTTCACTGAGCTTGAGGTTCAACTCCCCAAGGTCGAGATCGATCTCGATGACATCCCCTTCTGCAACGACCGCAATAAGGCCTCCGACCTGAGCTTCCGGAGCGACATGGCCGATCATGATGCCGTGCGTGCCACCGGAAAAGCGGCCATCGGTTATCAGGGCGACATCTTTACCCAGCCCTGCCCCCATCAAAGCGGCCGAGGGTGATAACATCTCACGCATGCCGGGACCACCCTTTGGACCTTCATAGCGGATGACGATCACATCACCGGCATTGATCTTCCCGGCAAGGATTGCCTCAAGAGCGTCTTCCTCACGATCGAAGACCCGGGCGGGACCGGAGAAACGATTCATCTCCTTGCCACTGAGCTTCATCACACAGCCCTCGGAAGCGAGGTTGCCACGCAGCACGCGGATATGTCTATGCGCCGGCGCAAAAGGCCGGTCAGGGCTGTAGAAAACATCCTGATTGTCCGGTCGTTGCGGGGCGTCGGCAAGGTTCTCGGCCAGGGTCCGACCGGTCACCGTCATACAATCGCCGTGCAGGAGTCCGGCATCCAGAAGGGTCTTCATGACCATCGGCAAACCACCAATCTTGTGCAGATCATTCATCAGGTACTCGCCGAAAGGTTTGAAATTCCCGAGCAGCGGCACCTTTGCGGTAACCTCTTCAATATCGGCAAGCGTCAGAGCCACTCCTGCTTCGTGGGCAAGAGCCAGCAGATGCAGGACTGCGTTGGTAGACCCTCCCAACGCCCAGGCAACGGTCAGGGCATTTTCGAACGCCTCACGAGTCATGATGTCACATGCCCTGAGGCCAGACTCGAGCAGCTCAACAACGGCCAGGGCGACGCGCACGCAATCATCACGCTTCTCCGCAGAGATCTTGTTGCCTTGGTCGACCGCAAGGTTGGAAGCCGCCCCGGGCAGGCTCATGCCAAGCGCTTCAATGGCAGACGCCATGGTATTGGCCGTGTACATGCCTGCGCAGGAACCGGCCCCGGGACAGGAGTGACATTCGATCGCGTGCAACTCTTCGGCATCGATCTTACCGGCGCAATGAGCACCGATCGCCTCGAAGGCACTGACTATGTTAAGCGCCTTGCCGTGATATTCTCCCGGCAGGATACTGCCGCCGTAAAGAGTCAGGCCAATCAGGTTGTTGCGTGCTATCGGCATCAGGGCGGCGGGGATGGTCTTATCACAACCGGAGAGAGTGATCACTGCATCGACCATGTAGCCTTCGGTCATCAACTCGATGCTGTCGGCGATCACCTCGCGGCTGACCAGCGAATATTTCATCGCCTCGGTGCCCATGGAGATACCGTCGGAGACCACCGGGGTACCGAAAACGATCGCCTTTCCACCGGCATCCTCTATGGCCTGCTGGACGATGTCACCCAAAGCCCTGACATGGTCATTGCAAGGCGTACCGTTGGTATGCGGTACGGCCAGAGCAATGATCGGCTTATCAAAATCCTCATCGGTAAAACGTACGGCCCGCAGCATGGTCCGTGCTGCTGTGCGCTCAACCCATTTTCCCGAACCTTTGCGACCGGTGATTTCTTCGCTGCGTCGTTTCATGAGCTACCTTATTGTTCAACAATGGCTAAGCCATTTATTTATCCATGGCTGTAACGCCGGTCCTGGCGATTTCGATAAAATGTTCTGCCCCGACATCCTCAAGAAAGCTGTCAATCCGTTCCGTAGGGCCAGCAATCTGGACCAGGTGGATATCGTGCGGAAGGCTGTCAAGAAGTTCAACCTGGTATTTCTTCTGCAGTTTATCAAAAGCTTTCTTTTCCAGCTCAAATTTGACAATCGCCACTTCACGCCAATAGCTCTGATCTCGGTCCAGCTCCTTGGCGCGGATAACCTCGGTAAATTTTTCCAGCTGCCGGATGACCTGGAGGACCTTGGCCTCGTCATCTTCACGCAGGGTGATTGTCATGCGGCTGACACCGGGGGGCTTGGCTTTACAAACGGTCAGGGTATCGACGTTGTACATTTTGCGGCGAATCATCATGGAGATTTTATTGAGTGTCCCCGGCTTGTTCTGCACAAAGGCCAGAATGGCCCGTCTTTTCATTTTTTTGACTGTCATCTTTATTTTCCCGTTTTAAAGGTACAATTTCAGGGTTTCGGCCGCGTTACGATCATATCCCCGAAGCCACCACCAGAAGGGATCATCGGCAGGATCACCTCGGAAGGATCACAGATAAACTCAAGCAGATAAGCACCCGGATGTTCAGCGGCCGTACGTATCGCCTCATCGATCTGGTCGAGTTCTGTGACCTTCTGATAAGGGATGTCGTAAGCTTTGGAGATCAACTCGTAATTCGGGCTGACCATCGGTGTTCCGGCGTAACGACCGTCAAAAAAGAGGGTCTGCCATTGACGGACCATGCCCAGGTAGCCGTTATTCAGAATGATGATTTTTACGTCTATATCGTGCTCCATGATGGTACAGAGCTCCTGCATGTTCATCTGGAAGCCGCCATCGCCGCTGATCGACCATACCCGCTCGTCGGGCCGTGCCAACTTGGCTCCGATTGCCATCGGCAGGGAGCAACCCATGGTGCCGGCGCCGCCGGAGGTGAACCAGCTGTTATTGGTCTGAAAGTTGTAGAAACGGGCCGCCATCATCTGATGCTGTCCGACATCGGGAACGACAATATCCTTGCCTTCGGTGATGTCCGAGAGACGATTGATAATCTTTTTCATCAACAGTTTACCGCCGTCTCCGACCCCGGCCGCCATTTCCTCCGCAATCCCCGCAGCCGTCAGCTGGCGATTTTCATCGATCTCCTTGAGCCAGCGGCGCCTTGGCTTTGAAACCAGCTCAGGATCGTGCAGCATGACATGCAGCGTCCTTGAAACATCCGCATTGATGGCGACAGTTGTAGCTACGTTCTTATCAAGCTCAGAGGGATCAATCTCGACGTGGATCACATCGGCATTTTTTGCGTACTCGTTCAATTTGCCGGTTACTCGATCATCGAAGCGCATGCCGAAGCTGATAATCAGGTCGGCGTTCATCACGGCGCGATTGGCTTCAACCGTGCCATGCATGCCCATCATCCCGAGGCTTAAGGGGTGATCCGCCGGCATCGCCGATAAACCGTGCAGAGTGAAAGCCACCGGGATATTGGTTTTTTCGGCAAATTCCTGCAGCATCGCCCCGGCGTTACTGGAAATCACGCCGTGGCCACAGAACATGACCGGACGCTCACTACGATTCATCATCTCAATTGCCTGATGCACGACCTCACGCTCCGGTGAAGGGTGATAATAAAAACCTGGCAATTTCGGACGGAATTTCTTGGGGTCAAAGTTGTATTTTCCCCCCAGTTCCTGCATTTGGATATCTTTGGGGATATCCAGCACCACAGGGCCGAAACGCCCGGTCGTCGCAACGTAGAAAGCCTCATGCACGGTTTTCTCAATATCCTCGGCAGAGAGAGGCATGTAGGTTTGTTTGCATATCGGCATCATGACACCGACCACGTCACTTTCCTGGAAAGCATCGGTAGCAATCACACCCGTTGCCACTTGCCCGGTTATTGCAACGATCGGTACGGAGTCCATGTGCGCGTCAGCGATACCGGTAACCAGGTTCATGGCGCCCGGTCCAGATGTCGACATGCAAACCCCGATCTGCGGGGTGTCGGTGGACAGTGAGGCGCGCGAGAGGCCCTGGGCCATGAAAGTCGCCCCCTGCTCATGACGAGGCATAATAAAAGTGAAGAGCTGCTGCTTTTCCATTTCGTCAAAGATCGGCATGATCGCACCGCCGGTGTAGCCAAAGATGTATTTCACACCCTTGGCATGAAGCGCCTTTAAAACCAGTTCTGTTCCCTTCATTGTGACCTCTTAAGTAAATGTTTAAATAAACAAAATCTAAGGGCGACTCTGGAATCGTCGAGAAGCCCCCTATAATAATTCATTTTCCGCTCTGCATCTCCGCGTCTCAGCGTTAATCTTGACAGGCCCGACAAGTTACAAACTCAGATCAAACACCGAACAGCCACGGTTCCTCAACCCTCTTATTCGCCTCAAAAGTCTTGATCTCCTCTACATGCTGTAAAGTCAGGCTGATATCATCAAGCCCCTCCAGCAGGCATTTTTTACGGAACACATCGACATCAAACGTGAACACATCACCGGCCGTCGTCGTTACTTTCTGTGCTTCAAGATCTACTGTTAACCGGTAACCGGGGGTTGCATCAACTTCGGCAAAGAGCCTGGCAACCGTTTCAACGGGGAGTTCAACCGGAAGGATGCTGTTCTTGAAACAGTTATTGGCAAATATTTCAGCGAAGCTCGGTGCAATCACAGCCCGGAAGCCGTAATCGAACAGGGCCCACGGCGCATGCTCGCGGGAGGAGCCGCAGCCGAAGTTGTCACGCGCCAGCAGGATTTCAGCACCCTGGTAACGAGGCTGGTTGAGAACAAAGTCCGGATTAAGCGGACGTTTGCTGCAGTCCATATCAAGCTCGCCGTGATCAAGGTAACGCCACTCGTCAAAGAGATTGGGACCAAACCCGGTCCGCTTGATCGATTTGAGAAACTGTTTCGGAATAATGGCATCGGTATCGACGTTGGAGCGGTCCAGAGGTGCGACCAAGCCATTGAGTGTTCTAAAAGCATCCATGGTCAAACCTCCAGGGTGCGGACATCAACGAAATGGCCGGTAATTGCCGCAGCTGCAGCCATGGCAGGACTGACCAGGTGGGTGCGTCCACCCTGCCCCTGCCGCCCTTCAAAGTTGCGATTCGATGTCGAGGCGCAACGCTCCTGCGGAGCGAGGCGGTCATCATTCATGCCAAGGCACATCGAACAGCCCGGCTCGCGCCACTCGAAACCAGTCTGAAGGAAGACCTTGTCCAGCCCTTCGGCCTCGGCCTGCTGCTTGACCAGGCCAGACCCGGGCACAACCAAGGCCCGCCTGATATTGGCAGCGAGTTTATGACCCTTGATGACCACTGCCGCGGCGCGAAGGTCCTCAATGCGCGCGTTGGTGCAGGAACCGAGAAAAATCGTATCGGGATAAATTTCTGTGATCGGCGTATTGGCGGTCAACCCCATATAGGCGAGAGCGGCCTGCATGCCTTCACGCTTCACAGGGTCGGTCTCGTTCGCGGGGTCCGGAACGCAGCCGTTGACTGCAACCACCATTTCCGGAGAGGTTCCCCAGGTGACCTGGGGTTGTATTGAAGAAGCCTCAAGATGCACGACACGGTCGTAGTGCGCATCGGGATCACTCTGTAAAGTTTTCCAGAGCTCTTCAGCCTTATCCCACTGACCTCCGTCCGGGGCATAAGGACGGCCTTTAACGTAATCGATGGTCTTCTCATCGACGGCGATCATGCCGGCGCGCGCGCCAGCCTCGATCGACATATTACAGACCGACATACGCCCTTCCATGGACAGGGCGCGGATCGCCTCACCACCGAATTCAACCACGTAACCGGTACCGCCAGCGGTGCCGATCTTGCCGATAATCGCCAGCATGATGTCTTTTGCAGTAACTCCCACACCGACCTGCCCGTCCACGCTGACCAGCATATTGCGGGCCTTTTTCTGGATGAGACATTGCGTGGCCAGCACATGCTCGACTTCGGAAGTCCCGATGCCAAAAGCAAGGGAGCCCAGGGCACCGTGGGTCGAGGTGTGCGAATCGCCACAGACGATGGTCATGCCGGGGAGTGTCACCCCCTGTTCAGGGCCGATAATATGCACAATACCCTGGCGGATATCATGCATGGCAAATTCGGTAATCTTGAAATCTGCGCAATTACTATCGAGGGTCTCAACCTGAAGCCGCGAGAGCGGGTCGGAGATGCCTTCGCTGCGGTCTGTGGTGGGAACGTTATGGTCCGGGACAGCCAGGTTGGCGTCCGGTCTCCAGGGCAGACGACCGGCCATGCGCAGACCCTCGAAGGCCTGGGGCGAGGTCACCTCATGGACGAGGTGACGATCGATATAAAGCAGGCAGGTGCCATCATCATCACAACGGACAAGGTGACGATCCCAGAGTTTATCGTAAAGGGTTTTTGCGCTCATGACTTCTCCCCCAAGGCAAAGGACTATTTTTGCCTGACATTCAGTTGGAACTGTAATTATGGGCCATACCTTTCCAATGTCAAACCCCAAGCTAAATATCAGTTATTATTCTGATTCTTTTATAACAGAACCACCAAAACCAATATAGTAATATTTCATCCCCGCGACACCAATAAATGTTGAACCGGCAGCGGGGACAACCAAATTCTTTGCATGAAAGACGATCTGATCGTCCCAAATTAAAGAGGAGCCCTTCCCATGGAAGAGCTCCCTTTGATATCAGCCAGCACTCGCGTAGCGAAGCTTATTTCGGCTCCACCGGATAGCTTTTGCTCTCCCATTCGCGCCAACCGCCCTGAAGAGCATAAACTTTATCGTGACCATTTCCCATCAACTGTTGTGCCACACGGGCACTCGTATATTCAGTCGGTCAGGCGCAATACAGCACAATCGTCTGCCCCTTGGCATGGCTTTCAACCCACTGGCCCAAAGCCCTCTGGTCAATGCGTTCCGCACCGATAATTTTGACATTGGAGCCGGCCCAATCGCCGCTGGCACGTACATCAAGGACAGTCAGCCCTTCGTCGCCGAGACGAGACTTGAGTTCATCAGTGGTCATCCTCGGGACCACAGCGGCCCCCGCGAGACTGACGGTAAGAAATATCACTGCTGACACGATCGTTGCGTAAACCATGTAGTGTTTGCTGAGCATTGCTATAACCCCTTTCACAAGAGAATCAGATATTAAAGTAGAGCCTACATTCTCAATGGTCTTCTGACAAGTCCGGGCCGTCTTTAATGCTGCCCTGCTCTTCCCTCAGCAACCCCCGGCATTCCATAAGCAGTTGAATGTGCCTTTTTTCTTCTCGACAGACCGCTTCAATCAGAGAACCCGCCTTGCCGCGAAACAATGGTTTGACCTCGGCAAAATAGAGCAGGGTGTTCTTCTCGAATTGCAGCGCCCGGGCAATCAACTCATCCTGGGTCAGAACCCCTTCGAATGTAAGTGCCTGGACAATTTCCTTGATCAGTAACTGGATATATTTACCATACTCTCCAAGCAGTTCTTCCCCTTCAGCAGACTTGCCGGTATGGAGTTTATAAAGATCTGAATATATCGCGCAGTGCTTTTTTTCCTCGGCTACCAGGATGGAGAAAGTCTCTTTCAGCCCGGTATCAGTGGTCGCATCCCTGGCCCGCTCATAAAATGCCTGGCCATGCTTCTCGAGCCAGACAGCGAGATCGAGGACCGATTCGAGTGATGTGATGCTCTGATTTGCTGACACTGGTGAAACCTCCTGATTATGATTAAGTGCTCTGACGCAGCAGCTTCTTGTCAATCTGGCCGACACAGACCTTCGTCTTTCTCGTCAACCAGGACTCTGAGTATCAGGCCGTGGGGGTAAGCCTCTCCGTAAATTTAAACACGAAAGCCGATTAACAACAAAGTCAGAACTTCGACGGTCGCTTCTCCAGAAAGGCACTGATTCCCTCTTCGCAGTCTGCCGTCGTGAAACAGAGTGCAAAAAGATCGGCCTCGTAGCGTGCGCCACGGGCAAAATCCATTTCCAGCCCATTATCGATCGCTTCCTTGGCGAGCTTGATCGCCGAGGCGCTCTTGTCACACATCTTTAACGCCAGGGCGCGCGTTTCGGCAAGCAACTGATCTTTTACCACGACCCGGTTGACCAACCCGATGCGACAGGCCTCCTCAGCATCAATCATCTCACCGGTAAAAACTATCTCTTTGGCCCGTCCTTTACCGACCAGCCTTGCCAATCGTTGGGTACCGGCAAAGCCGGGAATAATGCCAAGTTTGACTTCAGGCTGTCCAAACTTCGCAGAGTCCGACGCGATCCGCACGTCACAACCCATCGCAAGCTCGTTCCCACCACCCAGGCAATAGCCGTTAATAGCTGCGATCACCGGTTTGGGGTAGTTTTCAATCCTGTCAATGACACGCTGTGCCAGTAAGGCAAACTCGCGGGCGCTATCGGCATCCAGAGTGCCCAGATGAGCGATATCACCGCCGGCAACAAAAGCCTTCTCTCCGGCACCCGTGAGAATCACCACACGAACATCAGCGTCGTTTTCCAACTCATCAAGGAGTTTTTCCAGGTCTTCGAAAGTTGCCACTGTAAGAGCATTAAGCGCCCTGGGGTTGTTGAAAGTGATCGTAGCCAGAGGGCCATCTTTCTCCAGCAGCAAGTTTGTGTCCGTCATTTTATCTCTCCTTTACAACTCAATTGACATCAGGGTCCTGTCGCCGAGCAACAGGATTATTCCGGAAGATGACAGTATAGCCGATATCGATCAACAGGCCAGACCGCAGCGATTGCAACCGGGGTGACATACGTGCCCGGATCGGGCGACCAGGGCCTGCTGGTATTCCTTGAGCAGATACTCTCGCTGAACGCCCTGATCGAGGATGTCCCATGGAAAAAGCTCGTCACATCCGCGCTCACGGTGAAGGTAGAAGGCCGGGTCCAGTCCGACTTGACGGCAAGCCGCCTTGAGGCTGGCACCATCGGCAAGCAATGGCAGAAGCCTGCCGACACGGCGGTCGCCGCGAGCAAAGAGGCCCTGGATTTCAGAATGGCGCAGAGACTCAAAGTTCAATTCAACATTCGGTAGTGAGCGCAAGCTCTTGCGCAGCAGGCGATATTTCTTTTCGAGCTGACTGCGCTCTTCCATCGGTACCCATTGCAGAGGTGTCCAGGGTTTCGGCACAAAAGGGTTAACCGAAAGATGGATGCGCCCGAGACGACCACGCTGTTTGCCAATCTCCCCCCAGACTTGACGAATCTTCACGGTCAGGTCAGCAATTGCAACGACATCAGCATCCTCCTCCATGGGCAGGCCAACCATGAAATAGAGCTTGAGATTAGGGATACCGCCTTCGGCCAGCAGTTTGACCGCAGCGAGGATCTGGTCTTCATCGATCCCCTTGTTGATAACATCCCGCATTTTCTGGCTGCCCACTTCAGGGGCCAAGGCCAGGGTCTTGTGCCCGGCTTCAGCGAGCACGCTTACCTGCTCGGGGGTAATAGCATCGATACGGACGCTCGATACTGACACCTCCCCGCCATGGCCCAGAATCGCACGGCCGATGTCGGCCAGCTCGCCGTAATCGGAAACCGCCGCCGCCACCAGGCCAACCCTGCCAACGTCCTTCACTCCATCAAGAATCTCGTGACGCAGGTGAGCCAGGGAATGTTCACGAAACGGTCGGTAGATAAACCCTGCGGCACAAAAACGACAGGCCCTGGGGCAACCACGCGAGACTTCGACCAGATGCATACTACCGAATTCGGTATCCGGCGTTGCCACGCAGGTTCTGCTCTGACTTTCGTCGAGCACACTTTGCCATTGGCGCTTAACGTTTTCCGGCAACTCTCCGTGCGGAGTCATCGCCTGCAATGTGCCGGTTTCTGAATAACTAACGGCGTAACCACCGGGCTGATAAATGCCCGGGATTTGCGAGAGGATGGAGAGATGCGTTTTGCGATCACGCGTGTCCGAATCAAGCAACCCTGACATCAGTGGCGGCAGAAGCACTTCGGCTTCTCCGACCACGAAAAGGTCCATGATCTCCGCCAGCGGTTCCGGGTTAAGGAAAGCACAGACTCCACCGCAGATTACCAGGGGGTGACGTTCATTGCGCTCTTCGCTCCAGAGCGGCAGACGACCAAGCTCAAAAAGTACCGGCAGGTTCAGGTAATCATTCTCAAAAGAGATGGAGAAAGCGATCAAGTCAAAATCGCTCAGAGAGCGCTGTGATTCAACAGAGACCAGGGGGAAGCCGGTGCGGCGGTGCTCTTCGATATCTTCCGGGTCGGGAAGGAAAAAACGTTCGCAGAGGGTATCACTGCGGTCGTTGAGCATCCGGTAGACAGTCTGAAGTCCCAGATTACTCATACCCTGATGATAGGTGTTCGGATAGATCAGGGCAACAGCCAGGCGTCCGCCCCAGGGGTTGGCGACAACGCCCGTTTCCTGCGCAAGACGCTGACGGTATTTTTCAATCAGATGACGTGACATTAGTCACATAGTACGGCGAAGGGAGACTGGATTTCAATCTATCTCTGGAGCAGCACAAAAAACCAGCCTTGAGTGTCCTGAATATCCCCGGGGAATCTGAAACCAGCAGCAAACGGACTAATAAGAATTAGTCAAGGAGGGGTTCCAGAAGTTACTGTTAATCCTGCAAGGTAAGAAAGCCCCCGATCCGAAGATTGAGGGCTTTCGTGTTTTATCTGTGGTGACTTATGGGAGGCTTGTTAACCATCTTCCTCTGCTGCGCGTTTTAGTTTAAAGCCTATCCTGACAGGCTCTTTACTACGTTTTTTTATTGGGACAAGAAAAACGCTTAATTGCGACACATGCTGGATCAGTTGTAGCTTTTCTCCATTTTCTTTGCTTCCACAAAAAGAGATCATTTGTGGGTCATAATAGCGGACATCTTGAATGTAAAAGGTTACTTCTGACGCAAATGCGCCAACCTCATGGTCATCATCCAGACTCTTTTCAAAGTTATATATGCATTCAATAAATTTTAAATAAGTCCATTTCGCAGGATTTGTCTGCGAAACGTGTGGTGTTAATATCCCGGCATTGATGGGCAGGACAAAATTAGAAGGTTTCGCGGAAGAAGTTTGAGACCTGTAACCTGAAGGGTACTCGGACATTGGAAACTCCTCTTGGCCGTTAACGATTTGGAGGTGAGATTTGCAATAGGCACCCCCGGCATCACATGGCGAGAGACCTGTCGAAGTTCTATCGACCCTACCGCAATCTTTTGTAACCGAACAAAAACCAAAGTACAGGAGAGTCAGGAGGTATTTGTGGGAATAAAACCTGAATCAGTCTGTGTTGTATTCTTCACAGTCCTCGTAAGCCCAGACCTCCGTGGCTTGCTCCACTTGGACCTTTAGTTTGGCACCTTCCCCGTTGATAACGGTTCCTTGCCTATTAGTCTTGAGGTTCCTGACCTGACGCAAGTTGCCGTGTGTAACCGCCTGACAAACGTTGATCAACCCTTCTACATTCATTTGATTCAGAGCCTCCCTTGGTTAGATGGGTTCGTCAACAAATCGGATACTAACCCATATATTTCAAGCTTTCATCTTGATATCCACTAGATATTAGAAGTGGCGTAACAGCAATAACGGTTCTATCTGACTAAGCGTCAATCATTTTTTAGAAAGTTTATGTTTAACCTCTGTTAACGTAAATACATTCATGTTACACATAAGATGCCTATATCAGATAGGCAATTGATCTGTTGCGCTGTGAGGACTTTAGATGAACAAAAATAGTGAATGTTCTACCGGAACCTGTGAAGAGCTAGATTCGTTGAGGTCTCAACTTCTATCATTACAACAAGAGCATCTAGAGAGAGAGCTTCAATTGAGAGAGCGTATTAAAGAGTTGGATTGTCTCTATAAACTGACAAAACTGATAGAAAAGAACGAAAATTCGCTCAACAAAATACTGCAAGGGGCTATCGCCTTATTGCCGGTATCATGGCAATATCCTGAAATTGCCTGCGCTAGGATTCGTTACAGAGAACAGGTTTTCCAGTCGAACAATTTCAAATCGACCCAATGGAAACAAAAATCTCCTATAGTCATCTCCGATCTGAAGGAGGGGGTTGTTGAAGTTCACTATCTTAAGAAGAGGGCGCGTCAGGATGAGGGGCCATTTCTTAAAGAAGAACGCCTACTGATCGATGCAGTCAGTAATCGCATTGCAAAAGCCGCTGAAAGAGTCAACACGCAGCGACAACTACAAGTAGAACGGCAGGCGCTACAAGATGCCAACGCCGCGCTCCATGATTCATTGGTCCAGAGCCAGCGAGAAAAGAGAATGGTCGGAGTGTCGATTCAAGCCAAAATTGACAAAATAATTACTCCTATATTCTATGCCCTACAAGCGGAAATGAATACCAGTCAGTTTGAATACTTGGAGTTGTTGAAAAAAAACCTTGATGACATCATTTCGCCCTTTGTTGAGAGGGGCCGAGCGGCCATATCCAAACTAAGCCCAATCGAGCTTCAGGTCAGCAACATGATTAAACATGGCTTGTCATCAAAGGAAATTGCCAGAATTAGAAAAACATCTCCATCTACAGTTAATCGGCACAGGGAAAGTATCCGGCGGAAGCTAGACATAACCAATCGTAAAGTGAACCTGACTTCCTACCTTAACAATATTGTGGAGGAGTAGAACTGTCACAAAAACTGTTCCAAACGATTAAGAAAGCGAGAACAAACTGACCAGGACAATTCTTAGAGCATTGATGAACTGAATACGCCATATCATGTCCCTGAGGCGTTTTTTGTGGGACTGTAGAGCTTTGGCATTTGTTTCGTTTAAATTCTAGGTGTTATGACGTCGAGGTCAAAGGGACGAATTTCTTGTTTGTCCTACTGAATCGTTTTGAGTATATAGGATTGCCTGGTCTGGGCAACTCTTATAAACCCTGCAATATAATAAAGCCCCCGATCCGGAGATTGAGGGCTTTCGTGTTTTATAAATGGTGAATTATGAGAACTATAAAGGTTAGACTTGCATCACAAAGTTTAGGTTAGAAAATCGGATCGGCAAAAGATTTCGGACGGTAACTTAGGTGGATCTCCTGTTCACTGGTTTTACTTGAAGCAATAGGATATATCGTGTCGTTGAGAACTAACGCGAGAAATTCGGTCAACTCTTCAGTCGTGCTGCAATCTACATGACTTTTTCTCATCCCTTCCTCAAAATACTTTACAAGAGAGGGGCCCACGACAATTCTTACTTCGATGCTTTCAGACATGACATACCTTTTTCTATATAGAGGGTTCCTGAATATCTCTATCAATAAGAAACCGGTTTTCGTCTTAGAAGTCGTCTTTTGTCGAGTGGGCTGCTTTATTTTTTGTCAAAGTAGTAATCCTGTCCCACATCCAAAAGCCGCCAGGCAAAACGAGTACAATGTCCAGCGTTGTGCAGGAATAATTTCACATGTTTGTCGAATCGACTGTAAGCGTCTTGCTGCTCTAAGCCCAAATGGCAGACCAATCAAGCCTAGCCAAACATTCGTTGTCAAACCTGCGAGTGGGAGTAATACAATGCCGAGATAAGCTGTAGCAATAAGGGAAAAGAACAGCCAGTTGGATTTTTGTACACCAAGACGAACTACTAGGTTCATTTTATGGGCACTAAGGTCAGCTTTTCGGTCAGGGAATTCATTGATAACCAGAAAGGCAGCAATCAGTACCCCCAGTGGGATAGAAAGGAAAATCGCTTCGGCGGAAACTTCATTACACTGTACAAGAAATGTTCCGCAGCAAATCATGGGGCCGTAAACCGTTGCAACTGTAATTTCACCAAATCCACGATATGAGAGTTTTACTGGAGGGGCATGATAAAAGAATGCCAACAATACTCCAGCAATACCGATAATCAAAATGGCAGGTTCTCTCTGACTGAAAATAAATAGGCCAATAGTGATGCCTATCAAGTAAAATATTGCACCTGAGACAATCGTCTGTTTGCGCGACATCAAGCCGTCAACAATTACTCTCTTGCCACCTGAATATGGGCTTTGATCCTCATCTGAAACTGCTAAATCGGCCCCTGAGTCATAATCATAAACTTCCCCTGAAGCGTTTTTGGCCGCTTCCAATGACAGTATCCCAATTACCGTTAGAGCCAGCCACATCAAATCTATTGACCCTGACGTTGCGGCTAAACATGTACCAAGAAACATTGAGGAGATAGACGCCATGCTAATTTTAGGGTCGCAAAGTTTCCATACACCTGTTAGCAGGGCATTTTCTGATGGGTAATTTGTTGCGTCGTGAGTATGTATTTTCATAGCACCGCTCCTGTAGTTAACTTTCCTTAACTCTACTTCGGCAGGGGCATAAGACAAGTGAGGTTATAGCGGATTTTTAAGCTTGATCTCATATGATGAATTTAAGTGGGTATTGAGTTACACAGATGAGGAGTTTGGATTCCTGTAATTCCTCCTACATTGTTTTTGTGCGATCAGATTAGCTTGGATACGAAATTCTAAAGCCCCTGACATTTAAGAACTAAGCGCAGTTTAATAGCAATCTTTGATCTCAAAACATGCCCTAGCAGCCTGTCGGACAATCAATAAACTGGCTACAAATTCGTCTGTTTGGCCTATATTTCAGCTCCTTTTCGACCAATAGCTACGGCTATTACTCTCAAATGAGCCAAAATCTAGTCTCAAACATCCAAGTTTTCGCTTCAGCCCTGATAGTCCGACAGACTGCTAGCAAGGCCTTCAAAGGATTTTGATATTGGTGTACTATGCATGCACCGTGTCTATAAGTTGATGCGACTAAGGAGGATTGTTTTTTATGGCAAAGACTGTTGGTTTTGACAACGAAAAGTATCTCCAAGAGCAACACGAAAAGATTCTGGAGAGAGTTCAGAAGTTTAATAACAAGCTTTACCTGGAGTTCGGCGGGAAGATCATGTTCGATTACCACGCTGCCAGGGTCCTGCCAGGCTTCTCCCCCAACGTCAAGATGAAGTTGCTGCAAAAGCTCAAAGGGAACGCAGATATCATCTTGTGTATCTATGCAGGCGATATAGAACGTCGAAAGATGAGGGCAGACTTCGGAATCACCTATGACGTTGATGTCATGAGACAGATTGATGACCTGCGTAGTTGGGGAATCGACGTAACTGCCGTTGTTATCACGCGTTTCGAAGATCAGCCAGCGGTCAATATTTTCAAGAACAAACTGGAACGACGCAATATCAAGGTCTACACTCACCGTTTTACCAAGGGATATCCTACGGATGTCGACATGATCGTCAGCGATGCAGGATACGGTGCCAACGACTATATCGAAACAACACATCCTCTGGTTATTGTCACCGGTCCCGGTCCGGGCAGTGGTAAACTCGCAACCTGCCTGTCTCAGATGTATCATGAGCACAAACAGGGCATAAATTCAGGTTACGCAAAATTCGAGACCTTTCCCATCTGGAGTATTCCACTGAAACATCCGGTGAATGTGGCCTATGAAGCAGCAACGGCTGACATCGGGGATTTTAACCTGATCGACCCCTATCACCTCGAGAAATACAATCAACCCGCCATAAATTATAATCGTGATGTTGAGGTCTTCCCGGTCCTCAAACGCATCCTGGAAAAAATCATGGGTCACGCGGTCTATAACTCTCCAACTGACATGGGCGTCAACATGGCTGGTTTCGGGATTGCCGATGACGACCTGGTCAGCGAGGCTGCCAAACAAGAAATTATCCGCAGGTTCTTCCGCTATCGTTGCGAGTATGCTCTGGGCTATGTCGATAAGGCAACTGTCCAGAGGGCGGAGTTGATCATGAAGGAACTTGACTTGAAACCGGAAGACCGCAGGGTAGTTGAGCCGGCCAGAGATTGTATTGAGAACGGCGAAATGGAAGGCAAGGGAAATGAGGGAATCTACTGCGGGGCGGCTATTGAACTTCATGATGGAACGATTGTCACAGGTAAAAATACTCCTTTGATGCATGCCGCTTCCAGCTTGGTCCTTAACGCCATCAAAGCCCTGGCCGGGATTCCTGACGATATTCACTTGCTAGCTCCGGGGATCATTGAATCGATAGGTAGTTTGAAAAAAGATATCCTCAATAGCAAGACCATCACTCTTGATCTTGAAGAGACCTTAATAGCATTGAGCGTAAGCATCACGACCAACCCGACCAGCCAGGTGGCCATGGCTAAGTTGAAGCAACTAAAAAACTGTGAAATGCACCTGACCCATATCCCGACACCGGGAGATGAGACTGGTTTACGAAGGCTTGGCGTCAACCTGACCAGCGATCCAAACTTCCCGTCGCGAGCACTGTACGTAACCTAGTTATGAATCCCGGTGAATCTTCTGAATGTTGTGCGTAGCCGAGCGGACACTTCTATTTCGAGAGTAGGGGGGAGCTGGTTCGAAGCTAGTCATCCCGAGTTCCTATAAATCTTCCTGCATTGATTTTGCTGTGCTCAGATTGGCTGAAAAGCGAAGTTCTTACGAACCCTGCAATTTAAGAAAGGCCACCAAGGGTCGAACCCTGGTGGCCCATTGTTTTTGTGTATTACAGCGTTTCCTAAATGGCTCTATCAATAAGAAGCCGCTTTTCGTCTCAGAAGTCGTCGTTTGTGAGACGGATAAAACACTTGTCAAATTATAAGCCCTTGTCGGTTTGACCCCTATGTCATTAACGTGTACGATTAAGAAACTGCAAAAATAAGGTGGCGCCCTGTCTGGGTGTTCCGACCTTATCCCGTAAGGATGTCGCTGAGAAATTCGCCCAGGGTGATTATTCGAAGATTTCCTTAATCCACCAGAGCAGCGCTAGTTTAATGCTGTCCCAGCTGAACTCAGTCGCGGGTGCTCTGCCCTTTAAAAAAAAACAATTATTTGGGATGCTGCGAGTTGCGGCTCCGCAATCAATCCTTTCCTGAGCATCAATTTTTGCTGTCTCCCACTATTTGTAGTTCTTGTCCTGAAGTCTCACTGGCTTCCGACTCTGTCTTTAATATTGTTAAATGCATAACGAAAATTGGAGAAGTAATGCAACAAGATGTGAAGCTTGAAGTCAAAAACTTATTCAAGATTTTTGGCCCTCACCCAAAAAAGGCAATGAAACTACTTAATGAGGGGCTCGACAAGAATGCTATTTTTGAAAAAACCGAAACGACTATCGGTGTTCAGAATGCTAGCTTCGAAATCTATACCGGTGAGATCTTCGTCATTATGGGCCTTTCCGGTTCCGGTAAATCAACCATAGTGCGGATGCTCAACCGCTTGATCGAACCGACGGACGGAGAAGTGTTTATCGATGGCGAAAACATCGTCACTATGAACAATGACGAGCTGGTTAAGATGCGCCGCAAAAAAATGAGTATGGTTTTCCAGTCCTTTGCACTGATGCCGCACATGACCGTCCTCCAGAATGCCGCTTTCGGCCTGGAAATGGATGGTATTGATAAACCGACTCGAGAAGCACGGGCATTGCAGGCCCTGGAGCAGGTTGGTCTGGAAGCTTGGGCCGGCAGCTCGCCGGATGAGCTCTCTGGTGGTATGCAACAACGAGTTGGACTGGCCCGTGGTTTGGCTGTGGACCCCGACATCCTTTTAATGGATGAAGCGTTTTCCGCTCTTGACCCTCTGATCAGAACTGAAATGCAGGACGAGTTACTGAAACTGCAAGCCAAGGCGAAGCGAACGATTGTGTTCATTTCCCACGACCTTGATGAAGCGATGCGTATCGGAGACAGGATCGCCATCATGGAAGGCGGCAGCGTTGTGCAAGTCGGGACTCCGGAGGAAATTCTGCAAAACCCGGCCGATGACTATGTAAAAGCCTTTTTCCGAGGTGTAGACCCAACCAACATTCTCACCGCTGGAGATATCGCCACCGACACCCAGGTTACGATCGTTGTCACTGATGGGAAAAATCCCCGCGCGGCCCTGCAGAGGCTGATCAAGAACGACCGTGATTACGGTTATATTATCGATAGCAATCGCAAGTATTTAGGTATCGTTTCGGCCGATTCATTGCGTGAACTGCTTGACAACCCTGAACAACCGCAATCGATTTTTAATGCCTGCATCAGTGAGGTGGAGCCAGCGAACACCAATGATTCGATGCAAGACATTCTGCCTGAAGTCGCCAGTCACCCCTGGCCACTACCGGTTCTCAACGATGCTGAAGAATATGTAGGCGTCGTCTCAAAAAATATCTTTCTGCGCACCCTGCACCGTAGCGAGCAGGAAGAACCAGCTGAAGCGACAGCCTGATTAACGATATGGAGCCTCAAGATACCGATGCGAATTTTCAATTTTGAAGAACAGCTGATACCTCTCGACGAATGGGTCCAAACTGCAGTCGATTGGACTGTACTTAACTATCGTGATTTTTTTCAGATCATCAAAGTTCCCGTTGAACTCAGCCTGGAAGGACTGGAGTGGCTTTTTGCGACTCTACCACCTTTCGTGGTGATCCTGCTCTTTGCCGTTGCCGCATGGCGTTATGCCGGTAAACGGGTGACAGTGTTTACAGTCATCTCTTTCCTTCTGGTCGGTTACCTGGGTCTATGGGAAGACACCATGACCACTCTGGCGATGGTGATCTGCTCAGTATTGTTTTGTGCCATTGCCGGGATACCTCTCGGCATCATGGCGGGGCGCAGCGATCGTTTCGAAATGTTCCTACGGCCCTTCCTTGATGCCATGCAGACGACCCCGGCCTTCGTCTACCTAATTCCGGTGGTCATGCTCTTTAGCATAGGTACTGTCTCTGGCATCCTGGCAACCATCGTCTTTGCCCTGCCGCCGATTATTCGCCTGACCAGCCTCGGTATCCGCCAGGTTCATCCTGAACTGGTTGAAGCGGCACTCGCTTTTGGTGCCACGCCCTGGCAGGTTTTACGCAAGGTCCAGTTCCCGCTCGCTATGCCATCTGTTATGGCGGGACTTAACCAGACCATTATGATGGCACTGTCGATGGTTGTTATTGCGGCGCTGATTGGTGCTGGTGGTCTTGGAAACCCTGTTGTGCAAGGGTTGAACACTCTGGAGATCGGCCTGGCCACTATCGGTGGCTTGTCGATTGTTCTCTTGGCGATGGTGCTAGATCGGATTACCCAGGGGATGTCTCAAAAGTAATTTTCATTCACCCATACCCGTTGAAAAGGAGAAGAGCATGAAGCGAGTTTTATTTACTTTGTTGCTATTGTCACTGGCCTTGTCGGCATGTACTGAGCAAGAAAAGCCCAAAGAGGAAGTCTCAGTTCAGCCAAAAAAGGAAGTATTGATGCAGCCCGGCGAAGGAGTCACAGTGCAGCCCGCCCGTGCAACCTGGAACACGGGCTACTTTCAGGAAGCTTTGGTAAGCGCTGCCCTGAAAGAGCTCGGCTACAATGTGCAGGAACCGAAAGAACTATCGAATCCACTCTTTTACCAATCACTCGCTCTGGGTGATCTTGACTACTGGACCAACGGTTGGTTCCCTGTCCACGACGGTCAACTGCCAAAGAATTTTTACGAGAAGGGTGAAAAAGTCGGTTATGTAGTTAAAGCTGGCGGCCTGCAAGGTTACCTGGTTTCAAAAAGAGACGTAGAGAAATATAACATTCAATCCATTGCTGACTTCAAACGTCCTGAAGTCAAAGCTGCGTTTGACGCTGACGGCGATGGCAAAGCGGATTTAACGGCTTGTCCAGCCGGTTGGGGTTGCGAAGGAACTATTGATTTTCATATGAAGGCCTACGGACTGGAAGATGACATCAACCCGATTAAAGCTGCTTATTCTGCGAGTATGGCCGATGCCTTGGCTCGCTACAAGTCTGGCAAGCCTGTCTTTTTCTACACCTGGGCGCCGAACTGGACCATCTTTAAATTTAAGCCTGGTGAAGATGTGCTTTGGATGAACGTTCCCGAAATCAAACCGACAGAAGCCCAAGAACCCCAGGTCGATCGCTTGACCATGAGTGGCGTTACCGGTGCAGTCAGTGATCCAATCAAGCTCGGTTTTGTCGCTGCTGACATCCAGATAGTTGCCAACAAGGAATTCCTTGCCGCGAATCCTGCAGCGAAAGAATTCTTTAAAGTATTCACTTTGCCACTCGGTGATATCAACGAGCAGAATACCAAAATGCAAGAAGGTGAAAAATCGCAAAAAGATATCAGTCGGCACGTCAAAGAGTGGATTACCAAGAACCAGGAGAAATGGGATGGTTGGCTTGAGGCAGCAAGAAAAGCAACCATGTAAAACTATCTAAATCAACATTCAACACTAAGGGCCGGAGGATTTATCCTCCGGCCCTTAATTGTCTCATGAAGAGTGCCGTTGGCAATAAAGGGGATTACCCATTTATTCGATCAAAGAGCTTTTGCCCTATCATCTCTGCTTTTTGCATGAGAGTACGATCTGCTTTAATGCTGCCTGCCTCAAAGAACCCTAACCCTTTTAGCGATGCGATAACCTCTAGCCCTATGTCCTTAGAGAAATCAGTCATAAGGGAGAGGGTGTTTCCCATTGCGGAGGCTTCTGATTGTTCACAAACCGCAGCAGTTAAACAGATCTTTCCAGACCCTTGATATTTTCCTATCCATTCCTTTCGGTTAACTGGAAACTGGATGAGACTGTAACAACGATCAATAAAGCGCTTCATGTCAGATGTGACAGAATACCAGTAGGTTGGTGAGGCAAGGACTACCCCTTCTGCTTCATCTATCTTTTTGATAATCTGGGAGAAATCATCCTTTATTACGCACTCCCAAGAGCTTCTACACCCTTCGCATCCAGTACAAGCACCAATGTTGTAGTCGCCGAGAAAAATAGATTCTGTTTGGGCTCCTCCCTTTTTGACGGGAGTTAGTATTGATTTAATAAGGTGCTCTGTATTGCCGATTTTTCTTCTACTACCATTAATGGATAGAACCTTCAAAATCGTCCCCTTAACTCTCAGAAATCTACACAAATAAGCTATTGCCAATTATACGCGTTCGGGAGTCGAGGTCAAAGAAGAGTATTTACTGTATATCCTCCCACATTGTCTGGGATGGTTAAGATTGGCGAGAACGCATAATTCTTACTGATCCTGAGATTAAAGAAAAAAAGCCCCACAGTCCAGGAGGGGGACTATGGGGCAACGGGTTTACTATGGGTTTTTAGGAGGTAAAAATGAATCGCTCTGTTCTGTGGTTAATATCTTACCTATTTCGTCAGGTATGTCAACAAGAAAATAACAAAGTGGAAAACCACCAAGGAACAAACCATAGTGACCGTAGTTTTGCGCATTAAAGAACTTCTTAAATGTCTCTATCAATAAGAAGCCCGTTTTAGTCTCTTAAGTAGTGATAAATGAGAACGGCTTCGGGCACTGAAGGCACATTCAGATGTAGAGAGGTCAATATGAAGAATTTTTTATTGGCATAAAATCAAACGATGTTTTATTTTATTACGTAAGGGGACAATGAGAGGTTTTGATGATCAATGCTATTAAGCGCATTTACACGGGGTTAGAGAAAACCTTTTTTAACACTCTGACCCGTAAACTGGTTGGCAATTTCCTTTTTCTTGCCCTGATTTTCTCTCTCTCGCTACTTATCACAAATCAATACCATGAAACCGTCACTCAGCTTGTGGCCGATAGTGGCGACAGTAAACTAATTGCAAGCATTGAAGAGGCTTCACGATTATCTATGCGGAACATGCTGATTCTGCATGCAATCGGAGTTGCCGTCTTCTTCTGCTTGATCTGTTTCCTGCGACATCTGATTGTGCGACCGGTTCGCATGCTTTTCGAGATTTTCGAAGACCTGGGATGGGCAAAAGGTGACATCTCTGCTGTGGTCCCCGCAATTTCACACGACGAATTTCGACTTCTGACTGAAAACTACAATACGTTTCTAGCCATGTTGCGCAAGGTGTTTCTCACCCTTCGTCGGCAAGGAGTAAATATCGCCGTAAACTCGGCAATTGTTGAAAACAAAGTCTCTTTGTCGGCTCGCCATGCTCACCATCAAAATACTTTGAGCCATGAGGTTTTTAACAGTACGCGAGAATCGTTGACTTCTCTCAATGAAGCGACCAACAACATGGGGGCAATACATAACTCAACTCTTACCAATCTGGAAAAAGCCAGATTGAATATCCATGAATTGAACCAGGTGAATACTGATATCAGCGCAATGAGTGCCAAGGTCGCTAGTTATGCGGAAAGCCTCAGGGATATGGACAATCGCTCCCAGGACATCAAAAACCTGGTTGGCCTTATAAAGACGATTTCGCATCGGACAAACCTGCTTTCGCTGAACGCATCCATTGAGGCAGCCAGGGCCGGCGAGGCAGGGAAAGGTTTTTCCGTTGTGGCTCAGGAAATCAGAAAACTGTCTGAACAAGTCCGTGACGCTAACGATCGTATCTCAGACAGAATTTCAGGGATTCTGGAAAACATTCAGGCCTCTTCTCAGGCTGCGAACAGCTTGCACGATACAACAACAATAAGTCGGGACGCCTTGGATGAAACCTGCTCTCACTTCGGCGAGATGATCAATGATTTTGAGGTTACCTCACAACAGATCGAGACAGTGAATGCGGCGATCAATCAAGTTTCTGTTGCCAGCCAGATGGTTTACGAAAAGATGTCCTCTATCTCTGAACTGAACCAGGACGTTTCAAATATGATGGATGATTCTGCAAAGCATTCCCATCATCTTAAAACTGAAACCGAAGAGATGCAGGAGTTGGTATCATCTTTCAAAACCGGTGAAGGGCACCTGGAGCAGCTCATCAACAGCGCCTCGGACTTCAGGGACAAAATACAGGATCGATTTGAGGACATGTTGACTCAACGTAACGTCGATATCTTTGATCGCAGTTATCAGGAAATTCCCGACACTGACCCAGTCAAATACAAAACACATTACGATGACTTGTTTGCCAGAGAACTGCAGCCTTTATATGACAAAATGGTCACTGAACTTAATGGTACAATCTACTGCCTGTGTGTCGATACTAATGGCTACGCTGGCACCCACAATAGCCTTTTTTCACAGCCACTCACCGGTGATTATGAGACAGACCTCAACCGTAGTCGTGACAAGAGGATTTTTAATGACCCGACCGGGCAGCGTAGTGCACAGAACTCCAACCCCTTCCTGTTACAAACGTATGCTCGGGATACGGGGGAAGTCCTGAGTGATCTTTCCTTACCAATTTTCGTCAAAGATCGTCACTGGGGTGCGGTACGTCTCGGTTTTGATCCGGTCATCCTTTTACAGGAGGACAAAGCGAAACTTACACAGAGCTAAGAGACGCAGGGGCATTATTTATCGTCCGGCATTGTTTGAACCGTGGAGGATTCATTACAAGAAAAGGCCACCAAGGGTTGAACCCTGGAGGCCATCATTTTGTCGTCTTAAATGTCTCTATCAATAAGAAACCGATTTTTGCCTCAGAAGTCGTGACTTATAAGACTGTCAAATATTGCTTGAGCAAAAATGCATAATTTAGTTTGCTAAAAAAACTCTGTTATTCCTCCGACATATTTTGAAGAAAATACATGGCAGTATCACCACGCAGGTTCTCTGCCAAGCCGATTAGGCCATCAGTTAGATAGCTGGCGGAGATACCCTTGGAGCGAAGGTCGGTCATGGCAATAATTGCCCGGTCCTTATGCGGACAAGCCGTCACAATAATCTTGTCTTTTGGTAACTCGTTTATTCTGTCAGGAAGTTCATTCAATGGGATTTTCAAGGCAAAACTCGGCCCCCATGCCTGCTGTTCTTCTTTGTAGCGGATATCGACCAAAACGGCCTTGCCATCCTCTAGCAGGTCAAGCAACTTTTCGCTTTTCACCTTCATTTCAATTCGAGCATCGTAGTCAAAACCACGGATGTAAGTTTCAAGTTTATTGTCACTTGCCACACCTATTGCAGGCAGACTAACCAAGAGAAGTAAGACTAATACAAACTGTTTCATAATGCTCTTTCCTTTACTGAAGAATTTAGATTGTAAGAGTTACGGAGCCGTGTAGATCAGCCAGACACCACCAACCATGACCAACAGGCCACAGAGACGCTTGATCCAAAGAGTGCCCTGAGAGCGTTCATTCCAGTTGAGATATTGTTGTACCTTCTCCGTAAAGGTTCCGGCGAAGACGATCACAGAGCAGTGACCAACGCCATAAGCAAGCAGTAACAAAACCGCATAGAGCGTATTGCTGTCTGCTTCCGCGAAGGCGACACCTAGCACCGGCCCCATAAAAGCGAATGTGCACGGTCCTAAGGCGATGCCGAATATTGCACCGAGCATAAATGCAGCCAGCAAGCCTTTACGTTTGATTCCAACCTGAGCCGGCCCGGACCAGGGCGTCGGAATCAGGCCCCAGAGATGAAGGCCGAACATGAAAAAGATCCCCGCCACCATCCAGTTACCATAAGAGCCTAGATCCCCAAGCATTCGGCCAGCCAGAGCCGTGGCAACCCCGATCAAAGCAATAGAGATTAGTATCCCAACTGCAAACAGGTTGGAGATAAGAAATGCTCGGCGGGTGCTCATTTGACCTTGCCCCTCGATGAACCCGACGACCAGCGGAATACTGGCTAGGTGGCATGGCGAGAGGACGATACTTAGAACGCCCCATGATGCCGCTGCAATGAGAGCAATCATGGGTGTTCCCGAGACGGCTTGACTCAGGGTTGTCAGTAGTTGTTCAAGCATCATTTAGCCGTTAAAAATTCGTAACCGAGTTCGCACCACTTACCGAGGATCTCCTCTCGACCGTAAAAACCGGTATGTCGGAAGAGCTCCTTACCATCGCTGGCGTAGAAGATCTGGGTTGGAATCATCTGCACATTGTAGCTGGCTGCTTCTTCCCGGTTTTTCCAGGCATCAACGAATTTGACCTCCAACTTACCGGAATAGTCTTCCCTGAGTTGATCCAGAATTGGCGCCATCTTGATGCACGGGATACATTTGTCAGCACCGACATCTACCAGACGAGGGAGTTGTTCAGCCAAACATGTGCTGGCGATCAGCGAGAAACATATGCCTAAAAATAGAGATTTCAGATATGAGCCCTTTGCCACGATGGTTCTCCTCTATTCCACACGAATAGGTCTAAGTAATTTCATAATCTGATCCGGCTTGAGAAGTCTGCCTTGTGATACCAGTTGACCATTAATAGCCAGGCCTGGTGTTGTCATACAGCCAAAGGTCATGATTTCGTTGAGCTCTGTCACTTTTTCAATCTCCACGTCTTCACCGAGCACAACCGCCGCTTCTTTTGCATTGGCCGCCAACTCGTTGCATTTCGCACAACCGGTGCCGAGTATCTGAATTTTTTTCATCGTCTTCTCTCCTTTCATTGCTTTGGGAAATTAATCAATCCGGAAACAAACCATAGATCAGGCCTGAGGCTGTTGCCATAACAATAACCAGCAGAACAAACACAACCGTCTTTTTGGTGCCCATCACCGAGCGGATGACCAGCATGTTCGGCAAGCTCAAAGCCGGCCCTGCCAACAGCAAGGCCAAGGCGGGACCTTTGCCCATACCGGCTCCAATCAAGCCCTGAAGGATCGGTACTTCGGTCAAAGTAGCAAAGTACATGAAAGCGCCGACGACCGAGGCGAACAGGTTGGCAGATAGGGAATTTCCTCCAACTAATCCGGCGATCCAGCTTGACGGAATCAGTCCCTCCTGGTCGGGGCGACCGAGTAAGGCTCCTGCGATCAATACGCCCCAGAACAGTAAGGGCAGAATCTTCTTGGCAAAGTCCCAACTGGTATCAAACCACTCCTGTAACTCACCATCAGAGTCTTTGGCCGTAGAGGTTAAAATTGACAAGGCGATGGTGGCAGCCACAAATGCGAGTGCAGGATGTTCGGGAAAGATGATAGCAAGTATGACAGCAGGGGTTGCCGCCAACAACATGCGCCATTTATCAACCTTGAACCACGCTACAAGAATGGCAGCAAGGGCCAGAGCAAACAGGCCGGCAACCATCCACTTGGCTGTATAGATTGCATTCCATAGACCAGTCGGTTCCGTGGGCTGACCCCAGTTCGCAAAGACCAGAATGCCGACCATACTGCCGAAGAACAAAGCATTCTTCCATAGCGGGCGTGCCACCTCTGGTTCCGGCATTGCAGCGGCTGCTGCGACCTTAGCCAATTCCTCCTTACGAAAGAAAAAATGCATAAAAAGGCCGATGACAATTGAGAAGCTCACTGCCCCTACTGCCCGAGCTATTCCCATCTGTGGGCCAAGCACTGCGGCAGTCAAGACGATCGCCAGGATATTGATGGCTGGTCCAGAATAAAGAAACGCACTCGCCGGTCCAAGTCCTGCACCCATGCGATAGATGCCTGCGAATAGCGGTAGAATGGTGCACGAACAAACAGCTAAAATGCCGCCAGAAACTGAGGCGACTCCGTAAGCCAGAACCTTATTCGCCTTCGGACCGAGATATTTCATAACTGCGGCCTGGCTAACAAACACCCCGACTGCACCAGCGATGAAGAATGCCGGCACCAGGCAGAGCAAAACATGCTCTTGTGCATACCACTTGACTAGATGCAATGACTCCCAAAGGGCGTTCTCGACTCTCTGGGACTGTTGTAACCAGTCAACCGGAAGGTAGTAGCAGGCGACAAAAACAGCAATGATCGCCGCCAGGGGTTTCCATTCATTCTTCCAGTTCATACTTCTGTTTTCCCTACACCTACTTGGCGAAACAGTCAAATAGATGCCCAAAAAAAGATTACTCGGTGTTTCCGTTGGCCAGGCAGGCAACCTGCGCATTAGCCTGTGCCGAAAGGACTGACTCAACACAATCAAAAAAGTTCAGAATACATGGAACACGAAGTTGATAAAAAACCTGATTTCCCCGTTTATCATCGGTGACAATCCCCGCTTGCTTAAGTACCGAGAGATGCTTGGAGATAGTTGAGATATCGGCACCGATCATATCTGTCAGGTCACATACGCAGTGCTCACCCTTCTCCAGTTGTTCGAGAATAAAGAGTCTGCTTGGATGCGCCATTGCTTTGAGTACTTTAGCGCGGGCGTCGAGAATCATTTTTCGTTTTTGGTACATGGTTCCTCCTTGAGTTGTTTGGCAATATAGCCAAATAGCCAAACACATACAAGCAGATATTTATACTTTTCTTACGGGCAAGATCGAAGGGGCATACTTTAACTGTATTGGATTATCATCAAACAGAGCGTTCGGTTATAGAGCGAGGATATTTACCAGAAATCCTCTCGCATTGTTTTGAGTGGTAAAATCCAAGCATCTAATGTGTTTACTAACCCCCCTGCAATGTAAGAAAGCCCCCGATCATAAGATTGAAGGCTTTCGTGTTTTATAAATGGTGACTCATAAGAAAGTGAATGGGTCCTTAGAAGCTCAAGCAATGGATCCTCGTTAGCAACTGCTCTGGAGTGCTTTCAAAGTTCGTTGCTGTATCGGGATGCTCTAAAGTGTCGTGTAACTGACCTCCGATATCTTCCAGAATCAACTGAAGCTCTTTCGGTAGATGAAGCCAATTAAAACCATAATCAGCATGAAGTTGGAAGAAGGTATCTGTTGTAGTGCAGTTATCGGTAGTGCGGCCTTCTGGTGAGCATAAGTAGACCAGCAACTCAACCAGTGCAGATTTTATCGCATCAAAGTTGGTAGAGTTGTCAGAAATTGAATCACGTACCTTAAAAAGGTACGAATGCAACTCTTGTGTACCATCCGGTAAGACACTCATTTACAACCTGCGAAAAGACAAACGGGACTGGCTGCGTACCCAGGCTCAAGACACTAGCTACGCTTAAGTCAGATGATTAAGTATACCTTTCTCAGGTCTTCTTACAAATAGCGCAACCTAAGAAGCCTGTTTTCGTCTCAGAAGTCGTGGTGTTGACTCAGGCCCCGTCATGAACTCGTGTCGTTATCTGTCTCTGTAGGTTGGGTGTTTTTAGTCTCTTCAGGCTCCCGGTGCTTTCCAAAAAAGTTGAGGAGTGTCGTTGAGCTAAAGCCAGCCTCAAAAGCTTTACCTAAACCACCGAGCAATCCATATAAGGCCACCCCGATTATGGAAAGCCATACTTTCCATGTTGGTGCTCCACCATCGAACACAGGTCCCACGATAAAGGAAAAAAACAAAAGTGCTACGCCACCTACAAGAATAATTCCCAGAAGGAAAAATATACACCCAAAGATTTCATCTGCTTCTGAGTCTGCCATGGGAACCTAACGGTTTTTACCTGAGCTGGCAGCAGTGCAGAAACAGGCCTGTAGTATGTCCTCCGCGAACCACCTCAGCTTCAAATGTCAGCTCGTGGGATTGGTTAGCGGTTTCTTCCCTTTTGTGTGAGGGTTTTGTAAAAATGCGACTTCAACTAGGTAGTCTCGCGAGAGGTGAAAGCCCAATATTTGCTCCCACCCGTTTGGACCCTCTAGTATGTCTCTCAAATCGTCAGCTTTATGGCGAGGGTAGTTTTCAAGAATTACATAATGTTGCTTTCTGGCAGCAAGTGTATCCCATAGAAAAACCAGAACTTTTTTTGTGTTTTCTTCTTTAATAAAGGGCTCTGTAGCGAGTGGAAGTCCAAATGTTTCATATGCCCATTGAAGTAACTCTGTACGCGTTTTTACAGTTGAATAATCAATTTGAACAAATTCAACTCGTGAAGGGTCTCCACCATGCCGAATTTTAATATAATCGTTTACTGTTATTTTCATTCTCGTACCGCTAACATTGATTCTACGAGCGAG
>CAZXBD010000083.1:0-5384 GCA_964638305.1 uncultured Geobacteraceae bacterium | reverse complement strand
ATGATTCTTGGTCTGGGGATATTCTCCAGCTCTTTAATTGCGATTTGCATGACGAGTTTCGGACTCTGACAGTCGATCAAAGCGTAATTTCTCAAGAGCTTTTCAAGCATCTGAGCATTAAGTAATATAAGGTCTTGTAATTAGCGCATTGAATCATTATGATGCCTTCCTTGCCGGTGCGGGGTGGAGCAGTCTGGCAGCTCGTCGGGCTCATAACCCGAAGGTCGCAGGTTCGAATCCTGCCCCCGCTACCAAAATTTTACGAGGGTCCGGCAGGGCCCTTTTTTGTTTCATCGGCAGATGCCGGTGATCCCTTGCGACGATTGGATAGTGTAATGAAATAATGCTGTCTCATCCGCCCTTGCGGGCGTGAGTTTAAAGGTTCCGGTATTGGCCGGGGCTGATCGTCGGGGGCGTGTTTGCCCTTTTTTTGTGCCCGGAGATATTGGTTTGAGCGTTCAGAAACTGAATGAATTATTGCAGCCACTGGTTGAAGACCTGGGTTATGAGTTTGTCGGGCTGGAGTACAACAGCAATCCGAAGCACTCGGTACTGCGCGTGTATATAGACCATGAAAATGGTGTCGATATTGAAGATTGTGAAAAGGTTAGTCGTGAGACGGCGGCCCTGCTCGATGTAAAAGACCCGATCCGAAGCCAGTACAACCTGGAGATATCCTCGCCCGGTCTCGACAGGCCTTTATTCACAGCAGCACATTATCGCCAGTTCGCGGGGAGCCAGATTAAGGTAACCGTGTTTGCACCCCAGGATGGGCGGCGAAAGTTTTCGGGCCCGATACTGGGTGCAGACGAGTCCAGCGTTCGTATCGAACAGGACGGTTCGGAAGTGACATTGGAGTTGAGCAATATTGTTAAGGCCAGGCTGGTCCCGGATTATGAAAAAATCCTCGCCGGTCACAAAACCAAGTAATTAGAAAATACGGTATAAGACCCTGTACGGAGTTAAGAGCACATGAGTAAAGAAATTCTTCTGGTTGTGGACGCGGTATCCAATGAGAAAGGTGTAGCCAAGGGCGTCATCTTCGAAGCCTTGGAGTCGGCACTCGCGATGGCAACTCTCAAACGCAACAATGATGAAATACTGGCACGTGTATCCATTGACCGGGATACCGGTGAATATGAAACCTTCCGCCGATGGGAAGTTCTGGAGGATGATGCGGAGATCGAATCAACGGAATACCAGATTCTGCACCAGGAAGCCATTGGACATAATCCGGAGATCGAAGTGGGTGATTTTATCGAAGAACCCATGGAGAACGTCGAGTTTGGCCGAATCGCAGCACAGACCGCAAAGCAGGTCATCGTGCAACGTGTCAGGGAAGCAGAAAGAGAGCAGGTCGTTGATGCTTACAAAGACCGCGAAGGCGAACTGATCAACGGTATCGTCAAGCGCATTGAGCGTGGCAATGTATACCTCGACCTGGGTGGCAACGCCGAGGCATTTGTTGCCCAGCGTCACATGATCCAGGGTGAAACCGTACGTCCGGGTGACCGTTTACGGGCATTTCTTTATGAAGTGAAACCAGAACCGCGTGGCCCCCAGTTGTTCGCCAGCAGAACCATCAAGGAATTCCTGATCGCGTTGTTTGAACTCGAGGTGCCGGAAATCGGACAGGAGTTGATCTCCATCATGGGTGGTGCACGTGATCCGGGACGCAGAGCCAAGATCGCGGTTAAATCCAACGATCCCAGAACTGATCCGATCGGTGCCTGTGTGGGTATGCGCGGCTCGCGTGTACAGGCGGTTTCAAACGAGTTGGCGGGTGAACGTATCGATATCATCCTTTGGGACGAAAACCCGGCCCAGTTTGTTATCAATGCAATGGAGCCGGCCGAAGTTGCGTCCATTGTCGTAGATGAAGAGCGTCGCATGATGGATATCGCCGTTGAAGAGGCCAATCTTTCGCAGGCGATTGGCCGTGGCGGTCAAAACGTCAGGTTGGCCAGTGATCTTACCGGCTGGGAACTCAATGTACTGACGGTTGAGGATGCCGACAAGAAGGGTGAGGAAGAAGCCGGCAAGGTTCTCACTAACTTCATGGATCGTCTCGATGTAGATGAAGGCGTAGCCAATATCCTGGTACAGGAAGGCTTCAGTAATATTGAAGAAGTTGCGTATGTTCCAGATTCCGAATTACTCGAAATTGAAGAGTTTGATGAAGAGATGGTTACGGAGTTGCGGCGGCGGGCAAGAGACGCCTTGTTGACGCAGCTGATTGCCAAGGAAGAGGCACTGGATGACAACAGCCCGGCTGAAGACCTCCTGAGCCTCGATGGAATGACCGAACGCCTCGCTTACCGCCTGGCAGAAAACGGTACACGTACCCAGGAAGACCTCGCAGAACTTTCAGTGGATGAATTGCTGGAGGTTGATGAAATATCAGAAGAAGAGGCAGCCGCATTGATCATGGCAGCTCGCGCGCCATGGTTTGAAGAAGCAGGCCAGGATTCCTGAAAAAAAGGACCAACAGGTTCTTAAAGGAGCAGAATATATGTCCCAAGTTACCGTTGCACAATTGGCTGAAGTGCTGGGAATCAGTGTAGACAAACTGATTACCCAGATGAGTAAAGCCAATATCAACCTCACATCCGGTGATGACCCGGTATCCAATGACGACAAGAAAAGGTTATTGGCTCACTTAAGGTCATCACACGGTAAGTCAGAAAGCGATGCGACAGCACCACGTAAGGTCACGCTCAAGCGCAAATCGGTCAGTGAACTGCGTATTCCGGGAAGTGGGCCACGGGCGTCTACCAAGACGGTTAACGTGGAATTCCGGCAGAGCCGGACATACGTGAAACGTGAGGCCCTGCAAACCGAGGATCCTGAAAGAGAGAAAGTCAAACAGGCACTGAAAGAGGCACAGGACCGCCGCGAGGCCGAAGAAAAAGCCCGGATCGAGGCCGAAGAAAAGGCCCGTCAGGAAGCCGAAGAGGCGGCTCGAAAAGCTGCCGAGGAAGCGGCACGGAAGGCCCAGGAAGAGCAGTCCCAGCGCGAACAGGAAGAACAGGCCGAGGAAGCTGCCGCAAGACAGAGGGCCGAGGAAGAAGCACGCAAAAAAGAAGAAGAACGTCTTCGCAAACTGGCCGAAGAGCAGCATAAGCGCAAAAAGGAACGCGCAAAACCAGCGACCCGTTATGGCCGCCGGGAGTTGCATGTTAATGTTGGTGCCGGAGCACGGCGCCGTAAACCCACCAAGCGTGTAAGCCAGCCACAAAGACCGACCGAACATGGTTTTTCGAAACCAACCGAACCCGTCGTTCGCAATATCGCTGTGCCGGAAACGATCGCGGTCTCGGAGCTTGCCAAGTTACTGGCGATCAAGGCCACGGAAATCATAAAGGTATTGATGAAAATGGGGATGATGGTCACCATCAACCAGGCACTTGATCAGGACACAGCCATTCTGGTGGCAGAAGAACTGGGGCACACCGCCCAACCGGAAGAAGAAAAAGGTATCGAGCAGGAATTGATTGCTGCCAAATCCGAGCCGAGCGATACCGAAGGTGTTCCACGGCCACCCGTCGTTACTGTGATGGGTCACGTTGACCACGGCAAAACGTCCTTGCTCGATTATATCAAAGCAACAAAGATCGCCGATGGCGAGGCCGGCGGTATTACGCAACATATTGGCGCTTACCACGTTAAAACGAAAAACGGCATTATCACGTTCCTCGATACCCCGGGTCACGCGGCTTTTACTGCCATGCGATCACGTGGTGCACAAGCGACGGATATCGTGGTGCTGGTGGTTGCAGCCGATGATGGCGTCATGCCACAAACCAAGGAAGCGATCCAGCATGCGCGCGCCGCCGGCGTTCCGCTGATCGTCGCAATCAACAAGATTGACCTTCCCGATTCAGATATTGAACGTATCAGGTCCGAACTTGCCCAGCAGGAGGTTATCTCCGAAGAATGGGGTGGTGAGGAACTGTTTGTACCCGTGTCCGCCAAGACGGGAGAGGGCATTGAAGATCTGCTTGAAGGCATCCTGCTCCAGACTGAATTACTCGAACTCAAGGCTGACCCGGAAAGACAGGCGCAGGGCCTGGTGATCGAATCCAGCCTGGATAAAGGCCGTGGGCCAGTGGCGACCGTACTGGTGCAAAATGGCACCCTCAAGCGCGGTGAAATGGTGCTTGCCGGTCAGGAGTTTGGTCGTGTCCGGGCAATGTTTGATGAAACCGGTGCTGCGATCGAATCGGCCGGGCCATCCATGCCAGCGGTAATCCTTGGCTTATCCGGTGTGCCCTTTGCCGGTGACGAAATGCTGGTTGTGGCCAATGAGAGGAAGGCCCGGGAAGCTGCATCCGATCGTCAGAGCCGTCAACGCGAAAGCCGTTTGGCACAGCAGCAGGCAGCCAACCTGCAGAACCTGTTTGAAAACATGGGCAAGGGCGAGCAGCAGGTCGTGAACCTGCTGATACGCGCCGATGTGCAGGGCAGTGTTGAGGCACTGAAAGACTCACTGGTTGGCCTTAGCAATGAAGATATCAAGGTCACCATCGTAGCTGCAGGTGTCGGTGCCATTACCGAGTCTGATGCGACCCTGGCGCATGCATCCGGGGCCATCATCATTGGCTTTAACGTGCGTGCGGACAACAGTGCACGCAGGGTTATCCAGGAGCAGGAACTGGACCTTCATTACTACAGCATCATCTATGAAGCCATCGATGACGTTAAGGCTGCCATTACAGGTATGTTGGGTACCGAGACGAAAGAGAGTATCGTTGGCCTGGCCGAGGTCAGGGACGTATTCCGTTCTTCGAAATTTGGCGCCATCGCCGGTTGCCTGGTAGTTGAAGGCCATGTGAAACGTGCTAACCCCATCAGGGTATTGCGTGATAACGTGGTGGTATTCGAGGGCGAACTCGAGTCGCTGAGACGCTTCAAGGACAACGTTTCCGAGGTGGTTGCCGGCACGGAATGCGGTATTGGCGTCAAGATGTACAACGATGTCAAGCCAGGTGACCATATTGAATGTTTCGAGCGCACCGAAGTTGCCAGAACCCTTAAGTAAAGGATACTGAAGCACTATGCCACCCAGGGATTTCAAGAGGCACGAACGCGTTGCTGGCCAGATGCGGCGCGATCTTGCCAAGCTGATTCAGCAAGAAATCAAGGATCCGGAGGTGGGCTTTGTCAGCCTCTCGGATGTGGAGGTCACACGCGACCTTTCGCATGCAAAGGTGTTCATTACCGTGTTTAAACCTGAAAAGGCACAGGAAAGCCTGAAAGCACTGCGCCGTGCTGCAAGCTTTCTTCGTCGTCGTCTTGGCCAGGAGTTACGCTTACGTCACGTTCCGGAACTGCATTTTGTCCACGATGACTCAGTAGAAACAGGCAGCCGTATTGACGATTTG
>CAZXBD010000082.1:0-58835 GCA_964638305.1 uncultured Geobacteraceae bacterium | reverse complement strand
GATGCAAACAATGACCAGGCGGACAGCAACGGCAACGGCATTGGCGATGTTTGTGACAACGACAACGATGCTGACGGCATTACCAACGACGTTGATAATTGCCCGAATGATGCCAACGCCGACCAGGCTGATTATGATAATGACAGCCTCGGTGATGTCTGTGACCCGGATATTGATGGTGACACGGTGGACAATGGCGATGATGTGTGTCCTACAGAGGATGACACGATCGACCTGGATGGCGACACTGTACCCGATTGTGATGACCTGTGTTCGGGTGACAACGCCCTCCTGGACACCGATGGCAATGGCGTCTGTGGCTGCACGGCCACTTACGCTGCGCCGCTGGTTGTTATTAGCGGTAGTGGGGCCAACACAGCTAAATACCAGCTACACACCTCTCATCTCTCTTCCTCAGCTACGGAACCGGGCAAGAACAATACGGACTGGGCGTCCTATTGGACCTATCTCGGTACAGTCGGTGAGTCCACGGTTCCTGAAACCACCGAGATCAATAGCGGCGACTGGGATACGGGGATCAACTACTATTTGCCCAGCAACTTCCCATGCCCGGGCTCGTTGGCACCCACTGCACCTCTGCCGCCGCTCAGCCAGCTGGACGGCGCTCCCGGCGTGGATGTCGAGACTTACGCTGATGCTGATACAGGCGGAGGACTGTCGCCGATCGTGCGGACGATCAGCAGTGCCATGCCGACCCTGTCGCTGGCCGTAGCGTCGGTCATAGCCTTCTTCACGGTAACGGAAGGTGAGGCCGAGGCTGTCACTCAGCGAGAGGTTATGTTCGAGGCCATTAAGTCGGTCGTGACCCAGGCCCAGGACGCAGATGTGGATTTCGGTGCCTATTCCTACGGCGACAACAACCACGGTGGTAAACTCCTGGCTGAAGTGCAAAGTCTGGAGAATGATGCCGACCTGAATGATTTCCTGGCAGCGATTCCCGGCGTCGATGAAAACGGCAACAATACCGGTCATCCGTCGATTTCCTCAGGGTCGGTGCGCCCTCTCGCTTCAGCTCTCTACGATGCCGGCTATTACTTCGGTGCCAACTATACCCCGGTCAACGATGATGGGCAGTTTGTAGCCGCCGATGGCAACTGTGGTTACAACCACATTATTGTCATTACCAACGGTCTGCCGAACAACGACGCCTCCAACCCAATGCCGGCGACAATTCTGGACGCCGATGGCGATGGCTATGGTGACGAGGCAACTGGCGGCGGCGCTGATTATGGTTCCGGAGACCACTACCTGGATGACGTCGCCCACCGCTTGAATAAAAGCGAAGATGTGAATGGCGATGGTGATTTTGGTGATATCACCGTCCACACGGTGCTGGCATTCCAGCCTTCGGATCCTTTGGTTGAGAATGCAGCGCTAGATGGTGGTGGAAATTATTACAATGCCTACAACGCTCAAAAGCTTGCAGAGGCACTGCAAGATCTGCTAGCCAAGATTGTTCTGGACGCGGATACGGCTTTTGTTGCACCGGTCGTCCCTGCCAGCACCACAAACCGTACGATCAGTAGTGATCGTGTCTATCTTGGCCTTTTCAAGCCGCAGATTGAAGATGCCTGGGTAGGAAATGTCAAGAAATACCAGGTTGGTAACGGTGATCAACTGGATGATAAGAACGGAGACCCTGCAACCGACGCTAACACGGGTGCGTTCATTGAGACCTCAAACTCTTATTGGGGAGTTAGGGATTTTGACGGTGATGGGGACATCGATGATGATGATGAAATTATCTGTTCGAACATACCGATTGGTGACCCTGATTATCGTAAAGTAAGCGAAGGCGATGGTGGCCTTGCTAACTGTGGTGGTGTCGGAGGTACGCTTACGAACCGTGACCTGTCGGTTGCAGAAACTGATCCCCCTACATACTTAGGTGCGCGACATATCTATACCTACACGAACCCGGGCGGATCGGATGATAAAATACTGACTGATGCCGATAACCTCTTTGTCCCGGGCAATGGTCGTTTGTTGACTGCCGACGATGGGACTCAGGGGCCACTCAAGGTCGATGTTACAACGGTCGCTGCAACAAGACTTGTCGAGCAGGACATCATTAATTATGTCCATGGCTACAGGTATGGCAGTTCAACCGATCAACGCGATTGGCTGCTGGGCGACATCCTGCATTCGCGCCCGGTTGTGTTCAACTATTCACCGTACACCTTGAGCAATGAAAGTGACTGCTCACAGAATACCTCGGTTTTATATGTCGGTGCAAATGACGGCATGGTACATGCTTTCCGCGATTGTGATGGCCGGGAAATGTGGGGGTTCATCCCGCCACAAGTCCTGCCTCATCTCAAGGAAACGGTCGATGGCACTCACCAGTATTTTGTCGACTCTCCGCCGGTTGCCTATGTCCACGATCAGGATAACGACGGCATCATAGAAACGGCAGGCCTTGATAATGACAAAGTGATCCTGGTGTTCGGTCTGCGGCGTGGGGGCAGCAGTGATGATATCTCCTATGCCGGACCGTGGGGCGGGTACTTTGCCCTCGATGTCAGCGACCCGACAGCACCCGAGCTGCTCTTTAGCGTGGATAGTTCTACAGTAACTGGCGGCAATAACCTGGCGGAGATGGGACAATCCTGGAGTCAGCCACGCCTGGCCAAGGTCAAAGACTCCGCCAACAATATTCAGGTCGTTGCTTTCGTGACCGGTGGCTACGACAAGAACGAGGACCTGCGTTACGGACAGAACCAGGACTTCCCGGACGACACCAGCTCGGATCCGATTGTCCTACCGCAACTGGATGATGGCGGTCTTGATAGTGGTGCTGGAAAAACCTCACCGGGGTCGACCTCGCCAGACAGTCGTTATAACCCGCGGGGCAGGGCCATGTATGCCATTGCGATTGCGCGACTGGCAGGCGCAGCAGGCAGTTATGTTCCGAATTTCGACTTCTCTGGAACCATCCTGTGGGAGTACGATACCGACAACAACAGTGACCTTGACTACCCGATAGCAAGTGACATGACCGTCGGCGATTTGAATGGCGATGGCTTCAGTGACACCATTTACGTCGGCGATACCGGTGGGCGTATGTGGCGTTTCAATCACCCCACCACCCTTTATAGCCCTGATGTGGCGAACTGGACGGGCAACATCGTCTTTGATTCCAACCCGGGTTACGACGCTGATGGCAACCTGATTGTTGGTGATGTCGGCCGCAAGATCTTCTACAAACCTGCTGTTGCTCAGATCAGTGGTAAGGTCAACCTCTGGTTCGGTACCGGTGATCGTGCTCATCCGCTCAATCATGCCGTTGTCGACCGTATCTATCAGGTTATAGATGATGGCCAGATTACTACTGACGGCATTAATGAAACACGCCTGGTCGACCTGACGCTTGATCCGTTGCAGGGAACCGACGCCGCGTTGGCTGAGTTGACTCTGGACAGATTGCAAAACGATGCGTCCAACCCGACCGTTACCAGTAGCGGGAGTTACCCGTATCTTGGCTGGTACATCAAGATGAACTGGGCGTTCCCGGACGAGTCCGGAATTATTGCGGGTGATGCTTCAACGTTCGTTTCGGCCGCGACCGGCTCCGAATCAACCGTGGTTGGCGAGAAGGTGCTGGCGGCTCCGGTTATGTTTAACAACGAGGCCTACTACACCACCTATACACCGTCTGCAGATCCAAACGCTGGCGACCCGTGCGCTGTTGGCAACCTGGGTAGCTCGCATCTCTACCACCTGAGTGCCTTGACAGGTGAAGCGGTCTTTAACTACGATCTCCTCAACGACGGAGCGTACGACACGCTGCTTGATACAGACCGTTCAAAAGGCGCGGACGGCGCGGTGCTCACCCGTTCTGACCGGACCCGTTACCTCGGCCAAGGTATACCGTCAGGGATTGTAACCCTGATCGATGCCAGCGGTCGGGTCACCATGATGATCAGTTCGAGTAATCGCGTCGAGACATACAACGCGCCTGATATCAAGCTGATCTCACCAGTCTACTGGATGCAATGGTAGATTCTAACTGAACTTCTAACAGGAACAATCGACCCGGCTGTTTGTTAAAATCAGCCGGGTCAATTGTTTGAGGAAGTCAATAAGGCAGTAGGGCTGTAGGGTCCTGGCTTAATACTCTGTAGATTTTCACACCTCTTTTGAGCTAGCATGTTTCTGTTGAGAAATCCCGCTTAAAGTTAACGGAGGGTTCATGTATTTCATTCGTCTGCTTTTACTTCTTTTTTGTGCCGTTGCTCTTGCTGCTTGTAGTGAAGAGACTCCCGAGAAAACTACGCTGGTGACACAAACTTCACAGAAAGGTGAGACGAGTTCGTCGATCAAAGATAACCAGAGCGAGTCTACCAGCTCCGGGTCGGGTGGTGTAAACGTCAGAATTCTTCCGGAAAGCCCCACCTCTTCAGATTGTCTTCAAGCTGCCATTCAGGGGGGCCCGGGCAGTAAAAATATTGTCTGGAAGGTGAATGACGAGATTGTTTCTACTGGGACCGATCCCCAATTATGCAACGTCAGCTTCAAGCGTAATGACACTGTTTCTGTTGAGGTTGGCACTCTGGACAAGGGCGCCCAGGTGTCCGTTTCGATTGGCAACAGCCTGCCACGGGTTATCGATATCTCTTCGACTCCGGACGAAATCTTTGCCGGTGTCGATGTCTCTGTCTCCCCGGTCGCTGAAGATGCCGATGATGACGATGTGAGTTTCACCTACCAATGGTTGGTGAACGGTGCGGCAGACCCGCTATTAACCGAAGCAACATTGCCTGGCAACAAGTTCTCCAAGGGAGATACTATTCAGGTTCTGATCGTACCGAACGATTTCTTCGAAGATGGCCCGACTTACGAGAGTTACGCGCAGTTGGTCCCCAATGCGGCCCCGATGATTATTTCTGAGCCTCCTCAGAGCATTTCTTCACTGGATTATCGCTACCAGGTCGAGGTGAGCGATCCTGATGACAGCCAGTTCACATACCGTCTCGATGAAGCCCCGGACGGCATGGAAATCGATCCCGCGAGTGGTTTGATCCGTTGGTCTCTTGCCGATATCGTTCCCGGCGACTATACGATCGCAATCATTGTGACTGACCCGGAAGGTGCCGAAGGCGCGCAGGAATATAGCTTGACTCTTGGTGCCCCGGAATAGGACCGGACTCTATACGGAGGATGCCCTTGGTGGTAAAGCTGTAAAGCTTTAGGGCTGTATAGAATCACAAGGAGAACAGACGATCAATAAAGAGGACGACCTTAATGTGGGTCGTCCTTCCATCCTTTAACTTTTCAACTTTAACTGATTATCTAAAACCCCTGTTTCCCGCCCCTGTAACGATTGTTATATTCCTGCAGGCTCATGCCGTCCCTTGCAAGGTTCACTCTAAAACGCAATTCCCTTTGATTGCCGTTTTTGTCCTTGATTGCTTTACTGAGTTCCTGAACAGTAAGGAAACTGACTCCATTCGTATCCGTTTTTTCAACACAGAGATAAAGCTCCCCTTTGTTAAGCGGTATCAGTTGTTTGGACAGCTCCCAAGCGGATTCCTGCCCCTTCTTGTAAAAAAAAGTGGAGCAGACCGCCGTGACGATGACGAGGATGAGTATTGCCAGGATGAAGTTTAAATATTTGCCCATAAATGACCTCTGATGACGCGGATGCTTCTGTGCTTTAACGTCAGGAAGATTAACATAGTTATGACAACGGTTGAAGGTAGTAATAGGGGCGCACAATGGAAATCTCATTGTGTCATCCTGTTACCGCATGGAAGAACCGCCACGTTTCTTAATCTCTTCTTGTACAAGCATTTTTTGTGCCGGATTGAGCCTGCGGGAAAGCAGCAGGTTGCGGATGTCAGGTGTGCGCAGTTGGGGCAGGAAGAGGGTGAACCAGATAGCCGGGGTGCGGCGGTTCTTGAGGATGGCGAGGCGGATATTGGGTCGTGATTTCCACTTGGGATGCCTGGCTATTATGGAAATAGTCTCGGCTGAAGAGCTGGCACCATTGATGAACTGCAGAATGGCAACTTCTCGCAGACGCGGACTGTTGAGGCAGATTTCAACAAGACGGATTTCACCCTCTTTGAGAAGATGCCCGACAACAGTGGCCGTTGCCCGGCGGGCCAGGGTCATCTTGTTGCCCAGCTCAGTAGTTGGCAGTCGCTGCATGATGGCGCGTTCGGCAGCAAATTTCTGGTCCGGTGTGACTCCCGGGATCATGCAGAGATCAACCAGCTCGAAGAGGTGGAGATGTGGCAGCAGAGCTAACGCGACCGAACTCGGTGTGCCTGGGTTTTTTACCAGGGCAAGATGCAATCGATGGCTGCTTTTGGCTGCTTCCAGTTGATATATTGCTTTAAGGAGATCTTCGGAGAGGTCGCGACGCTTGAGCAGGGTCAGAAGGTGGTCTTCATTCAGGTGCGGGTTCTTAAAGGTGGTGCGCAGGACCTGCATCTCCGGGTCAAGAAAGACCTGAAACAGCTCCTCGCCTGTCGCAGTCAGGGCCTTGTGTAGCCGTCTGCCCAGTTCGACATCAATCCTTGGGGTGCCGGAATCGTCAGCCATAGTCTGATTATGCTGGTCTGAGAGCTCGCCGTCAACGTCCCGGTTTGCCATCATCACGAAGATATTCGCCGAGGAAGTCTGCTTTGAAGCCGGAAAAGTCGTTTGCCTCAATCGCAGTGCGTGCCTCGGCAACCATGTCGAGGTAGAAACGTACGTTGTGGATCGCCGCCAGAGTCGCAGAGAGGACTTCGTTGGCGTTGAAAAGGTGGTGCAGATAGGCTCTGGTAAAGTTGCTGCAACAATAGCAGCTGCACGAAGCGTCAACCGGGTAGAAGTCGCGGCGATAACGCCTGTTGGTCAGACGAATTTTGCCACGCCTGGTAAAGAGGGTGGCACTGCGGGCGTAACGGGTCGGGATCACGCAGTCGAACATGTCCATGCCTCGTTCGATACTTTCCAGGATATCTTCCGGCAGCCCGACTCCCATCAGGTATCTCGGTTTATCTTCGGGTAAAAACGGCTCCGTATAGTCCACAACTTTTTTCAGGAGTTCCAGCCCTTCGCCGACACTGACACCGCCGATAGCGTAGCCGGGAAAGTCCATTGCCGTAAGTGCCTGAGCGCAATCGCGTCGCAGATCTTCAAAAACACCGCCCTGGACGATGCCGAAGAGCGCCTGATCGTCACGTCTGTGTGCCTTGAGACATTGTTCAGCCCAGCGCAGGGTTTTTTTGACCGATTTGCGAGCGTAATCTGGGGTGGTCGGGTAGGGGATACATTCGTCAAACGCCATGATAATGTCTGCACCAAGGCGGTTTTGAATGCCGGTTGCCTCACCCGGGCCGAGAAAGATGCGGTCGCCGTTGATCTCGTGCTTGAAGAAGACGCCGGTTTCGGTGATCTCTTTCTTTGGGAGTGAGAAAACCTGGAAACCGCCGCTGTCGGTGAGAATAGGTTTGGGCCAGTTCATAAACTGATGCAGCCCACCGGCTTTCTCAACCAGAGCCTCGCCCGGCTTGAGGTGTAGATGATAGGTGTTGGAAAGAATAATCTGGGCGCCGGCGTCGTCAACCTGCGCCGGAGTCATTGCCTTGAGGGCCCCATGGGTGCCAACCGGCATGAATATCGGCGTTTCAATTGTTCCGTGTGGAGTGGTGACCCGGCCGCGGCGTGCACGTGTAGTCTGGTCTTTGGCAAGCAGTTCAAATTGCAGCATGATGTGTTAGGCTTTTCTGGCGCAGACGTTGCACCCTGTTATTGATAGGGCTATGTAATTACTTTCGGCGGACTCTAACAGAATTGTACAAGGACTACAACATCCTGCAATGATCGCAAAGAATGATTTTCTGATACCGGATTGGCCGGAGGCGCTACAGCATGTTGATATCGCCAGAGTGCGCTTTGTTCTCCTGTTTAGCTCTTCCAGCGTGGTCCAGCCCTCTGATTTCCTGGGCATCGGGCGCGCCCTGCAGCTTGCAGGAAGGCCTCTGCCCGGTTCGAGCGATAAGCAGGAACATCGGCAGTGGGAGACCCTCTTCCGACCGCCTCTGAGCGGTGACCCGGTCGCCCGGAGAAAATTTCAGAAACCGGCACCTGCTTTTGTCCTGACCATGCCGCTTATGCAACAGTCACTGTTTAATGTTGGTGACAAACTTGTTCTCGAAGCGCTCTTTATTGGCACTGGTATTCCGTTAATCCACAGTTTTCTCCGCAGTCTGATTCATCTTGGCAACCTTGGCCTGGTCGCCGGAGCGGGACGCTTTGAAGTGACTCAAGCTTTCAGTCTGGACTCGGATTGTAAAGAGCACTTGGTCTGGCGTCAGAATGAAGCCCTGGAGAGTTTGGCCTGCTCCGTACAATCTTTACCCTGGCTGTTTCAGAAAGAACGGATTAGCCACGACCTGTCCATCAACTACCTGACACCGGCCCGACTTATGGTTGATGGCAAGCCACTGAGAAGACCGAGCCTGATGCAGGTCTTTCCGTTTATGCTGAGACGGGTGACTTCGATGTTATACGCCCACAGTGATGCTGAGGTTTGCGACGATCCTGCTCACCTGCTCGAGAAGGTTCTCGAACTGGAGCAGACTGGATCAAAACTTGCCTGGCGCGACTGGCGCTCTTTGCAGGGGCAAAGGGGCATGTCGGTCGGTGGTTTTATTGGAGAAATGAGTTTGCATGGGCAGGCCCTGGAAGATCTTTACTGGGTGTTTGCGGTGGCTTCACTGTTTGGCGTCGGCAAGGGAGCTACCTACGGTGCCGGACGATTTTCCTTAAGCTCTGGATAACTGTTGCTGGCTTACAAATGGCTGTTATAATTACAGAAACTGATTCTATCCGGGAGGTGTTGCCATGACAGACGCATGGGAAGAACGTAAAAAGGCTTTGGAGAACAAATATTTTCATGATCTGGAAAAAGAGCTGATAGAGAAGATTAAAACGGAGACCCGTGAAAAACTGATCCGTCAGTATTGCCTAGGACGTTGCCCGAAGTGCGGAGATGAAATTGAGCCGATTGATTTCCGGGGCGTTCCCATGGATAAATGCCTCAGCTGTGGTGGTGTCTGGCTAGGGCCGAACGACCTCAGGCTTCTCTCGGAGAAGGATCATCGTACATGGTTCGACCGCTGGTTTAAGGAAAAGGCAATTGATGAGGCCGGTCGTTAAAGTTGTGGTTTAATGAATTGAGCCCTGTCGGAAAATCTATGCACTTTACCCTCATTCGTTACATTCTGGGCACTTTTCTCGTTACGGCTGTCGGCTTTATGCTGGCATGTCTGGTCGCCTTGTCCTCTCTTGAGCAGGTTGCCGCGCAACTGCAAACTGCAGACGCCATAGCGACTCTTGATCTGATTCGAAACCGCCAATTGATAGTGCTGGTTCTCAGCCTGACCGGGTTATTGGGTGGACTGATCGGCGTCGCCTTTGCCGTTCACCAGTCCGCCAGAATTATAGAGCGCCTGCGCCAGGCGACAAGGTCTCTGGGCGATGTCGTCCTTGATGAAATGTCACCGACTGAATTTCTAACCGTCAGCGACGGTCTCGGTCGCGAGATCCAGGAGATGATGCTGAAGATCAAGGACAATCAGCAACGCTATCTTGATGCCAGCCCGTTGACCCGCCTGCCTGGAAACCTGGCTATTGAACAGGTCTTAAAGGGAAAAATGGAGCAAGGGGAAAAGTTCGCGCTCTGTTACATTGACCTGGATGATTTTAAGGCGTTTAACGACAAGTACGGCTATGCCAAGGGTAGTGATCTGATCAAAATGACCGGTGAAGTTCTTTACAATGCCAAGGATGAATATGCTGAAGAGAATGATTTTGTCGGCCATATCGGCGGCGATGATTTTGTTCTGGTTACATCTCCTGACATTGTGGAACAGGTCTGTCAGGCAATCATAACTGATTTTGATCGACTGATCCCCGACTATTATCAGCGCGAAGATCGTGACAACGGGTTTATCGAAGGTTATGACCGCTACGGTGTGAAAAGGCGTTTCCCGATCATGTCGGTTTCAATAGCGGTTGTTTCAGATGTGAAGCGTTCTTTCAGGTCACCTGTTGAAATCGCCAGGGTTGCTACTGAAGTAAAGGATTATGTGAAGAGCCTGCCGGGCAGTAATTATCTGATTGATCGTCGTGTGACGACGCGTTGGGATGCTTGATCCCTTTTCGGATAAAAAATAAAAAAACGGGAAGGCCTTGCAGGTCTTCCCGTTTCTTCTTAATGATGTTTCCTCATCGCTTATACTGAATCTTCCTCGCCAAAAACCTGGGCACTGAAAAGATAGATGTCAGCGTCCACCGCCTCCCAGGCATCAGTAGGAAGGCCGGCTTTGAGACAGGTCTGTTTGAGGAATGTTTGGCGATCCCAGTTATGCTCTGTTGCAACCTGAGGCAAGAGAACGCCGCGATAAAAACTTTTCTCGATGTAGATGCCGTGCTTGCCGACTTCAATCTCCTCGATTGACTCTACTTTTTGCAGTGGAGAGAGGACCGAGATTTCGAGAGTGAAATTGTCGAGGTCTTCCTCTTTGAGAGGATAGAAGCGGGGATCCTTCGCTGACGATGCCTGGGCCATCTGGGCAACTTCTTTGAAAAGGGGCAACTCCGATTGGAAATTGCCGATGCATCCGCGCAACTGTCCCTTCTGCTTGATGGTGACAAAGCATCCGTTGCGCTGGTTCAGGGTTTTTTCTTCGCGGGGTTCAATGTATTCCTGTCCGGTTTTCACGCCGTGGATGATTGCCTGGCGGGCAATGGCCAGAAGGGTTTCTTTCTCGTGAGTGTTCAACTCTCGGACCACGCTGCCTCCGATATTTTCATGGGTTAAGGTTTTACTCTGAAAGTCGGGGCAATCATAGTGCCAAACAGTGATTTTTTCAAGCTATCTGACATCTTTTATTCAATAATTTTCTCCGTCCAGGTTGGTGAGACTCTTATCCCTGCCCAGACGGCACATTTCAATGGTAAATCTTGTCCAAATCCTATCTTATCTGAGCCGAAAAAATGAAATGTGTAGACCTGACCCCTAACCACACTGTAACGGTAGGGTTTTATTGCTTTTGTGGCTGAGTGACGTTTGTCTGGGACGGGAAAGTGCTAAGGGGCCGCCCTCATGTGAGGGCAGTCCCTTAAGGAAGATTATTTGGCTTTCTTGTGGGCTTTTTTACGATCATTTTCGTCGAGAAGTCGTTTCCGAAGGCGAATCGATTGGGGAGTAATTTCAACCAGTTCATCAATGTCTATGAATTCCAGGGCCTGTTCAAGAGTTAGATCCCTTGGCGGTGTCAGGCGAATTGACTCATCGGAACCAGAGGCACGCACGTTGGTCAGCTTTTTTCCTTTGCAGGCATTGACAACGAGATCGTTTTCCTTGGCATGCTGACCGAGGATCATCCCTTCGTAAACTCTAACACCCGGTTGCACGAAGAGGGTGCCGCGATCCTGCAGATTGAAGAGCGAGTATGCAACCGTTTCTGCAGTTTCTATGGCGATCAAGACACCGTTCTTGCGGCCTGCAATCTCTCCTTTCCAGGGCGCATAGCCTTGAAAAGTATGGTTTAGGACTCCTGTCCCGCGGGTATCTGTGAGGAACTCGCTACGGAAACCTATCAAACCTCGGGCCGGAATCACGAATTCCAGGCGATTAAAACCATCCAGGGAATTCATGGCCGCCATTTCAGCTTTGCGGGGACCAAGTTTTTCGATCACTGTGCCCTGGAATTCTTCAGGAACATCGATAACCAGATACTCCATTGGCTCACACTTCTCTCCATCTATTTCACGGCAGATGACTTCCGGCTTGGAAACCGCAAGCTCATAGCCTTCACGGCGCATGTTCTCGATCAGAATGGATAAGTGTAGTTCGCCACGGCCCGAAACTCTGAAGGTGTCGGTATTGGCTGTCTCTTCCACGCGCAGGGAGACATTGGTGCGCAACTCTTTGAAGAGCCGATCGCGAATGTTACGCGAGGTCACATACTTGCCCTCGCGCCCTGCGAACGGCGAGGAATTGACAATGAAGTTCATGGACAACGTCGGCTCGTCGATCGCGAGGTAGGGCAGTGATTTTGGGTTCTCGGCACAAGCCAGAGTCTCACTGATGCCGACATTCTCGAAGCCGGCAACGGTGACGATGTCGCCAGCACTTGCCTCGGTTATCTCAATCTGTTTAAGGCCTTCGTAGCCAAGGAGTTTGCTGATGCGCCCTTTGGAGATCTCGCCGCCTTTTTTGATTAACGCCACCGTCTCACCAGTGCGGATCTTGCCGTTGAAGATCTTGCCGGTTGCGATACGACCAAGGTAGTCATTATAGTCTATGGAGGTGACTAGCATCTGGAAGGGGGCATCCACATCAGCAGCCGGTGGTGCCACCCTTTCGCGGATCATCTCGAAGAGCGGATCGAGGTTGTCGGAGTCATCATCCAGTTCACGCTTGGCAATGCCCTGTTTGGCGCTGGTGAAAATAAAGGGAAAGTCGAGCTGGTTTTCATCGGCATTGAGCTCGCAGAAAAGATCGAAGACCATGTCGACGACTTTTTGCGGGCGTGATCCTGGTCGGTCGATCTTGTTGATGACAACGATCGGGCGAAGGCCGAGTTCAAGAGATTTTTTCAGTACAAAACGGGTCTGTGGCATCGGTCCGTCAAAAGCGTCGACCAGTAACAAAACTGAGTCAACCATCTTCAGAACGCGTTCCACCTCACCGCCAAAGTCTGCGTGGCCGGGAGTGTCGACAATATTGATCTTGACCCCGCCATGATGAATCGAGAGGTTCTTGGAGAGAATGGTGATGCCGCGTTCTTTCTCCAGGTCGTTGCTGTCCATCACCCGCTCGGTGATGACCTGGTTATCGCGGAAGACTCCGGATTGCTTTAGCATCGCATCAACCAGAGTGGTTTTGCCGTGGTCGACGTGTGCGATAATGGCGATGTTACGTAGATGATGTGTCATGATTGCTACCTTAATTTATATACATTTTATCTGGAGTTGTACGGGCGGCACATAATAGACACTTGACAGGGAAATGCAAGCAGCTTTTTTGAACGCTCTCTTGTGCTCCTGCTAAATGATATCGTCTGGAATGAAACTTGCCAGATCTTCGGACTTCGACTTGTCTGATTTGCGAGCATGGCCTAAGATGCATTACTTTTTATTTCAAGTTATGAGAGCTTTCAATAATGCCGATCTCTGTTTGTAAAAACATATCACTCTTTTTCTTGCTCTGCGTACTCCTGGTCAGTTTGGGTGGTTGTGCCGTCGTGACCCGGAATATGCCGGCGCCTCCTTTGCCGTTGACGCCGCAGGAGGAAGCGAGGATCGGGGCAGCGGCTGAGGCTCGTTTGCTGCAGCTGCTTGGCGGCCCCTATAACGATGATGCCCTTGTGTCTGAACTGCGGCGTCTGTGTGACCAAAGCGCTCAGGGCAATCACGCCTGTAAAATTTCAATTGCTGATCGAAGCGTACCCGCTGTTTATTCCCTTCCTGGTGGTCGCATCATTCTGACCCGTGGACTGCTGACCGAAATACACAACGACACGGAACTGGATAACCTCCTGGCGGTTTCTGTGCAATTGTCGAATGAAGCATACTCTGCTCGTGCGACGATGGGCATGAACGAGGCGATAAGGGAGTTCCTTGCTAATGCGGATTCTCCGTATGATCCTGATTCAGCGAGCATCCGCATGGCCCGTCTCTTTGAACGGACGTCCTGTGCTCAGGGATGCCTGGACTCGGTCGGACTCCCTGGCAATGGTAAAGTTGATCCAGACAGACTGCCAGCGTCGGTCAGGCGTCTCACTGAATTAAGGCCGGGTTATGAGCTGCTTGTCCGGTCCAGGGCGATTGAGGAAGCAGGGAATCATGCGCAGGCCATAGCGTCCTATCTGCAAGCCGCTACGATATCACCCGATGAGCCGCGCATCCTTGGAGCTCTGGGCCTCGCATACCTGCGCGCCGGCCAGCTGCAGTCCGCTCGTCTGTATCTTCAGAGGGTGGTCACACTACAGCCTGATTACTATCAGACCCTGATGGGCCTCGGTTATTGTTTTCTGCAGTCGCAAAAGAATCTCCAGGCTGATAAAACCCTGACCAAAAGCGTTGGCTTGCTACCGGTACCTGAAAACCTCTTCCTGCTTGCGGAGGCCAGGGAGAAAACCGGCGATCTTGAAACTGCCAAAGCACTTTACCAAAAGGTCGTTGAAGAGGGCCGCAACAGTAAGTTTGGACGTACTGCTGCCGGTCGTCTGGCCAAGCTGGCAGGTGGGCAATGAAACAGGGCCTGAACTTGTCCACGGGTGAAGAAATCCGCTGGGATGGTCGTCCGATGCCCCGTTGCTATACGTTCAGACATTGGAAGCACTCTGTTTTTGGGCTTGTTTTTCTCGCTATTTGCGGTTACTGGCAATTCCTCGGCCTTGCCATGGCGAAGGAATACGAGCTTGTCTGGTTAGCCTGGCTGCCATCGCCTTTTGTCCTTTTCGGGTTATATTTGAGTGGCGGCCATCTTCTCCAGGCGCGCCTGGAATGGAACCGTATCTATTATGCCATCACGGATCACCGCCTGATTGTCCAGCGAGGTCTTCTGAAATCGCGCACGGAGTCACTGGCCCTGACGGAGATTACCTATTTTCGTCTGCAACTCCAGGGTGAACAGCTCGGTACGCTCCGCGTCTTTGTCGATAAGGAACAGCGGTCGGTCCTGCACTGTATAGAACATCCACAACGGGCCACCGACTTGCTTGCAGAGGTGATGGGGGAAAATCCTGTACTGGCTACGTCAAAAAGCCCGGATTAGGGTTGCCTTTACTGTTCTTTTTGATTAGTCTCTTGCCTCTGTTCTGCTGTCTAGAGAGTGCAAACGTATGAATAATAAAGCTTTTTACCTGGAAACCTTTGGCTGCCAGATGAATGTGGTCGATTCGGAGCGAATTGTCAGCCTGCTTGACGGCATCGGTTACCACCAGGTTGAAAAACCTGATCAGGCCAACCTGATCCTGCTTAACACCTGCGCCGTGCGTGACAAGGCGGTACGTAAGGCTTACGGCCATCTGGGGCGGTTCAAGCCGCTCAAGGACGGTAACCCTGACCTGATTCTGGGCATGGGCGGTTGCATCGCCCAACAGGAGGGTAAGCAGCTCCTGGAAGAGTTCTCGTACCTGGACCTGGTGTTCGGCACTCACAATGTTCATCGCCTTCCCGAGATGGTGCAACAGGTTGCAGAAAACCACGTACGTTGTGAGGAGACGGAATTTCTCGATCGCGATACGCGCTTGCAACTCTTCCCGTCCCGCACCGGTCAGGATGCTTTCACCCGGTTTGTTACAGTCATGCAGGGCTGTGATAACTTCTGCAGTTATTGCGTCGTGCCTTATGTGCGTGGTCGTGAGATCAGCCGTCCCAGCGGTGAAATCCTTGATGAAGTTCGTGAACTGGCAGGGCAGGGCGTGCGTGAGGTGACACTGATCGGGCAGAATGTCAATTCTTACGGGACCAAGGAAGACGGGGAAATCAGTTTCGCCGCTCTTCTAGAACAGGTCAGTGCCGTTGATGGTATCGACCGGCTTCGCTTTACCACATCACATCCGAAAGATCTTTCCGATGAGCTGATCGATTGTTTCGGACGCCTCGATAAGCTCTGCAAACATCTGCATTTGCCCGTGCAGTGTGGTTCCAATAATATCCTGGGGGCCATGAACCGGGGATACACGCGTGAACGCTATCTGGAGATAGTCGCCCGTTTACAACAAGTTTGCCCCGAGATTCGACTGAGCTCTGATATTATCGTCGGCTTCCCCGGGGAAACCGAAGCAGACTTTGCCGAGACCATGTCGTTGCTTGAAGAGGTCAGATATGCAGATATATATTCCTTTATTTACTCGCCGCGCAGCGGTACGGCAGCCGCCGACCTGGCTGATGATACGCCTGCGAGAATAAAGCAGGAGCAGTTTAACCGCATGCTCGAACTGCAACAGGAGATCACTCGCCAGATTTGGGAGGCCGATGTCGGCACGGTACAGGAAGTGCTGGTCGAAGGTGAGAGTAAGATGGGGGAAGGGCAGCTGTTCGGTCGTTCCACATGGAATCGGATCGTCAACTTTTCCGGACCTGTCGCGCTTGCCGGAACTCTGGTCCCGGTGAAAATCACAAAAGCTTATCGTAATTCCCTGCTGGGTGAATTAGTCGTGAAAAAATTATGATTCGGATAAAACAGGATGAAGAGCTATGAATAAGCAGGCTTTTAAGTTTTTCAAGGAGTTGATTGAGGCGCCAAGTCCGTCGGGTTTTGAGCAGCCTGCGCAGCGGGTGATTCGCAAAGGCCTTGCTGATGTCGTTGATGATATTCGAACCGATGTCATGGGTAACGTGGTGGCCCATATTGAAGGGCCCTCAGGAGCCCCCCGCCTGATGCTGGCCGGCCACTGTGATGAAATCGGTTTTATGGTCAAGTATATTGATGCACAGGGTTATCTCTTCTTTGCGCCGATCGGTGGGGTTGACGCGCACCTGGTGCCAGGACAGCGCATCACGGTACATACTGCCGGCGGTCCGCTTGCCGGTGTTGTTGGCAAAAGGCCGATTCATCAGATTGAGGTGAAGGATCGCGACAAAGTCGTTCCCTTTAAAGATCAGTTCATCGATATTGGCTGTTCAGACAAAGCCGAAGCCGTCAAGCTGGTATCGGTTGGCGATCCTGTGACCTTCAGTGTCGGGGTTGAACGTCTGCAGGGGACCCGACTGACCTCGCGTGCCCTGGATGATAAAATGGGTGCTTTTATTGTTGCGCAGGTCCTGCGTGAAGTACGGCAGACAAATAGCTTGTCCGTTGACCTTTACGGGGTCTCTACCGTTCAGGAAGAAGTTGGTTTACGTGGTGGGGCGACCAGTGCTTACGGCGTGCAGCCGGATATAGGGATCGCCGTAGAAGTTGGCTTCGCCAGTGATTATCCCGGTGCCGACCATAAAGACCTTGGCGAGATAAGCCTGGGGAAAGGGCCTGTCATTGCCCGTGGGCCCAATATCAACCCGGTGCTTTTCGATCTTCTCGTGGCCACTGCGGAGGAAGAAAATATCCCCTGTCAGATTATGGGAATACCGCGTGCAACCGGAACCGATGCTAATGTGATGCAACTTGTGCGCGGTGGTGTGGCGACAGCTTTGATCAGTATCCCGTTACGCTATATGCACACACCCGTGGAAGTGCTTGACTGGAAGGACCTGGAAGGTGCGGTGAAGCTATTATCTGCGCTTTGTAACAGGATTACGGCTGAGCACTCTTTTGTGCCGAACTAACTAAAGCTGTGCCCTCTTTCGGCAGAGTCAAATTAAGTGGCGAATAACCGAAAAAAAACTTGACAACCCAGGGCCTTTTGACTAAGTTTCGAGTTTCTGTGAGCCCCGTTAACTTCACAGAGTTGATATAGAGAGGATCGTATGAGTACTCCAGTTGCAAAAAAAGAAGATCTCCAGAAAGACTGGTTTGTTGTTGATCTGGAAGATAAGGTTTTGGGCCGGGCGGCTACTGAAATAGCCAAGGTCCTGCGCGGCAAGCACAAAGCCATTTTTACACCGAGTGTTGATACCGGTGATTTTGTCGTTGTTCTCAATGCCGAAAAAGTCCGCCTGACAGGAAACAAGTTGAGCCAGAAGATGTATCATCGCCACAGCGGTTATACCGGCGGTTTGACTTCGACCACAGCCGGCAAGATGCTTGAGAAAACTCCCGAAGAACTGATCAAAAAAGCAGTTAAGGGAATGTTGCCGAAGAACAAGCTCGGACGTCAGATGTTCAAAAAACTTAAAGTCTACTGCGGTGCCGATCATCCGCATCAGGCACAGCAACCCAAAGAACTTCAGGTTTAAGGGAATCAGGAGATAGTGACGATGGCCGAACAGAAAATTTACGCCACCGGTAAGAGAAAGACCTCTATAGCCCGTGTCTGGATGAAGCCGGGAACGGGTGAGATTACCATTAACAAACGGACTATGGACGAATACTTCGGCCGCCCGACATCCAAGATGGTTGTGCGCCAGCCTCTTGAACTGACCGAAAATATCGGCAAGTTCGATATCGATGTCAATGTTTGCGGCGGTGGACCTTCCGGTCAGGCCGGTGCAATTAAGCACGGTATCACCAAGGCCTTGCTTGAGGTTGACCCTACGCTTCGTGATTCGCTGAAAAAAGCAGGTTTCATTACCCGCGACAGTCGTATCAAGGAACGTAAAAAGTACGGTCGTCGCGGCGCGCGTCGCAGCTTCCAGTTCTCCAAGCGTTAATGCCCAGCGACCCATCGGGTCATCAGGAAATTGGTTGAGAGGGAAACCTGCGGGTTTCCCTTTTTCCGTTTTGGGAGTATCCTTCCTGCAAGCTGGTTGAAAAGTTAAGGAGTCGTTATGCATCGGATCGCAGTTATAGGCGCAAGTGGTTATACTGGTGTTGAATTGCTTCGGTTGCTGTCACAACACCCGGAGGCAGAATTGGTGTGTGTCACGTCACGGCAATATGCCGGACGGTCGGTGAGTGAAGTTTTCCCTTCTCTTCAAGGGAGCCTGGATCTCGTTTTCGAAGATGTCGATCCTGCTGGATTGGCAGGCCGCGTTGATCTGGTCTTCACGGCAGTTCCACATCAAACCGCCATGGGCATGATTCCCGAGCTTCTCGAAGCGGGTTGTCGAGTTATTGACCTCTCGGCGGATTTCCGTATCAGCGATGTCTCTACTTACGAAGCATGGTATCAGGAGCATACTGCCCCTGAACTTCTCTCTGAGGCCGTTTATGGCCTTCCAGAGCTGTTCCGTGAGCAAATCCCTGCAGCTCGGTTGATTGCCAATCCAGGTTGTTATCCGACCAGTGTAGCTCTGGCGTTGGCACCTTTACTGGAAGAAAACCTGATTGATCTGACGACTCTCATCATCGACAGCAAATCTGGAACCAGTGGTGCCGGTCGTGCGGCCAAAGTGGACACCCTCTATTGCGAAGTGAACGAAGGTTTCAAGGCGTATAGTCTGCCCAGGCATCGGCATACCCCTGAAATTGAGCAGACTCTTGGTGTCTTGGCTGGCACCGGGGTGACGATCAGTTTCACGCCTCATCTTTTGCCCGTGAGTAGAGGGATTCTCAGCACCTGCTATGCAAGCCTGTCCAACCAGGTTTCACTGGAGGAGCTACATGAAATTTATCTCGCCAGATATGCTGGTGAGACCTTCGTCAGGGTTCTTCCGCAGGGTCAGCTACCGAATATTTTACAGGTCGGTGGTAGTAACTACTGCGACGTCGGTTTGGCTGTTGATGAGCGGACCGGGAGGGTGATTGCACTTGCTGCGATCGACAATCTGGTCAAAGGCGCCGCAGGTCAGGCAGTGCAGAATATGAACTTGATGCTCTCTTTTCCTGAAACTATGGGTTTGATGATTCCACCCGTATTTCCGTAATATGACTCTGTTTGAGGTTTTGTGCCGATTTCCTGAATTATCGTAGGGGGTTGAAATGTCCTGTGTCTCTGAAGAAACCCGAAACCATTGTACCTGTACCTACACCTCTTGTGATAAATACGGCAACTGTTGCAAGTGCGTCTCCTATCACAAGGACCGGGGCGAAATTCCTGGCTGTCTCTTCTCCGAGGATGCGGAGCGCAGCTATGATCGCTCTCTGGCCAACCTGGTAAGAGACCGAGGCTTGTTTTAACGCTCTCAATAGTTGAAATTGAAGAAGGCCACCTGTACTACAGGTGGCCTTCTTCTTTGTGCTTATTGCTGCCGCGTTACGGTCACAGCTCTTGCTCCGGCCCCTGAGCTGAGCCTTCCCAAGCAACCGTACAGTTGCCACCGTCCTGTTTCGATGCGTAGAGCGCGCGGTCTGCCAGGTTCAAAAGCTCATAGATGTTCTTGCTGTCTCCGGGGAATTCGGTGACGCCGAAAGAGGCCGTTACCTCGAAATCCTGATCGGTGTCGACGTGCTGGGAAAAATCCTCTTTAAGTATTTGATTCCTCAGCTTTTCCGCTGCTGCGACGCCCCCCTCTTTGCTGGTTTTCGGCAGCAGAACAATAAACTGGTCGGTGCCGAAGCGGCTGACCAGGTCGATGCCTCGCGTGCATCTCAGGAGGAGCTGTCCGAGCTGGCGTAGCAGGGCATCAGCATTGGCTTTGCCAAGTGTGCTTTGGTGATGCTTGAAGCCGTCGACATCGCACATAACGATTGCAAAGACCGAACTGAAACGACGAGCCTGGGCCACTTCCCGCTTGAGAATCTCCTGAAAATACCGTCGATTCGAGAGCCCGGTTAAGTCGTCGGTGTTGCTCAAATGTTGACTTTTCTCAAGCAAGTGTGCGTTGTCCACGGCGATGGCAGTCTGGTTGGCGACAGCCTGAATCAGCTTTTGCTCTGACTTGGTGAAGGCGTCAGGTTGCTTCTTGTGTAAATTGATTACACCGACCAGGCGTCCCTTGACGACCAAAGGCACGGAAATCATTGAACCACGGGTGACAATCTGGCCATGATAGCTAAGGTTGCGAGCGTCTTCGTCAATGTTTCTTACATAAATCATCTGTTGCTTCTGTGCCGCTTCACCGGTAACACCCTGGTTAAGGCTGAACTTCACCTCTCTTAAAGTGTCGGCATCCAGCCCAGAGGTTCGCACTACTTCCAGAACGCTATCACCCAGGTTGTGAAATAGTAAAACGATATGATCACATGAGAGAATCTGGTTGAGAACTTGTAATATCCGGTCAAAGAGCGCGTCTGGTTCAATTGACGCTGTCATCGCCTGGTTTAATTGATAAAGTGCTGAAGTCTCGCGCTGTACGATGTTCAACTCCCCGGCCAGGTCGTCGTGCTCTCTCCTCATCTTTTCCAGGACCAGTTTCGTCTTGTTTTCCTCCCTGGTGAGTGCACTAGCGATGTCTTGTTCTGCGCGCTCATGGTAGGAGTCCTCAAGAGCTTTGGCCATCTGGTTGAACGAAAGGGCAATCTGGCCGAGCTCGTCATTGGGGATGTTTTGGATCCGGTGATTCATGTTGCCACGACTGATGGCTTCCGTTGCGCTATGTAACTCACTGATAGGCATGGTTATGGCTCTGATCCTGCGCAGGTAGAAAACAGCTCCTGTGCCGATCACGACAACCATGATCAAGATCATACGCAGGAGGGTTGCACTCTGAATCTCCGTTGCCTCATTGAGGGAGGCCTCAAGGGCAAGCAGGACCATGTCACTGCTGCCGAGAGGTATCATGGAGAGCATGTGACGTTCATCTCCATGCCCCGATGTTTGGTCCAGGTAGAGAGGTTGGCCGCTACCAAGGATGTTTTGCTGGAGCGGAGTCAAGTTGATGTCGGTAACGCTGGTGTTGCTTCTTGCCATGATCCGGCCATCTAACGTCAGCAGTGAGGCAGAGACATTCAGCGGTGATGACACGTCACGTAAAAAGGCGTCTCCCATGGCTGTTTTCAGTAGAATGACCTGCGAGATTTGGTTTTTTTTATAAATGGGCGCGGCAACCATCAAGACGGGAATGTTGCCGAATTCATTGCTGTAGCGAAAGCGTGCATTACCACTGCGTCGCACCTGGTCGAAGAGTGCGACCATGCTTTCCTGCGAGATCAAGCCACGGATGTCTGCCGGGAAAAATGCGGTAGAGATGTTTGCTTCTTCCAGAGTGTTGAAGAGGCGGTCCTGGAGGATGGTGATTTCCGACTCGCCTTGAAAACGATCCGACATGGATTGAAATTGTTGAATTATAACAGCGTAGGTCTGGAGAATGAGTTCCTGCTTTTTAATTTCTCGGTACAGAACTTCCTGGGTGGCTTCCAGGCGCTGATCAGTGCTGTTCTTGTAGGACCGCTCCGCAATGACCAGGGAACCCCATATAGCGGTAACGCAGAGGGCCAGGATTAAGATGAAAAAGGGGCGGGTGATCTTGCTTCGTAATGAACGAAAACGCTGAGCCTTGGTTGAGTTTTGTGACAGGTCAGCAGCTTTCATAATACTTCTTTATTGCCGTTCGAGGAGTCCTTCGTCGAACAATGCGATGAATTGTACAGCAACATCAGGGTCGAATTGTTTGCCGGAATGGTCGCGTATTTCCTGAATTGCAATTTCATGGGACAACGCCTTGCGGTAAGGGCGGTCGGAGGTCATGGCATCGTAGGTATCGCAAACGGCCAGAATCTTCCCTTCTATACGCCAATCATCACCACCCAAGCCATTAGGGTAGCCGTTGCCGTCGTAGCGTTCATGGTGCTGTTCGATGATATCCCGAACAGTACCAAGGAAATGAATGGGCTCAAGTATACGCACACCGATGGAGGGATGCAACTTGAGAACATCGATGTCAGCAGCAGACAGTTTTCCTTTTTTGTGTAGCAGCGCTATGTCTATACCGATCTTTCCGATGTCGTGCAGGACTGCCGCCTGTTCGAGCTGCTTGAGAGGCTCTCCGCTCATACCTATCTTCTTGGCCAGGGCGATGCTGTAGCGAGTCACACGCTCGGAATGGCCGCGCGTATATGCGTCGCTCGCCTCAATTGCAGAGACCAGAGCCTGGACAGTGTTGAGATACATGCTCTCCTGCTCTTCATAGAGACGCGCGTTGCAGATTGCAACGCTCGCCTGGGCGGCGATTGTTGTGAGCAGTTCGAGATCTGAAGGGCCAAAGTTGATGCCCTCATCCGAGTTGGCTATGGTAATCGTACCAACAACTTTCTCTTTGTCGGTCAAAGGAGCACAGATAACCGACTCGCGGATGAAGCCCAGTCGGCTCATCTTGCTGAATTCACGGGCCTTGTCAATATCCTCAATAAGTAATGGTTTGTTGTTGCTGACAACCCAGTGAGAGACGCCGCCGGGGGTGAGGGGGATTTCCATCTCCGGCTCAATCTCCTCGGAGATGCCGGCTGAGCCGCCAATTTTAAGATTGCCGGTTTCCTCGTTAAGCATGAGAATGTACCCGATCTGGGCATTCAAGGTCTGCATACTCTTCAGGCTGAGCATGTCCAGTAGTTTGTCGAGGTTCATGGTGGCGTTGAGGGCCAGTCCCATTTTGTAGAGTGACTGAAGGCGATCGACCGCCTGTGTGAGACCGATATTCTTTTCCTCAAGATCGCTGGCCAGATCTGCGATCTTGTAGTTGGCCTCCTCGATTTCTTCAATACGTTCTTCGAGGTTGACGTTGAGGTACTCAATCTCCTTGAGACGGTCCTCAAGGGTCATGTTCATCGCGTGTATTTCTTCGTTATGGGTGAGTTTCTCATGGTTGATGGCAAGCTCACGCTCGTTGCTTACCGTGTTCTCCACCAATTCGCGCAAACGCTGTACCATGTAGTTGAACTTGGTAGAGAGCAGTGACATCTCATCAGAACTGCCGACAACCGTTTGGGCCTCTTCAAACTGACCTTTTTCGACGTGGTCCATTGCTGTTACCAGCTTACGAATCGGGGCATCGACGTAGATCAGCAGAAAAGCTGTAATTGTAAGAATCAGGATGACCAGCATTACACCGGAAGCGATCATCGTCGCGTTACGACCGCTGCTCTGCATGTTGGCGAGCGCATCAAGGGAGAGTTGCAGGTTCAGAATGCCGAGAACTTTAATGTTTTTATCATGGCAGGAATGACAGGGTTCCTGGTTGTAGATTGGTACTATTGAGCTGAACTGTTCGTTTTCATTTAAGGAACTGTTGAAGGCGAAATTGCCGGTGCGGTAGGCCATCAGTTCTGCGGTTGAAACCAGGTCCCCGATTTCCTCGGCGTTTGCAGCCATCAGGATCCGCCCTGATTCATCGAATATTCGCACGCTGTTTATGGCTGGCTCGTTTTGGATCTTGCCGAGGATATGTCCGACCCGGTTATTCTTACCGTTGGCCATGTCCGTGATGATACTGTTGCGCACCGTCTCGGCCAGCATGCGGCCATGCTCGACTGCAAGTTTGCTAAGCATGGCTTTCTGGGTTTGCAGGTTGTACCAGGTCGTCAGGCCGATGGCGACCATCAGAATAATACAGCACAAACCGAGAAATTTTATCTTCAGTGAATTCATAGTTGACTTAATGGGGCCCTTGTTGCTTTGTGATGCCCCCTGTTTCTACGTCATAACGCGAGTGTGCCGCTATTTGGCGCAAGGACACACACGCCCCTACCGCTGTTTTTCGCACAAAAAACGTCTTAACTTGACTCTATAGATACATCTCTATACGATTAAAAAGTTTTGCAGCGGTTGAAATTCCTCTGCCTGTGCAGAAGCTGATAATATCAACCTGGATAGTGATTTTTTAATTGTGCAAAAAGCACACCATGGAAGCCCCCAAGGATATTATCTTCTTTTCATGTTTCCGGAATCCCTGTTCATCGTGCTCGGCATCGTTTTGATTGTTGAAGGCATGCCATGGTTTCTCTCTCCACGTAACACCAAACGGATGCTGAGTGAGCTCTTCCGTATGGATGATAAAACGTTACGCGGAGTTGGCCTGGTGTTCATGCTGGCCGGTCTGCTTATCGTATATATCGCAAAGTCTATATAATATATATGTATAGATATATGATTACAAGAATATAATTTTTATGCTTCTAAAAGATTATGATTTTCATCTCCCCCAGGACCTGATTGCTCAGCAGCCGCTCACCGAACGCTCTTCATCACGCCTGTTGTCGCTTGACAGGGTTTCCGGGAAGGTTTCCCATCAACAGTTTGCCTCTTTGCCAAAACTACTTCGTGAGGGCGACCTGCTGGTTCGCAACGAAACTCGGGTATTGCCGGCCCGCCTGCTCGGCAGGAAGCCAAGTGGTGGTCAGGTGGAGGTCCTGCTGGTACGTCAACTTGACGCCCTGCGCAATGACTGGCGCTGTATGACGCGTAGTTCAAAACCTGTTCGATTAGGTGTAGTGCTTGATTTCCCGGCAGGAATCAGTGGCGAAGTTATTGGGGTCGAAGAAGATGGCCAGCGACTGGTACGTTTTACCTGTTCAGGCGATTTTTTTGAAATTCTGGAATTAGCCGGGCACATGCCATTACCACCCTATATCCGCCGCGAAGACCATGACCTCGACAAGACGCGTTATCAGACGGTCTTCGCCAATAAACCCGGAGCTGTGGCTGCGCCTACCGCTGGATTGCATTTTACCGAAGAGACGTTTGCCGCTCTGGCCGAGCACAATATAGAGGTCTGTGACATTACCCTGCACGTCGGGCCGGGTACTTTTTTGCCGGTGCGTTCTGAAAACCTTGCCGAACATCGCATGCACTCGGAGATCTACGAGGTTCCTGAGTCAACGGCCTCAGCTGTAAATGCCGCGCGAGCTTCCGGTCGCCGGATCGTTGCCCTGGGAACAACGGTTACCCGGACCCTTGAATATGCTGTAGACGATCAGGGTCTCTTGCGGGCAGGGCAGGGTGAAACCGACCTGTTTATTACGCCCGGGTTCGGGTTCCGGATGGTCGACGCCCTGATTACCAACTTCCATCTACCCAAATCAACCCTGCTCGTGCTGGTTTCTGCCTTTGCCGGACGTACTTTTATTCTGGAAGCCTATCGGGAGGCGGTTGAGCATGGTTATCGTTTTTTCAGCTACGGCGACTGTATGTTGATCGAGTAGAGCGCAGGAGAGCGACTGGTGTGTGGGCGAATCAACTAAAAATCTTATGAACAAAGAATATACAGATAAAAAGTTTCTGCAGGCTGGACCAGTGAAGTTTGAGCTTCATAACGTGTGCCATGACACGGAAGCGCGCCGCGCTACTCTGCACACCCGCAGAGGAGCTGTCGAGACACCCGCTTTTATGCCAGTGGGTACCCAGGCTACCGTCAAGGGGATGCTTCCCGAGCAGCTTAAGGAGATCGGCTCCCAGATTATTCTCGGCAACACCTATCACCTTTATCTGCGCCCCGGTCATGAGCGCATCGCGCGTCTTGGCGGTCTGCACCGTTTCATGAACTGGGATCGTCCGATTTTGACCGACAGCGGCGGGTTCCAGGTGTTCAGCCTAGGTGATCTGCGAAAAATAGATGAAGAGGGGGTTCGTTTTCAGTCCCATCTTGACGGCAGCGCACATACCCTGACCCCGGAGTTGTCCATTGCCATCCAGGAAGCCCTCGGTGCGGACATCATGATGGTTTTTGACGAGTGCATCCCGCATCCTGCAACCCGTGAGTACATTGCTGAGTCGACAGCCCGCTCCAGTCGCTGGGCGACGCGCTGCAAGGTGGCTCGTACGGATCAAAGTGCAGCTCTGTTCGGCATCGTCCAGGGTGGCATGGAGAAAGATCTGCGGCGACAGAGTGTCGAGGAACTGCTTGAGACGGGTTTTGACGGCTATGCGCTTGGCGGTCTCTCCGTGGGAGAGTCCGCCGAGGTCATGTACCAGGTCATGGACTGGTCACTGCCCCTGCTGCCGGAGGACAGACCCCGTTACGTGATGGGGGTCGGAACTCCTGAAAACCTTGTCGAGGCCGTTTCCAGGGGGGCAGACATGTTCGATTGTGTCATGCCGACGCGCAACGCCCGCAACGGTGTACTCTTTACCAGCTTCGGTAAAATCAGTATCAAACAGGCGCGTTTTATTGAGGATGATACACCGATAGACCCTGAATGCTCGTGCTCTGTTTGTCGCAACTATAGCCGCGCTTATTTGCGTCATCTTTACCAAAGTAACGAAATTCTCGCATCGGTATTGAATACTACCCACAATCTGTATTACTATCTGCACCTCATGCAAAATATGAGAGCGGCGATCACCGCCGGCAGGTTCAAGAATTTTCGCGAAGAGTTTTATCAAAAACGTATTCCAACCGGTGGAGCCTGATCGCTTTCACCGGTTCCGTATGACAGCTGAACCAAACTTATAAATATCTGATAGTAGGGAGGAAAAATTATGTTTGCAACAAACGCATATGCTATGGCCGGTGGCGGCCAGCAGGCCGGCGGTTCCGGGATGGAAGGGATCGTCATGTTGGTCATCATGTTTGCGATCTTCTACCTTTTGCTGATTCGTCCGCAACAGAAGCGCGCCAAGCAACACAAGGAGCTGGTGAACAGTTTGAAGGCAGGCGATCAGGTGGTGACGGCCGGGGGTATTCACGGTAAGGTTACCGCTGTTCAGGACATGATTGTGACAATGGAGATAGCCAGCAACGTTCGTGTCAAAGTCAACCGTAGCTCCATCGTCGGCACCAAGACCGACCAGTTGGAAGAGTAGCGGCGTATATTTTATGAATACAACGGTTTGCCGATGGCAGACTGGTTGAAAGGAGATGCAACAGAATGTCCAATAGCCTCAAGATTCGGACCGGCCTGGTGCTTGGGTGCCTCGTGCTTGCCCTGGTCTCGCTCGGCCCGACACTCTTCGGCAGCAACCTGCCGGACTGGTGGCGCAAGGCCTTTGACCCGATTCATCTCGGTCTGGACCTGCAGGGTGGTATGCACCTGGTTCTTGGTGTTGACGTTGATAAGGCGGTTGAAAGTCGTCTTGACACCATTGTCGATCAGACCGAAGATCTGCTGCGCGAAAAGGATGTGATTTTCAAGCGGGTCGCACGATCTTCCGGAGAACGTGTTGTTATCACAGTGTACGACGAGGAAGCCGGTGAGCAGTCAGACGCTATCATGGCCGAACTCTTCCCCAGCCTGGAAGCGATGACGCTGACTGCTGATGGTGGTTACATTCAGAAGAACTACCGCCTGAGTGACAGTGAAATTGACGCTGTGCGCGAATATGCTGTACGCCAGGCTCTCGAAACCTTGCGCAACCGTGTTGATCAATTTGGTGTCAGTGAGCCGACCCTGCAGCGCCAGGCAGATAATCGCATCCTGATTCAGTTGCCGGGTATCAAGGACCCCCAACGTGCCATAGACCTGCTCGGTAAAACGGCACGGCTGGAATTCAAGATGGTGATGGAGGGTGCAAATCCGCAAGATGCCGTTGCCGGTAATCTTCCTCAGGGGGGACAATTGCTCTATGAGCGCCGGGTTGATCCCCGCACCGGCGCAGTCTCCGAGAACCCACTCGTGGTTGAGGATAAAACCATCCTGACCGGCGACCTGCTCTCCAACGCGCAAGTGCGTATTGACACCCGTTTTAATGATCCTTACGTGGCGATCGATTTCAATGCTGTTGGTGCCAAGCGTTTTGACCAGATCACGGCGGCCAATGTCGGCAAGCGTATGGCGATTGTTCTCGATGACACTGTCTATTCGGCTCCGGTCATCCGGGAAAGGATTTCCGGTGGCAGCGCTCAGGTCAGCGGCAGCTTCACTGAGCAGGAAGCAACGGACCTGGCAATTGTGTTGCGCGCAGGTTCTCTGCCGGCACCGGTTGAAATCCTCGAAAATCGTACCGTTGGTCCGTCCCTGGGACAGGATTCAATCAACCAGGGAGTTCTTTCTGTTCTGATTGGTGGCCTGTTGGTTATTGTGGCTATGTTGATTTATTACAAACTGTCAGGGCTGGTGGCCGACGTGGTGCTGATCCTGAACCTGGTCTTCATAATGGCCATGTTGTCGATTTTCGGTGCAACGCTGACGTTGCCAGGTATTGCCGGCATTGTTCTCACGGTCGGTATGGCCGTCGACGCCAACGTGCTGATTTTTGAACGTATTCGCGAGGAATTGCGTTTGGGCCGAACGGCACGGGCCGCAGTGGAAGCCGGCTTTGATAAAGCAAAGCTGACGATCATTGACGCCAATGTGACGACACTGATTGCAGCTCTGGTGCTGTTCCAGTTCGGGACTGGCCCGGTCAAGGGCTTCGCCGTCACTTTGTCGATAGGCATTATCTCTTCGCTCTTTACCGCGGTGATTGTTTCTCGATTGATTTTCGAACTCTATCTGTCGCGCGGTAAAGTGGACCGTTTGAGTATATAGGAGCCCTTAATGCAAATTATCAAACACGATATTAATATCGATTTTATCGGCAAGCGCAAGCTGGCCCTGATCCTGTCAGGTGTCGTCATTCTGCTTGGCCTGGTGTCGCTGGTTATTAACGGTGGGCCGAATTACGGCATTGACTTCGTTGGCGGCACACTGGTGCAGGTCAAGTTCTCTGACGGCACTGATGCAGGCAAAATCAAGGACAGCCTGGCATCCCTTGAGCTCGGCTCGGTTGTTGTGCAGCGTTTTGGAGACGACCCCAACGAGTTTCTGATCCGTGTTCAGGAAAGTGGTAAGGGCAAAGAGCTCTCCGGCATGATCTCCGGTAATCTCGGAGCAACTTATGGCGAGGATAAGGTCGATCTCCGCCGCGTGGAGATGGTCGGTCCACAGGTCGGTAAAGACCTGCGTCAGAAAGGTCTCTTGTCGATACTTTACGCCATGATCGGTATCCTGATCTATATCTCCTGGAGATTTGAGTTACGCTTTGCGGTCGGGGCCATTATCGCCCTGATGCACGACGTATTGATTACCCTCGGGGCCTTCTCTCTCTCCGGACGCGAAATTGATCTACCGATTATTGCGGCTTTTCTGGCGATTATCGGTTACTCGTTGAACGACACCATCATTGTTTACGATCGGATTCGCGAAAATTACGGCAAGCACCAGAAAAGTGGTTTCAATGCGGTTGTCAACCGTTCCATCAACGAGACCCTGTCACGCACCTTTCTGACTTCCGGAACGACCCTGATGGTTGTCCTGGCCCTCTTTGTCTTCGGTGGTGGTGTGATTCATAATTTCGCCTTTGCACTGCTCGTGGGTATTCTGGTTGGTACTTACTCTTCAATCTTTGTTGCCAGCCCGGTACTGATTTTCTGGGATGATTTTCGTTCCGGTGGTGAGAAAAAAATCGCTGCAGAAGGGAGTGCTCAATGAAAAAAGAAACTTTGCTGATCGTTGGTGTGACTCTGATAGCCGGTTTTATCATTGGTTTGCTTGTTGGCAAAACCTCTGACACGGCTACGCCGGTGACATCGGGAGCGCCCGTCGCAGCTGCTCCGACTGTAAATTTGCAGCAAAAGCTTACCGAACTGAAAAATATTGTTGCCGCTGACCCTGCCAATTTCCAGGCATGGGTAGCGCTCGGTAATCAGTATTTTGACAGCAACCAGTTTATGGATGCGATCGAGGCCTATGACAAGGCACTCGAAATCCAGCCGAACTCGCCAGATGTTATCACCGACCAGGGTGTCATGTTCAAGCGCCTGGGTTGGTTTGACCGGGCCATCGAAAATTTCAGTAAAGCGAATCAAATTGATCCGACCCATGCTACGAGTGTTTACAACCTGGGCATCGTCTATCGATATGATCTACAGGATTTGGAAAAGGCCCAGGAGGTCTGGACCCGATTCCTCGAAATCAGTCCGACGGGCCCCGGCTCTGACCGGGTACGCCAGGATCTGGAGTTTTTGCGGACCCATCCACCGGTTCAAAAATAACAAGATCATGTCGGGCCGGAGAATTCTTCCGGCCCGATTTTTTTTTAGGATGTTATCAATGTTCAGGTCTTGTCTCGCATTTGCATATCTTGTGTCCCTTGGCATGTTTTTTCTTTTGCTTACTGGCTGTCTTGCCGATCGGCAACAGGTTATCCAGGGTGTTTTACATGGTGAAATTGTGTGGCAGGATGACGTTTTTGTTGTCGGAGATGTTGTGCTGGAAGAAGATGTCAGGCTGATTATTTTGCCTGGCACCCGGGTGCGTTTTATGCCTCCGGTGGCTGGTGCCGACCAATTTGTTGAGCATCCGCACTTTCCCGGCAGTGAATTGATCATAAAGGGGCAGGTTCATGCAGTTGGTACCTCTACTGAACCGATAGTTTTTGAAGCTTACGACTCTGAAGCAAAGGCCGGGTTCTGGGGGGCGGTCAACCTGGTTGGCAGCCTTGAAGCTGTCTTTGAATACTGCATATTCCGCCAGGCCGACAGTGCCGTGCATAGCTGGGGCTCACAGGTGTATATCGAGCAATCGATCTTTGAAGAGAACCTGGTAGGTATTCGTTTCAATGAGTCCGAAATCCTGATTGAACACAACCTGCTGCGTAATAATCATACCGGTGTACGTTTTCATCTTGGATCCCCGGTCATTTGCGAAAATGAATTTGTCGGCAACAATGTCAATCTCTTCATTACCTCTCATCCACGTGATTATCATATAGAAAATAATACTTTTGGAGCTCCTGTCGATTACCATGTTGTCTTTGGTGAAGAGGTCCCGGAAAATGTCAGCATGCCCCGTAATCTCTGGACTTATGCAGAATCCGGTCAGTCATCCCCTTTATTCTACGACGGTCGCCGCAGCCCCTACCTCGGACGGGTTCTTATTGAGCCGCAGCGAACATCTCCATCCAGACAGGCAGGTCTCTCGTGGAGCCCGTAAGTGAACGGCTCTGGGTGCAGCGCACTGAATCTCCGGATTTTTCTGCATTAAAAGATTTCATGGATCAGTTGCAGCTATCGCATCTGGCCGCACGAGTATTGATTAGTCGTGAATCCTCCCTGAATACAGCCCGAAACTTTCTCGCTGCACGTCTCGCTGAACTCCCTGACCCCTTTCTGCTCCCTGATATGGACGTTGCCGTTGATCGACTACAGGTTGCTCTGGTAAGTGGGGAAAAGATTGCTGTTCATGGTGACTATGACGTTGATGGCATTACTGGAACCGTTCTGCTTTACGCCGGCTTGGAAGCATTGGGCGGGCGTCACCTCGAATATCACATCCCGTTGCGTCTGCGTGATGGCTATGGCCTTTCAGCAGAGGCCATAGAGAAAGCTGCCGGGGAGGGGGTCAAGGTTATCGTCTCCGTTGACTGTGGTGTTTCTGCTCACAAAGAGGCCTCGCTTGCTAAAGAGCATGGTATCGACCTGATTATCACTGATCATCACCAGCCGCCAGCTGAACTGCCAGAGGCTTTGGCTGTAATCAACCCGCAGCGGCAGGACTCACAGTTCCCTTTTCAACCTTTGGCAGGCGTCGGTGTCGCATTCTTCCTGTTAGTTGCTCTGCGTAAGCGCTTGCGTGATGCCGGTTGGTTTAGTGACCGGCCGGAGCCGGACCTGCGTCATTATCTTGATTTGGTGGCTCTGGGAACGATTGCTGATCTGGTTCCGCTGCAGGGCATCAATCGCACTTTGACGCGACATGGACTGGTGCTTCTTGAGGCAGGTCATCGTGTTGGTGTGCGTGCTCTCAAGCAGGTAGCCGGAGTAAAAGAGATGTCCAGCGGGGTCGTTGGTTATCAACTGGCACCACGATTGAATGCCGCTGGTCGTATGGAAGATGCCAGCCTGGGGGTCGAACTGCTCCTGGAACAGGATATGGTCAAGGCGCTCAACACCGCCCGTTACCTGGACCAATGTAATCGAGAGCGCCGGGAGCTCGAAAAGCAGACATTGCAAGAGGCTGAGGCGGCTGTTGTCACGCTTTCAGAAGATCATACTCATGCGATTGTTCTTGCGGGTGAAGGCTGGCATCCGGGGGTGATCGGAATTGTTGCCAGCCGCCTGGTCGATCGTTACTATCGTCCGACAATATTGGTTGCAATGGATGGTCAGAGTGGTAAAGGGTCTTGTCGCTCTATCCGGGGTTTTCACCTGTACCAGGGTTTGCAGGCCTGTACTGATCATCTGGTTGCTTTTGGTGGTCATGAAATGGCCGCCGGGTTGAGTTTGAGCTCAGAGCAACTTCAGGGTTTTACCGCGGCGATGGAAGCACAAGCCAGAGCAGAGCTCTCAGATGATGACCTGATACCGAAGCTTCGGTATGACGGTGAAATGCTGCTTGAAGAACTTGATTTGGGAACCCTGCGGCAAATGGAAGGTCTGGCTCCCTTCGGTATGGGGAATCCAGAGCCGCTGCTTCTGGTTGAATCCGTACGTGCCATGCAGGTGAAGACTGTAGGTGAGAACCATCTTCGTTTCACCGTCTGCCAAGGGGCCTTCAGCCACCCGGCAATCGCTTTCGGCATGCTTGAACGACGGCAAGAGTTTCAGGGGGAAATCGACCTGCTGGTCGCCCCGCAGGTTAATCATTATCGTGGCCGTGATACGGTTCAACTGAGGATCAAGGATGTCAGGCCTGCCAATAAATAGTGAATCTCGCCGAAATGACAGGAGTGTCATCTGCATCCTGTTAGGGGGCATCTTTGGTATGGTCGTTGCCATGGGGATTGGTCGTTTTGCGTTTACCCCGATCCTGCCGTTGATGCAACGTGACCTTGCCATGAGCAACTCTGTGGCGGGCTGGCTTGCAGGCCTGAATTACCTCGGCTACCTGTTCGGCGCGATCCTTTGTTCAGTCACACCGCAACTGCTTCGATCCCGCCTCATCACCGGATGCTCTTTACTGTTGAGCCTCATAACAACTGTTTTCATGGGGCTCACCATATCGGTTTTCTGGTGGGGAACGATGCGCCTTGTTGGTGGGGTTGCCAGCGCTATCCTTTTTATCGTTATTTCGGCTGAAGTTGGTGAGGCCCTCTCCCGGCGTGGTTATGGACACTGGGTCGGTGCTTTGTATGGCGGTGTCGGTTTCGGTATTGCGCTCAGTGGTCTCATTGTCCCTCAACTTGACAGAGTGGGTGGCTGGAGTAGCTCATGGATTGGAATGGGAATTCTGGCGACAATTTTGGCTGCCTGCGGAATTGCCCTTGGTCGGAGACGTGATTTTGTTCAAGAGGTCACAATCAACAAATCAGCTCAGACTGGCAGTTTAAGTACGGTTCGATTCCTGAGCATCGCCTACTTTTTTGAAGGTCTCGGTTATATCGTGACCGCCACGTTCATTGTCGCCATAATTTCCACGACAGCGGGACTTGAAGCCTTTGCCCCCTATAGCTGGGTTGCGGTCGGTCTGGCCGCTGTCCCCTCGACTCTCTTTTGGCCATACTTGGCGCGTCGTATCGGTAGCAAGCAAGCTCTTTTGGCTGCGTACGGACTTCAGGCTGCGGGCATCCTGGTAAGTGTCCGGGCAGACTCTATTGTCGAAGTGGTTTTTTCCGCGGTTTCCTTTGGTGGAACATTTTTGGGCATTGTCGCCATGACTCTGGCGGAAGGGAATCTGCGTATGCGAGGCTCAGGAGGACGTGCCGCAGCATTCCTGACAGCTAGTTTTGGTGTCGGTCAGATGCTTGGACCAGTCCTTGCCGGCATTCTGGCTGATCTGCAGAAAGGCTTTGCCCTGCCGCTTATGCTTGCGGCGGCTTGTGTTGTGTTAGGCGGGATCTTTGTTGCTCTGGATAGACGTTTTCAAACTGTTAAACACTAGCAGCTTGTCGGACAATCAATAAACTGGCTGCTAGGGCGCAGATAAAATGATACTTTGTTCCTGCCCATACTTTTCTTGTTCAACCTCCGGCTATTCTCTACCAGTGCCTTTCAGATAGACAAACCAGTAAGCAAAACCAACGAAAACCGCACCGCCGACAATGTTTCCGAGCGTGACCGGAATCAGGTTGCTGATGAAAAAGTTAGACCAGGTAAGTTCTGGAATATTCAAGCCCAGCTCTGCTTTCAGTAGCAGCCCCGTGGGAATGAAATACATGTTGGCGACGTTGTGTTCAAAACCACTGGCGACAAAAGCCATGATCGGCATATAGCACGCCAGTATTTTGCCTGGAATGTCGCGGGCGGCCGTGGCCATGAATACGGCCAGGCAGACCAGCCAGTTGCAAAGAATGCCGCGCACCAGGGCAACGCCGAAGGAAAGCTCACATTTAGTCGTGGCGATATTGACAGCATGCTCGGCTACGCGGCCGATCTGCCAGAGCTCTGACTCAAACATTAACCAGGCCAGAAAAAGTGAACCCACCAGATTGCCGATGATGACAATTAACCAGTTCTCAGCAATCTTCTGCCAGGGGATCTTGCCGTGCAGGGCAGCCTTGGTAAGCAGACTGTTGCCGGTAAAGAGTTCGGCACTACAGATGACGCACAACATAAGTCCTAAAGAAAAGACACTCCCACCGAGCAGTCGTGAGACGCCTACACCAAAATACTGCGCCGTGTCGGATGTGACCAGAGTTGCCAGTTCTGCACCAAAGGCGATGTAGAAACCGGCCAGCAGGCTGAGCACCCAGGTTCGAGCAAGTGGTTGGGTCAGGATTCTCCGACCGTTGTCAGCGATTGCCTGGGTGGTTTCGGTTGGGGTGAGGAAACGTTTCTCCATAAAGACAATTCTCAATTTTGAATGTTGAATTTTGAATGTTCTTAAAACAGAATTGAATTAAGAATTCAAAATTTATAATTTAAAATTGGCCTGTTTACAGGCCCACATCCTTTGCCAACTTCTCCCACGCCGGAAGACTGCGTTCAATAATGCCCATGTCGATACAGTAGGCAATTCGGAAGTAGCCTGGAGCTCCAAAGCCGGATCCGGGGACGAGCAGAATGTTGTGCTTTTGTGCCTGGCGTACGAATTCAACATCGTCGGCAATCGGAGCCTTGGGGAAAAGGTAGAAACCTCCACCCGGTTTGACCATGTTGAAACCCAGTCCGGTCAGGTGTTTGTAAAGCAGGTCGCGTTTATCCTGGTATTCATCGATGCTGACGCTTTCCTCCTGCAGCACTGCGACCAGGCGCTGCATCAGGGCCGGGGCGTTGACAAAGCCGAGGACCCTGTTGCAGAAGACGGCCCCTTCCATAAACAGAGCTGCGTCGGTCATGCAGGGATTGACGGCCAGGTAACCGATCCGTTCACCTGGTAAAGCCAGGTCTTTTGAGTGTGACGTCACCACGATGGCGTTTCGGATGTATTTGAATACCGGCGGGACGCTGTTGCCATCGAACGCCAGCCTTGCATACGGTTCGTCGGAAATGACATATATGTTGCGATCGAGTTCAGCCTGTTTACGTTCAAGCATCTGTCCCAGGGCTTCAAGTGTCTCTGCGCTGTAGACGGCACCGGTTGGATTGTTTGGCGAGTTGATGATGATCGCCCGGGTGTTGTCTGAGATAGCGGCCTCAATTGCGGCGATGTCCGGTTGAAAGGTTGCCGGGTCAGTCCAGACCTCAGTAGTTGTTCCTCCGTGGTTGTCGACGTAGAATTTATACTCCACGAAAAAAGGAGTAAGGATGATGACTTCTTCGCCGGGGTTGAGAATCGTCTTCAGGGTTACATTGAGAGCCCCACCTGCACCACAGGTCATGACGATGTGACTGGAGTTGATCGGCACGCCGGCATGTCCGGCAATATGTTTGGCGACGGCAGCACGGGTCTCTTCATAGCCGGCATTGTTCATATAACGATGCATGCCAAGGTCGGGCTGATTGGCGATACGGCGCAACTCACGGTGAAACGCTTCCGGTGGCTCTACGGAAGGGTTGCCGAGGGTAAAATCATAAACATTGTCAGCGCCGTATTTTGAGATCAGGGCTGCTCCTTCTTCGAACATGCGACGAATCCAGGAAGAACGTTCGATGGCGTTGCGAACTTTTATGGAGACGGTCATTGGCGGGCTCCTTCGAATTACCGGTATTGGTTGATGCAAAATCAGAGCTGCGAGTTTAGCTGTCTGCACGATGTTGGTCAAGCAGTGTTGCTGCTCTGCCTCAAGGGAGTGCCTGCTTGCTTTTTAGCGGTTCATGGGATAGATTCACAATTTCCAAAAAGCCGAAAAGGATAGACTTCGTGGACGAAAAAAAACTGCAGGGATTACGACAGCAGATCGACACTCTCGACGACCAGATTCTTGATCTGCTGAACCAGCGTGCAGAAGTTGTGGTTGCGGTCGGTCAATCTAAGCAGAAAAGCCAGGGCGAGTACTATGTGCCGAGTCGGGAGAAGGCGATCTACGAACGTTTGATGGCTCGCAATCAAGGGCCTTTTCCCAACGAGGGGATCCGTCGGGTTTTTCGTGAGATCATCTCGGCCTCGTTGTCTCTCGAACAGCCGCTTAAGGTGGCTTTTCTCGGCCCCCAGGCAACCTACACCTACGTAGCGGCCATGCAGCAATTCGGCCTTTCCGCGCAACTCGTGCCATTAAAAGGCATCTCGTCAATTTTTGAAGAGGTCAGCCGTGGGCGAGCCAGTTACGGCGTGGTCCCGGTGGAAAACTCCAACGAGGGCGTAGTTTCTCACACCCTTGATATGTTCATGTCCTCGGAGCTCAAGGTTATTGCCGAAATCCTGCTGCCAATTTCTCATGACCTGTTAAATCTTTCAGGCAATATCGGTGATGTCCGCAAGGTGATTTCCCATCCACAGGCGATCGGTCAGTGTCGCTCCTGGCTGGAAGAAAACCTTCCGGAGATTCCCCTGGTTGACTCTTCCAGCACGGCCTCCGCCGCACAGCAAGCCGTCGAGGATGCCAGCGTTGCTGCAATCGCCAGTGAGTCTGCGGCCTCCCTCTATGGCCTGCGGGTGGTCAAGAACAAAATCGAGGACAATCCGAATAATTTTACACGGTTTTTGGTCATCGGCAGTGAAATGCAGAGCCCGAGCGGCAACGACAAGACGTCGATCATGTTCAGTGTCAAGGATCAGGCTGGGATCCTTTACCATATGCTGGAACCCTTCAGTAAACGGGATATCAACCTGGCCAAGATTGAAAGTCGCCCTATGAAGGGCAAGGCCTGGGAATATATTTTCTTCCTCGATATGGTCGGTCATGTTGAGGATAAAAATATCGCCGATGCGGTGGAAGAACTGCGAACTTCTTGCCAGTTTCTTAAAGTCCTTGGTTCGTATCCGAAAGCTCGATGAAAGAAGAGGCGCGAGGCGCGAGGCGAGTGGCGCGAGGCGCGAGGCGCGAAGAACCTATTAAGAAATAATTGAAGATGAACACTTTTTACATTGATAAATTGGCCGTCGTCGGTGTCGGTCTGATCGGTGGCTCTTTAGCCTTGGCTCTGAAAGAGGCTGGAGCTGTTGGTTCTGTTGTCGGTGTCGGCCGGGGGCTACCTAATCTGGAGACAGCATTGCGGCTCGGGGTCGTTGACAGCTTTACTCAGGACCTGGCAGATGGTGTTGCTGGTGCCGATGTGGTTTTTCTGGCAACACCGGTACAAGCTCTCGGTTCTGTAGCTGAGCTGGCAATGCCGCATCTCAAGCCCGGGGCAATTATTACCGATGGTGGCAGTGTCAAACAGGCGGTGATTAATGCCATAGAGCCTCGTCTGCGCGACGATGTTCATTTTGTCCCAGGTCATCCGATTGCCGGTACCGAGAATAGTGGGGCAGAGGCGGCTTTTCCAACGCTCTATCGTGATCGTCGCTGTATCCTGACCCCGACCAGGAGAACCGACGAGGATGCTCTTGAATGCATTCGCCGTATGTGGCAACTCGTTGGTAGCCAGGTGGTGATGATGGAAGTCGACAAGCATGACCGTGTCCTTGCTGCAATCAGCCACCTGCCACACATGGTTGCCTATGCACTGGTAAACGCGGTTGGTGCTTACGACCGTTATGACGAGAACATTCTTGAATACTCAGCAGGCGGTTTCCGGGATTTTACCCGTATCGCGTCTTCGGATCCAACCATGTGGCGTGATATTGCCCTGACCAACCGGGACGCTCTGGTGGAAATGATGGGCCAGTTTGAAACCTTTTTTGCCGAGCTCAAAGAAGACGTGGCCAAAGGTTCCGATGAACGCCTCTTCGAGTTTTTCCGCCGTTCCAAGCAGAGTCGTGACGAAATCCTTTAAATAAGGCGGAACGCAGGGCGCGGCACGTGGACAACTCAAAATAAATAGCAAACGAACGATAAAAACGAATGAGTGATCAAACTTTAGAGAAGAGAACAATCAATCCGGCAAAGTCCTTGCGCGGTGACATCTCTGTGCCTGGTGACAAGTCCATCTCACACCGTTCGATCATGCTTGGGTCGCTGGCCGAAGGTAAGACCCGGGTGAGTGGATTCCTTATGGGTGAAGACAACCTTTCCACATGGCAAGCGTTTGAAGCCATGGGAGTCACTATTCGTCAAACAGGCACTAACGAACTTGAAATTGAAGGTGTTGGTCTCAATGGGCTAGCTGAACCGGGGGATGTTCTCGATTGTGGTAATTCGGGAACAACCATGCGGTTGATGTCCGGTCTGCTGGCAGGACAGGATTTCTTTTCTGTACTGACCGGTGACAAGTATCTACGCAAAAGACCGATGAAGAGAGTCGTTGCACCGCTTACTGCTATGGGCGCCCGCATCTGGGGTCGTAACGGCGGCGAACGAGCTCCCCTGGCTATTCAGGGCGGCTCTCTCAAATCGATCACCTATGCTTCGTCCATTGCGAGTGCCCAGGTCAAGTCAGCTGTGTTGTTGGCCGGGCTCTCTGTCGATGGTGAGACCACGGTCACCGAGCCCCATCTGTCGCGAGACCACAGTGAACGTATGCTGACATGCTTTGGAGCAGATGTTCGCCCCTTTGATGGCGGTGTCAGCTTGACGGGCAGACCGCGTCTGATGGCTCGGGATGTGATTGTTCCAGGGGATATTTCCTCGGCGGCTTTCTTTATGGTTGCTGGCTTGGTGACTCCTGGTGCCGAACTCCTGATTCGCAATGTTGGCGTAAATCCGACGCGCAGCGGTATCCTTGATATCCTGACAGCCATGGGAGGACAGTTGGAACTCATTGATATCAGAGAGCCGTCTGGAGAACCTGTGGCTGATATACGGGTTCGATACAGTAAGCTCAAGGGCATTGATATCAGTGGTGACCTGGTTGCCCGCGCTATCGATGAGTTCCCTGTGATCAGCGTTGCGGCGGCCCTGGCTGAAGGCACTACAACCATCAGTGAAGCAGAAGAATTACGTGTCAAGGAAACAGATCGAATTGCTGCCATGGTGAGCGAACTTGGTAAACTCGGCGCTCATGTCGAAGCCCGTCCCGACGGTATGGTTATTAGCGGAATTGAACAGCTGGATGGTGGCACGGTTTCATCTCATGGCGATCATCGTATTGCCATGAGTATGGCTGTTGCCGCACTCTCGGCCAAAGGTGGAGTCACCATAGAAGATACGGCGTGCACGGAAACCTCGTTTCCGGGATTCTGGGCGCTTGTCGATAAAACACGTGGCGCGTAGCTAAGTAATGCGTTACGAGAAAGCAAAAACTTATCTCAATGATTAACTTTACGTACCAAATACCTGCTGTTTTTCACAGGGGAAACTATGATGCTCTTCCCCTTCCGGGTTTTCCCGCGCCACGCGCCACGCGTCATGCGCTACCGGACGTTCCATGAAAGATCTCATCATCGCCATAGATGGTCCTTCCGGTGTCGGCAAAAGTACCTTGAGTAAAATCCTTGCTCTCGACTTGGGGTATGTAAACCTGGATACCGGGGCTATGTATCGTGCCGTCGCTCTGGCTGCCACACGCAGAGGTATTGGCGCCACTGATCACGACGCCCTGAGACTGCTTTGTGCAGACATCGTGATTGAGTTTGCACGGGAGGTGTCTGGAGAGCGGGTTCTCTTGAATGGAGAAGACGTCTCGGCGGAAATTCGTACTCCTGAAATCAGTCTTTCGACGGCAGCCGTCGCCGCCTGTCCTGATGTGCGACAGGCGATGGTTTCACGGCAGCGGGAACTTGGTGCAAAAGGCGGGGTGGTATTGGAGGGCAGGGACATCGGCACGGTTGTTTTTCCTCACGCGGATGTGAAGTTTTTTCTCAAGGCGTCTACGGATGTCCGCGGCCAGAGACGTTTTCTGGAGCTTCAGGCAAAGGGCGTTGCTGTTGACCTGGCACGAACTATCGCAGAAGTTCAGGCGCGCGACATCGCGGACACCAGTCGCACCAATTCTCCTTTAATTCAGGCTGAGGACGCCGTAGTTATCGATACGACGGATCTGGATATTCCTCAGGTCCTCGAGCGTATGTTCGCCGTGGTCGCTGAACGCCGCCAATCCGTTGAATAAAAAATTCCCGGGTGAACCCATGGAAATTGTCCTCGCCAAAAGTGCCGGCTTTTGTTTCGGTGTCAAACGTGCCACCCAGATGGCTTTTGAAGCCGCCGCCGAGCACGAACATATCTGTTCCCTCGGACCGGTGATCCACTCGCCGCAGGTTGTCAAGGGCCTTGCAGCACAAGGGGTCGATGTCGTGACCAAGGTTGAGGATATCCCCCCCGGTTCCGTTATTATCCGCTCCCATGGAGTGACCTCGACGGAGATGGACAAAGTCCAGAAAATGGATCTGACGATTGTCGACGCTACCTGTCCGTTTGTTAAGAAAGCCCAGGAGTACGCAGCCGGTCTCAGTGAGGAGGGGTACACCGTCGTTATCGTCGGTGAAATGGAGCACCCTGAAGTCCAGGGAATAGTCTCGTATTCTGGATCCGCCGTGGTACACGTTGTTGCCGATGCGGAACAGGCTGCTGCGTTACCACGTATGAAGAAGGTTGGGATCGTCGCACAAACCACCCAGCTCTACGAAAATCTCAAGGACATCATGGACGCTTGCCTGGCCAAAAGCCAGGAGCTTCGGGTCTTTAATACGATATGTGATGCAACATCAGTGCGCCAGAACGAGGCTCGGGAGATTGCCAGTGTCGTGGATCTGATGTTCGTTATCGGCGGCCATGCCAGCGCGAATACTTCGCGTCTGACCAGGATCTGTCGGGAAATCCAGCCGCAGACATGGCATATCGAGACCACTGACGAAATTAATCCTGATTGGTTTGAAGGGGTGGTAAAGGTCGGGGTGACGGCAGGCGCGTCGACGCCACGTTGGCTGATTGATGAAGTTGTTACGCGGATCGCGGAACTGGGAAAATAAAAGTTTGAGTTTTGTATGTGCCTATGCTATGTTCGCCGACCATGGCCTAGAGCCATGCCACCGTTTTTACGGTGGAAATTACTAATTAGGGGTAACTGGTTAACAATGGAAATTAACGACAAATCAAACGAAGAAGTAGAAGGTATGGAGATGGACGAGGATCTTGACATGGAACAGTCTTTCGAAGAAATGTTCGAAAGCAGCATGCAAGAGCTGAATGTTGGCGATGTCGTCGTGGGAACGATTGTACAGGTCACAGATGACAACGTTGTAGTCGATGTTGGCTACAAATCAGAAGGTGTCATTCCTCTCTACGAGTTCAAGGATGAAGAGGGCAACATTGACGTCAACGTCGGTGATGAAATCGATGTCCTGTTTGAACGACGTGAGAACGAAAGTGGCCTGATCGGGCTCTCCAAGGAAAAAGCTGATCGCCAGAAGATCTGGGGTTCTCTCGAAGAGGGTGCCGTGGTCGAAGGGCGGATTGTTGGTCGCATCAAAGGTGGCCTGACTGTCGATATCGGCATCAACGCCTTCCTGCCTGGCTCTCAAGTTGATCTTCGCCCGGTTCGCAATCTCGAGAAACTGCTCGGTGCAACCTTCGATTTCAAGATTATCAAGCTGAACAAGCGGCGTGGCAATATTGTTCTCTCCCGTCGTGTCCTTCTTGAAGAACAGCGTGAAAGCATGCGTTCCGATACCCTTGAGACTCTTTCCGAAGGCCAGGTGGTCGAAGGCATCGTCAAGAACCTGACTGACTACGGTTCATTTATTGATCTTGGTGGCATCGACGGGCTTCTGCATATCACTGATATGTCCTGGGGCCGGGTTAACCATCCCTCGGATGTGCTTGCGGTTGGTGAAAAGATCAATATCAAAATTCTTAAGTATGACCGTGAGCGCGAACGCGTCTCTCTTGGTTTGAAACAGATCACGCCCGATCCATGGTTGGAAGTGGAGAGCGTTTACCCGGTTGATGCCAAAGTCCAGGGTAAGGTCGTCAGCCTGACTGACTACGGTGCATTCGTTGAACTTCAGGATGGCGTAGAAGGCCTGATCCATGTCTCCGAAATGAGCTGGACCAAGCGCATCAAGCATCCGAATAAGCTGCTGACCGTTGGAGATGACGTTGAAACTCTGGTGCTGGCACTGGATATCCCCAACCGTCGGATTTCTCTGGGTCTCAAGCAGATTGAACCGAACCCTTGGGAAGTGATTGGTGAGAAATTTCCGATCGGCACCATCATTGAGGGACAGGTTAAGAATATCACTGATTTCGGTGTCTTCATCGGTGTTGACGAAGGGATCGATGGTCTGGTGCATATTTCTGACCTTTCGTGGACCAAGCGCGTCAAGCATCCTTCTGAACTCTTCAAAAAAGGCGACACCGTAAAGGCTGTTGTCCTTAATATAGATCGTGAAAACGAGCGATTCTCCCTCGGTCTCAAGCAATTGACACCTGATCCGTGGGAGTCGATTCCGGTCAAGTACGCCCCCGGTACGATTGTGCGAGGCAAGGCGACTTCTGTGACCGATTTCGGTGTGTTCCTTGAGATTGAAGAGGGCATCGAAGGCCTGATTCACGTTTCTGAACTGAGCCAGGAAAAAGTCGAAAGTCCCAAGGATGTTGCCAATGTCGGTGACGATTTTGAGGCTGCGGTTCTGAATGTAGACACCGTTGATCGCAAGATTGCACTCTCGGTCAAGCAGTTGACCAGTCATAAAGAAAAGGCAGAGGTTCAGGAATTCCTCGGTGCTCAGAAACAGGCGACGTCGAACCTCGGAGCCCTTTTGCAGGGAGCTATGGATCGTAACGGCGATGAACCTGCCGAGTAAGCTTACCAACAACCTGCAGCGCGTTTCCGTTTAGGCGGAAACGCGCTTTTTTTTGGAGACCCATGAAGAAACGACCGTTTCTGATTGCCTCGGGCCTGTTGGCTGGCCTCTTCGTGTTCTTTCTGGTTCTGGCTGTTACCGTGGCCAGTTTCCTGGGAAGACCAACGAACTTCGTCATAGGTGACAAGATCGGAGTCATTGAAGTTTACGGAGTTATTGCCGACTCTCGGAAAATCATCGAACAGCTTCATGATTTTCGTGACAACGACGGTATAAAGGCCGTTGTCCTACGTGTTGATTCACCGGGAGGCGGTGTCGGCCCCTCGCAGGAGATTCACGACGAAGTTAAAGCCGTTGATGCTTTGAAGCCTGTTGTGGTCTCCATGGGCTCGGTAGCTGCTTCCGGTGGTTATTATATATCGGCCTCAGCACGTGAAATCATTGCCAATCCCGGGACGATTACCGGAAGCATCGGCGTCATCATGGAATTCACGAATTTCCGCGAGTTGCTGGATAAAATCGGTTTGAGCAGTGTCGTTGTCAAAAGCGGTGAGTACAAGGATATTGGCTCACCGGCTCGTGAGATGACGGTTGCGGAACGGGAGATTCTCCAGGCTCTTATCGATGATGTCCATGGTCAGTTCGTGGCATCGGTGGCAGAAGGTCGACAGTTGGATGAAGAAGTTGTCAGGTCGATTGCCAACGGCAGTATTTTCTCCGGACGAAGGGCGATGGAGATGGGCCTGGTTGACAGAATGGGCAACCTGGAAGTTGCGATTCAACGCGCAGCTGAACTGGCTGGCATTGATGGCGAGCCCAAGGTTGTCTATCCCCCTGGGGATAAGCCCAGATTTATAGACCTGTTTATTGAGGAAACTTTGAATCGACTACAATTTGCTTTGCAGAAACAGCGTACGGTCGGTTTGCAATATCTTTGGCCAGGATTTAATTAGGAGGTTTGTCATGACGAAAAGTGAGCTGATTGAACAACTGACAACGGATAATGATGTTCTTAACAAGCGTGAAGCCGAGATGATTGTCAACTCCATTTTTGACAGTATTGGCGACGCCCTTGTTGAAGGTGACCGTGTCGAGATTCGTGGTTTTGGCTCTTTCACTGTTCGTGAGCGTGATGCTCGCGAGGCGCGCAATCCTAAAAGCGGTGACATTGTCAAAATTTCGGCAAAGAAGACGCCGTTTTTCAAAACCGGCAAGGAGTTGCGTGAACGGGTCAATGTACCCTGAATCAAGCAGCCTTTCGACTTGAATTATACCGGCAGTAAACGAAGTAAGGCCCCGTCTCAGTCGACGGGGCCTTACTTCGTTTCAATGGATCGGGATGTCGCTGGTTTCTCTTGAAATAAAAACAACCTCCAGAATACCGATGTCTACCCCCTAGAGAGGACCTTTTAGAGCCGAATGTACCCAGTATGGGCGCTTCAGGCGTCCCGTTCAAGGACGGGCTTGCTCACCACGACCCGACTCCGGGCAAGAAATCGATCAGTTGGTCAGCACAATCAGGAATATCTCGCGCATTCCAGAGGTTGTCAAAGATCTTGGTTGCTCTTATCTCTCATGCTAGCATAGGTGCACCTTCTGTCAATGCAAGTCATCCTTGTTTTTTCAGGCGCTTTGTTGAGATTTGCGTAAACTGTTATCAAAACAAATGCTTAGCTTGTTAAGTTGATTTATGTTTAATCCCCTGCGATTTTCTTATGACTGATCACGATAAATCACTTCGTCCTGGAGCATACCGTTTCAAGGTCGATGACAAGTATAATGGCTTGCGATTAGACCAGTATCTTTCTGAGGTCAGTGATATCTTCTCTCGCACGCTGGCCAAGTGTTTGATAGATCTTGGTGGTGTCCATCTCGCTGGCAGGAGAATGCGCAGATGTAGCCAAACCGTCTTGACCGGAGAAAGCATTGAAATCTTTGTCGACCGACAACCACTGTCTCCGATGAAACTGGATGAGAATCGAATCCTGTTCCGTGATCAGGATCTGATTGTAATCGACAAGCCAGCCGGAATGGCGACTCAACCGGCACCGTCTCGTTATCAGGGCACACTTTACGCAGAGCTGCAAAATCTGTTGCAGGATCCTAAGCGAAGGGGGCAGCGTCCGAGTATTGGCATGGTACAACGGCTCGATTTGGATACGTCAGGCGTGATGGTTTTCTCGATTCATAAACGTGCCCACAAAAAGATGACAGAGGCTTTTCTCGGACGCGATATCGATAAGACTTACTGGGCATTAGTCGCCGGAATACCTCAAGAAGAGAAAGGCAAATTCTCTTCACACTTGGCAAAGCGACGATCGACCAACCTTATGGTTTCTGTCGAGCGAGGCGGGAAACAGGCGGAGACTCTTTACCATCTTCTGCAAAGCATGGATCTGGCCAGCATGGTTGAAGTACAATTGATAACTGGCCGCTCACACCAGATTCGCGCCCACTTCTCAGAAGCAGGCTTACCCTTGCTTGGAGACGTTGCCTATGGCGGTCCGCGGACGATTAACGACCTTGATATCCCTCGTCAAATGCTTCACTCCAGGGAACTATCATTTTGTCATCCTGTCACCGGCAAAGAGATGGTATTCAGGGCGTCACCGCCAAGTGATTTTGCCAATATCCTGCGACACCTTGGTGGCTCCTTGAATGGTCTCGACGGATAAGGTATTGTAACGTCCGTTATGATGACATTTCCTCAAATCGACCCGATTATTTTCCAGATAGGTCCACTTGCCGTTCGTTGGTACGGCTTGATGTATCTGCTTGGCTTTGGTGCGGCCTACATGCTGATTAGACACCTGTCCCGTCTTCGCGACCTCGCCTTAAGTAAAGATGGCGTCTCCGACCTGCTCTTTTACGGTGTTCTCGGTGTTGTTCTTGGTGGACGGCTTGGCTACGTTCTTTTCTATAACCCTGGACAATATCTTTCGCGACCTCTTGAAGTCTTCGCTGTCTGGCAAGGCGGTATGAGTTTTCATGGCGGATTGCTTGGCGTTGTGGCTGCCGCTCTGGTTTTCTGCTGGCGCCGAAAGTTGCCAATTCTGTTAACTGGAGATATTTTGGTGACCTCGGCAACTATTGGTCTCGGTCTTGGCCGGGTCGGAAATTTTATTAATGGTGAGTTGTGGGGGCGGACGACCGATTTGCCATGGGGGATGGTTTTCCCTGGCGGCGGGCCTTTGCCAAGACATCCCAGCCAGCTTTATGAAGCGGTCCTTGAGGGGTTGCTTCTTTTTGTGATTCTTTATCTTCTGCATCGACGAAAAGTTGCTGAAGGCGTGCCTTTCTTCTGTTTTTTTATCGGTTACGGCCTGTTCCGTTTCCTGGTTGAGATAGTGCGCCAACCGGATTCTCATCTCGGCTTTCTCTGGGGTGGTGCAACCATGGGCCAGCTGCTCTCACTGCCAATGATACTTTTTGGCCTGATCGGGTGCTTCTATATTTATCGTTTGCGGAGCTCGCAATGAAAGGCATTCGTGGCATTGTCTTCGATTGCGATGGTGTGCTTTTTGAAAGCCGCCAGGCCAACCTGGCCTATTACAACGCTATTTTGACTCATTTCGATGAACCTCTGGTTGAAGATTCCGACCATGCCAGGGCGCACCTCTGCCATACTGCAGCCAGCACACATGTCTTTACCCAACTTCTGGGTGAGGAGCGTGCGTCAAGGGCGCTCTCGCTGGCCGCAGAGCTCGATTATCGGCAGTTTATTCAGTATATGAAGCCAGAGCCCGGCATGAAGGAAGCTTTGTCTGAACTCGCAGTAGCTTACCCTTTGGCGGTTGCGACAAACCGTGGTTACAGCATGCCTGCTATTATTAAGCATTTTGGACTGAACGGTCTTTTCCAGACGATCGTTACCAGTCGAGATGTTGAACATCCGAAACCTGCCCCGGATATGCTTTACGAAGCGGCAAGGCGTCTAAATTATGCTACCCACGAACTTCTCTTTGTCGGCGACTCTGAGCTGGACCAGGCTGCGGCACGAACTGCAGGGATGTCTTTCGCTGTTTATAAGGGAGATCTTCAAGCAGACGTGCGGGTTGAGCATCATGGTGAGCTGGTGGACCTGTTTGCAGATAAGGTGATGGATGGCACATCATGAGTGACGTGAAAAATCGCCAAATTGAGGATTTATGGCCAATTCACTGATCGTTCAATAAGACTGTCTGTTTCGTATCAAGAAGCAAAAAGGGTGTTCCGTGGAAATGGGACGCCCTTCAGGCTGCTGACAAAGCTCAGCTTTGTGTCAACAATTGAATTAGGAGAGGTGACAACCTCCTGAGAGCAACAGATTAACAATCTGTTGCTCTTTCTGTTAGATTTTAAATCTAAGGACAAAAGCAAAATCGTCGGGGTTGCCCGACTGCAACTTCATTTTCTTTGTGGCGACAAAGAAAACGAAGCAAAAGAAAACTTGTGTACGGTTTATAGACATAGGTAACTATGTCCTTGACCTGTACATTGGCGCTGCGCTTGGCATGTCTTACTCGGAGTTTTCTGATGGCAAGTAAAGTTGTCTGAGTCTTTTAGGTGCCTACGCTTCCCCCGTTAGCCCCGAGGCCCTTTTGGACCTCTATGACACTGGTTGGTGTCGCTCAGGTTCGGTTTTTGTCTTTTGTTACAAAAGCCCACTATCCGGAAGGCCCGCAAAAACAGGGCCGGATTCTTTACTTCTGTCATATCTTAAAGGCTATGGAAACTGGCAAAGGAGATGCCCTCCGCCAGGAGTAAGGTCTTTTTTGCATACAAATAATTATGGGGACACAATATGTACGCCATTGTGTCCCCATAATTATCTGAGGCGTCTGGCGGGACGCGACCCGCCGGTTCTTCTCTGACCCTAAAAAATATAGAGCAACAGATTAACAATCTGTTGCTCTCAGGCTATAAAAAAGAATTCAAAGAGGCTCAACTTCCGCAGCGCAAAAAAACAAACCCCACATGCAAGCCAATGTGAGGTTTGTCAATAATCTAAAGGGCGTCCCATGGAAATGGTCCGCCCTTCTTCGTGCTCTTTTAAAGATCAAACAGAAAGAGTGGGAATCCATTGCTTTTATAGCCGTATGGTAAAATATATATAACGGGTTTGTTGTGCTGCTGTGAAATTTTGTTGTTACCCGAGAAATGACAAGTGTACATGGAAAGCCTTATTAACATCATCGCCCAGATGACACAGAATAATCCAACCCTCAATCTGCTGATGCTGATGGTGATTGTCTGGACGACCGGTGTGATCTGTCGCATCATCCACCAGCCACCGGTTTTGGGCGAGTTAACCGCTGGAATTATCTTCGGGCCTGCTTTTCTCGGCTTGATCGCTCCCAATGAAATGCTCACTATCCTCTCGGAGTTGGGCGTTTTCTTCTTGATGTTCTATGCCGGGTTAGAAACCAATCCTTTAGACCTGAAGAAGTTTCGCCGGCATTCCTGCTTCGTTGGCATTGCCGGATTCCTTATTCCCTTTGTTGTTGCCTATTTTGCTTGTCAACTCTTTGCCCTGCCATTGATACAAAGTTTGTTTATCTCCCTTGGTTTGTCGATTACTGCGATTGCTGTCAATGCCAGGGTGCTGCACGATCTTGAACTGACCAAACACAGAGTCACACCAGTTATCATCGGCGCCTCGATCATAGATGACGTGTTGGCGCTCTCTTTTTTTACAGCAATCGTAGATATCGGCACCAACGATGGTGGCATTAACTGGCTTCAGTTTGCCTTTACCATGGGTAAGGTGATTGCCTTCTTTGCGGCAGCCATAGGTATCGGCCTCTGGCTTTATCCAAAGATAGGCAAACATTTTTCTTTTCGTAGTTCCAAGGGCTTCACCTTTGCACTGATCATGGCCCTGATGTTCGGTGTTCTGGCAGAACTAGCCGGGTTGCATATCATCATCGGTGCATACATGGCCGGGCTTTTTGTTCGCGAAGGCGTGGTCAGCCAGGAATTGATGACAAAAATATCCGATCGTTTCGTTGCGATCACCTACGGTTTCCTGGGGCCCGTATTCTTCGTCAGTCTTTCCTTTCATGTTACTTTTTCAATTTTCAAGACCCATCTTCTTCTGACGCTGGTTCTGCTGCTTGCAGCGATCATCGGCAAATTGCTTGGTGCTGGAGCCGGTGCTCTTGCGAGTGGTATGAATGGCAAGGAGGCAACTGTGATAGGTCTGGCAATGAATGGCCGAGGCGCGGTTGAACTGGTTGTCGCGTCAATCGGTTTACAGTTCGGCCTGATAACTGACGAGATTTTTTCGATTCTGGTGCTGATTGCTTTTGTCACGACCAGCATGCCACCCATCACGATGAAATTTTATCTCGACAGGATTTCTTATAAATTTGAAACATGACGACAGAGTGTTGTAACTAACGTTGAGGCCGTAACTAATTATTGGTCGTGTCAGATTAACTCTTGTACGACACACGAAAGTGCATGGCCAAAAAAATTTCTTCATCTTTATCTGTAAACACAACAGGGCAGCCCTCTGCGAGGTATGCCCTGTTTTACTGCTTATGCAAATCGGTCTATAAGGCTTACAAATTCTTGACCATCTCCAAAACATGCCCACCGTCAATCGGTTGGTAGGAAATCTCATCCATGATGGTATGGATAAGGTAAATGCCGCGGCCATGCTCATCAAGCGGATGTCGCGGTTCAATGTACTCTTTGACATCAAAGCCGTGCCCGAAATCGAACACCCGGATAATCAGGCGCTGTTCGATGATACTGATTTCTATATGAACTTCTTTGTCAGGGTCACCTTCGTTGGCATGTTTAATTGCGTTGGCCATTGCCTCGGTGAGAACCAGGTTCAGATCGTAGGCCAGTTTCTCACGATCACCACTGTAGTTACGTAATGTGCGCGCAATATTTTCGCCGATGTGACCGATCAAACACAGATAACGTGTTTGGTTGGGGACTTTTATGTCAACGGCGATCCGGTCTGTGATCATCGCATTCTGCCCGTTTGAGGTCGTGTTCGTTAGGTGCGGCGTATTTACTGCTGGAAACTTGCCAGGGCTTCACTAGAGTCGGTATAGATTTCAAAGACCCGATGCAGACGGGTCAGTTCGAACATCGACTTTACCTGGAGTTGCAGGCTAGAAAGTTTCAGATTGCCGTTGCGAGAGCTCGCATTCTTGAAACCGGAGACCAGGGCTCCAAGCCCTGAAGAATCAACGAAACGGACCTCTTGAAGATCGACAACCAGGTTGTTCTTGCCTTCTTCGAATAATTTGAGCATGTGGTTTTTCAACTCGCCGCTATTATGAGCATCTAGACGCTCTTCATTAACTGCGAGTAAAACCGCTGCTCCCTTGTCCTCAATCTGCAAGTTCATTTAACGCTCCTTACTGATAATTTGGAGTGTCGCAAACAGCGACAACCCACTGAGCTATATTAACACAACGTCCGGTATTGCAAATAATATCTCATATGCGTTGACCCGACCTCGCTATGGTTGCTCTGCTTTCATGACAATCAGCGACACGTCGTCCTGGAAACTGTGGTGTCCGGAGAAAATGCGAACCTGTTCGATAATGTGTTCAATGAGTTCCTGGGGCGGAAGTTGACAATGATCTTTCAACAGGCCTTCCAGTCGTTGATCACCGAAAAACTCATGTTGTTCATTCTCTGCCTCAATCACACCGTCAGTATACATAAGGAGGACATCGCCGTCCTCAAACTTCAATGATTCCTGCTCGTAGGGGAAGTCTTTTTTGACACCGATGATCAATCCTTCAGGATCAAGGCGGAGGCACTGCCCGGATTTTGCTTGCCAGAGCAGGGTGGGCGAATGGCCGGCACTGGCGTAAAAGATTTCACGCGTGTCAGAAAGGTACTGCAGGTAAAAAAGCGTAATAAAGAGTTCTGCTTGCGTCAAATCCTCGTAAAAAAAATGATTGAGCTCGTGCAGAAGCTCTTGCGGATTTGCGACCTGACCGCTACGGGAACGGATCATGATGCGGGTTTCGGCCATGATCAGGGCGGCCCCCACATTATGCCCTGATACATCGGCGATAACCAGATCCAGACGGCCATTTTCCTGCAGCAGATAGTCGTAATAGTCACCACCGACTTCTTTGGCAGGTATGCAGATTCCACCAAGGCTAACCCCCGGCACTTCCGGGGTTTTTGTCGGCAGTAGTCCAAGCTGGATGTCTTTGGCGATGGCCAGCTCCCGCTGCTGTTCACGGGCTGTAATCAGACGGTCTGTTTGCTGAGAATTTCGCCAGGCGACACCGACCTGTCCGGCAAGGTTGGTAAACAACTCAATGAACTCGGAGGTGAAAATCCCTTTTGATGTTCGCGAAAAAGCTGAAATGACGCCTATTGGCTGGCCTTCAATAGCGATCGGCGCGTGGGCAAAAGAGAGGATCTCTTCCCGATGAATGACTTTTGCTGTTTTCGGCTTGCTGATGAAGTCACTGTCATTGACAACGCTGACACTGTTGGTCAGGAATGTCTCTCCAATGAATGTTTCTGTCGTGAGGTCTCGCTCTGATTCACCGAAATGTTCAGACGTCATCCCGCGCTGGCTGCGCACGGTCAAAGTCTGACGCTCCTCGTCGAGGATGCGTATGACACAAAGGTCAAACTTGAACTGATCAGTGAAAATCTTGAGCATTTCATCAAGGATTGACTGCAGGTCGTTGCCGCTCGCAACGGCCCGTGCGGCATCGTAAAGAACGCTGAGCTGCTCCCGACTCGCCGTACGGCTGATGTTGACTGATCCAAACAGGTCAAAAACATCTTCCATGTGACTGCCACGGGCAGCGAGGTATTTGTCAACGATAATGCGGGCGGGCGCTGCGCCGACTGAACCGGCCAGGGTTAACTCGGTAAAGCGCTTCAACTTGGGCAGCTCATCCTCCGACAGGCCCCCCTTTTCGTCGATTTCACGGCTGCCAAGATAGTCACTGATTGCTGCGTGTGACTGTTTAGCACCGATGAATTTAGCCATCAGGTCGACAAATTCAATAACTGAGGGTGCTTTTGTAATGCGAGTTCTCTCTGCTTTTGCAACCTTCGGGTTGTAAACATCGACGAATTTACGAATCTGCTCCAGCTCCTCGGTACAAGGTGCCGTGAGTAGAGAGATTGCCAGGTAGCTGCCAAGGTTGACAAACATGGTCCAGAAGAGGGAGTGAGTCCATAAATCGAAGCCGTTTAAGCCGAAAAGCTCAGTGGGTTTTAAAACAGACAGCCCCCAGAGGCCTTGTTCGACGATGCTTGAATCCATCCAGCCCGATTGGACAAAAGAGGGTACCAGTAAGGTATAGAACCAGACGATGAACCCCAGTACCAGTCCGATCGTTGCTCCGCGCCGGGTTGCCTGACGCCAGTAAAGTCCACCGATGACTGCTGGCGCGAACTGGGTGGCGGCTACGAAAGAAATCAGGCCGATATTCACCAGAGCGGCAGATTCACCGAGCAGTCGGTAGTAAAGGTAGCCCAGTAAGATAACTGCGATGATACCGATTCGTTTGAGGTTGAGTAACAGCACCGCGAGGTTCTTGCCCCCGGTGTGCATTTTCAGGATGACTGGCATGAGCAGGTGGTTGAGGATCATTGTTGACAGCGCAACCGACGAAACCATCACCATGCCCGCCGAAGCAGAAAATCCGCCGATGAAGACCAGGAGGGCGAGCCATGGTTGGCCATATTGAAGGGGCAGGGAGAGAACAAAGAAATCAGCGTTGTAGGTGTCGCCGTTGTTGAGCAGCAGTCCCGCCAGGGCGATCGGAATGACAAACAGGTTGATGATCAGCATGTACGCCGGGAATCGCCACATGGCACTGCGGATATGTTCTTCACGAGAGTTTTCAATCACCATGATATGGAACTGGCGCGGTAGAAACATGACGGCCATCATCGAAATAACCGTCATTGACAGCCAGTGTGCATAGGAGTTTTCTCCTGACCCGAACCGCAGTAAATGTTCGCGTTCGGGGAAACGGGTCAGAAAATCATGGAAAATGTCGGCAAAGCCGTCGAAAAGACCATAAGTAACGAAAATCCCCGCCGCGACAAAGGCGATTATTTTTACCAGCGATTCGAGTGCGATGGCTGCGACCAGTCCTTCATGGCGTTCCGAGGAGTCAAGATGCCGTGCACCGAAAAGAACGCCGAACAGACCGAGAATCAGCGCGACGACAAGTGCCGAATCAAAATGCAGATCAAATTTTGGCAAGACATGCATGGTGTTGCTGGTGGCGACGGGATACACAAGCAGGTCAAAAGTTCGGGCAACCGCTTTTAACTGCAAAGCGATGTACGGCATGATACCAAGGACCGCGAAGATAGTGACGATCGCTCCAAGTAGGGAAGATTTTCCGTAACGGCTGGAAATAAAGTCAGCGATACTGGCTATATTCTGTTCTTTGCTGATACGGACAATCTTGCGCAGCAGAAACCACCAGGAAAATGCAATCAGGGTCGGGCCCAGGTAGATCGCGAGAAAATCAATCCCGGTGGTGGCTGCGCGACCGACGCTGCCATAAAAGGTCCATGAGGTGCAGTAGACCGCTAGTGACAGTGAATAGACCGAAGCGTTGTCTATCAGGCTGTGTCCTCTCTGACGCTGCCGGTCGGCGTAGTAAGCGACGCCGAATAGCACACCGAAGTAGAGCAGGGAGGTCAGTATGACAACGCTCAACGATATCATATTGGTCCTCCACCCTGATGGTGCTCATGGCTGTCTTTCGAGGAGTCTTCTTCGGAGTGATGACCCAGGTAGACCGAAAAGAGGTAGATGACGAAGATGGAAACCGGCCATCCGATGAAAAAATAGAGGATGGTCAAGGGAACGCCGAATATCAGCACATTCTTGTTGAAAATGTGCAGGAACGGGTAGTTCAGCATGATTACACCGAGCATAAACCAGATAACCCAGGCATCCTTTAACGGCAGCTTACGTGTCCTTTTCATGATGACTGCTCCTGGGTGGTCAATGCTCTGCAAAGAAGAGACTGGACATTATAGTCGACTGGGTTGCGGGTGTCGATTTTAACCACTTCACTTGATGGTGGTATTTCAGAAAAGACAGCTTTCTGATGAGCAAAAAGCTCCCGGCGACCATCTGATGAATCGTCAACGCGTTGATCCAGCCTGCGTAATGTGACTTCGTCCGGGCATTCCAGGTGCACCAACCAAACAGGATAGTTCTTTTGCCCGGCAAGCGTCATAAACCTTTTGCGTTCGTTCTCCTGCGCAAAAGAAGCATCTACGACAACGCTGCCCTTCCGGTCGATGGCCTCTGCCGTTACATTGAACAGTTCTTCATAGGTCTGCTTGGTTTTCTCACAAGAATATAGTCCTGCACCGAAAGCTTCCCTGCCTTTCGTATCTTCCGCCAACCCTGCGAGTTGTTTGCGCAGGACATCGGAGCGCAGATGCTTTGCGCCCGTTGCATGTGCCAGGGCACGGGCAAGCGTTGTCTTGCCAGCGCCCATGAGCCCGGAAGTCAAAAAGAGCGTCGGCTTGAGCTGGTAGCCAAGGGCAAGGTTGAAGTAGCGTCGGGCTAATTCTGCCGCATGTTCCCGTGTAGAAGGACTCGCTTCTGGATCGGTGGCCAATATGGCATCGACTTTACCGCGGACCCAGGCCCGGTATTTTTTATAGAAAAGCAACAGCTGTTTAAAGTTGTGATTGTCCGAATGCTCCTGAAATTGTAAAGACAGGGCTTCGGCCAGGTCCCGGCGTTTGCGGAATTCGAGGTCCATTATCAAAAATGCCAGGTCTGCAACGATGTCAGCTACCCTGAACCGTCGATTGAACTCTATGCAGTCGTAAATGCAGACAGGGTCAGTCATGCAGATGTTCGCAGCGTGCAGGTCTCCATGTCCGTCTCGTACAAAACCGTTAACTTCCCGTTCGAGCATGGTCTCTTCCAGATTATGGAGCTCGCGCCGGGTCATTGTTTGCATCAGAAGGTGTGCCTCACTGCTCAAGGAGGTGCCAATTGCCCTGCTGGTCTGGCGAAAGTTCTCTGTGCAATTCTGTTTGACCACGTCAACGTTGCGGAGAGGTTCATGCCGGCAGATTTCGGCATTTTTTACGACTTTGCGCAAGGCCATTCCCAGTTTACTTATGTCGTCTGCGAGGATTGGCGCATTGGATTCGAGCAAATGGTCCAGCATACGTTCCTCGGGTAACCTGCGCATTTTAACAGCATAGTCCAGCAACTTTCCGCGCTCGCAGAAAGAAATTCTCCCCTGCTGTTGTCGTAATGAAACTACACCGAGATAGGTGTCTGTTGTGAATCGTCGGTTCAGTCGAACTTCCTCCTGACAGTAGTGGTGTCGTTTCTCCAGAGAGCTGAAATCGAGAAATCCAAGATTGAGTGGTTTTTTCAGTTTGTAAGCGTGATTGTCTGTCAGATAAACAGACGAGATATGCGTTTCCTTGAAGACAACGGATTCTGTTCTCTCCGGATAGGTTCCAGGATCGAGCAACTGTTGGTGAAATTGGTGCATAGCCGTTATTTAATGATCAAGATCTGATTTTTATATTTCAGGTCTTTTCTTATACAGTCATCGTGTTCGTTCGTGTTTCCGATTCGGTTTGTATCTCCTGATTTCTCTAAAGATTATCAGAAGATATATGCATGTAAAGCCAGTGCTTTTGGGTGTACTCTGATTGACCACACGAGTCGTCTATGCTACCTTTGCCAATGTTGATCAACTTATAACGGAACCCTTTATGCCCCTGCGTATTCTTTGCCAAACTACTCTCCTGCTGTCATTCCTGCTGACAGGTTGTGTTGCTGCTGACGTTTATGATGACGCTGTTGAAAAAAAGCCTGTTGAGACCCCTTATGTGTCACGGCTGAACGAACCTCAAGCCAACGCATATTTCCAATATGCGCGTGCGCGTATGCTGATATCTGAGGGCGACCATGAAGGAGCTGTTGAGGCCTACCTTCAGGCTATCGACTACGATCCTGTCGAAGAGCGTTTACGTTACGATCTCGCTGAACTCTACGTCGCCACAGGACAGCCGGAAAAGGCAATTCGTGTGGTTGAGGATGTTGTCTTGCGCAATCCGGACTCCATCAAAGCAAACCAGAGCCTGGCCAATGCTTACTTCGGCAGCCAGCAACCAGATAAAGCCATCCCTTATTTCCGCCGAGTCCTTGAACTGGCTCCGGAAAAAGAGCAGGTCCGGCTGCATCTGGCGATCGCTTTGGTGCGAACCGGAGATGTCGATCTGGCTTTAGATGAATTGAAGGTGTTACTGAAGCATCATCCTGATTCCAGTTCGGGGCGAATGGCTATGGCCCGTCTCTATCGGGAGACGAATCTGGATCAGCTGGCGGTAGAAGAGTATCGTGAGTTGATACGCCTGAAACCTGACGTGGACCAGGCTTACCTGGAGCTCGGTCTCCTCTACGAAGAGCTCAAGGAATGGCAGAACGCTCTGGATGTTTTCATGGCTGTTCTGGAACAGCGTCCTCTCGATTTCACTCTGCGCCACCATCTTTCGCGTGTTTATGTCGGTATGAAGCACTATGACAAAGCACTTGAAGAGTTGAATATCATTGTCGAGCTCAAGCCAGAAGATTTTGACGCACGTCGCAAGATCGGACTGATTTATCTGGAGCAGGAACGGTGGCCCGAAGCCGCAGAAGTTTTCGAGGAAATGCTCGATTTGAAGCCGGACCTTGATACTGCCCGTTATTACCTGGGCACGACCTATGAGAGGCTTTTAAAGTGGGATCTCGCACTCGAGGCTTTCTTTGCTATAAAAAGCGAATCACCACTTTATGATGATGCTTTGTCCCATATCGGCTATATCTACCTGGAGACAGACCGGCTTGGCGAAGCAATAGAATTGCTTGAGACGAGGATGGCAGATGGACAGCCGCGCCCACAGCTATTCAACTACCTGGCCTCGCTTTACATGACTGGCGGCGAGATTGATGTTGCTCTTGCTACGGTTGAGCGGGGCATCAATCTTTATCCTGAGAATGTTGAACTTCTCTATCAGAAGTCGCTGCTGTTGGAACGCTCCGGTCGCCATGACGAGGCCATGCGGACATCCAGGGAGGTGCTTGCCATTGACGACCAGCATGCCGAGGCTTTGAACTTCCTCGCCTACGCCCTGGCAGTCGAGAACCGTGACCTCGACGAAGCACTGCTTTACGCCGAACGTGCTGTCGAGTTAAAACCGGCACCGCACATCCTGGATACTCTTGGCTGGGTCTATTACCGGTTAGGGCGTTTGCTGGAAGCTCTCAGGGTCATTGAAGAGGCCAGCCTCGAGCTTTCCGATGATGCCGTCATCTATGAACACCTCGGTGATATTCATCTCGCCTTGCATAACTTGAAACGGGCACGAGCAGCCTTTGAGACTGCGCTCAAGCTGCAACCGGACAATTCTGTTCTTCGTGAGAAACTTGAAAGCCTTGCAGATGTGCCTTGAGGGTTGGCCAGTGCTCACTCGTTATCTGTTCTTTGCCTTACTGCTTTTTTCAGCTTTGATGTCTGCCTGCGCACCGGTTGGCGAGCGGCTTGTTGGCGAACCGGTGAGTAGAGCTTTTGCCGATGAACTCATGCTCGGATGGTATGAGTCGTCTGCTCGGGTTGTCTCCATTCAAGGCCTGGCCAAGGTCAAGGTGAAAACACCTGTAAACTCCTTGAACGGTACTCAGGTCCTCCTGGCTGAAAGGCCTGCGAGTCTTCGCGCAGAGGCTTTGAGCCCCTTCGGCTCACCTTTACTCTTGCTTGCCGCCGAGGATGGAAAACTTGGTGTTTCCCTGCCGTCACAAAACCTTTTTTATACCGGTGCAGCGACACCGGAAAACCTTGGCCTGTTCGTCCATATCCCGTTGCAATTGACAGACCTGGTCGGAGTTTTACTTTATCAACCACCGATCATAGATGCCTGGCGGGAAGAAGCTTTTGCGTTTCAGGATGGTGGCTGGCTGGTGAAACGTCATGGCACCCTGCATCGCCAGGAGTTGGTTTTTAACCAATTGCGACAGCTCGTTGAAGTGCGCTATTTCGAAAAAAATGATCTGTTTATAAGAATCGAATATGCAAAATTCCTGGGGCCGGGAGATTCTTTCCCGCATCGGTTCAGCCTTGATATTCCCGAGAAGGGCGCTACGATCAATCTCGAGTTCTCAGATCTGGAAACGAACGGAGATTTGCGTGCCGGGATCTTTCAACTCTCCCCTCCGCCGGGCGCCGAGGTAGTGTACTTGCCCGACGTTTTTTTGCCTGAACAATCAAGCACGAATGAGTGACAGGATAGTGCAAGACCCTGTTGACGTTCCCTTTGCAAAGGAGTAATCCGTGAGGTTTTTGTGGGCAGTTCTATTGTTCTTCCTGGTGGGTTGTGAACAGCG
>CAZXBD010000081.1:0-11138 GCA_964638305.1 uncultured Geobacteraceae bacterium | reverse complement strand
CAGAACGGTTCTGAGTGATGGGTTGCAACGAATGACTTCAGGGCTGACAAACTGTAATGTGCCATGCTGACCTCCTTTGGCTTGACTCGAGGTGGGAACCTCTTCCAAGTCTACCGTAGAGACCTACATGGTATTTCTTATTTCTGTTAATACAGAAAATGCTTAATCCTCTCTCCCTTTTCACCGATCTCAGTCATCGCATTAATTCCAATCTTCAAGTGGCTGTCAGCCCATTTTTGAGTGACCATCTGATCCGATTCCTCAGTTTTGACTCCCTCTGGGGTGAGGGGCACATCCGAGACCAGCAACAGCGCACCACGAGCGATGACATTATAGTGGCCGACGATAAAGATCGTTGCGGTTTCCATGTCGATGCCGATACTGGTCAACTTTTGGAGTTTTTCCCTAAACGCCTGGTCGTGCTCCCAGATGCGTCGATTGGTCGAGTAAACCACGCCCGTTCGGTAATCGTGACCAAGTTCGAGGATCTTCTCGGAAACAAATTTGTGCAGTTTGAACGAGGGCAGCGCAGGGACCTCGGCCGGGAAGTAATCGTTACTGGTCCCCTCGCCGCGAATTGCGGCATTCGGCAGTATGAAGTGACCAATCTCGGATGATTTCTTCAACCCTCCGCATTTGCCGAGAAACAGCACGCCCTTGGGATTGATGGCGCTCAGCAGGTCCATGATCGTGGCTGCGTTCGCTGAGCCTATGCCGAAGTTGACAATGGTCAGGCCGTCACTGTTGGTTGCCGCCTGCATCGGTTTGCTCTCTCCCTGGATATCGCAGGAGAACATGTCCGCGAACATATCGATATAGTGTCGGAAGTTGGTCAGCAAAATGTACTCGCCAAAGTTATCGAGAGGCATTCCGGTGTAGCGGGGTAACCAGTTTTTGGTGATCTGCAGACGGTCGACCATGGGTGCTCCTTCTGGAAAGAGTGATAACTAGCAGCCTGTCGGACAATCAATAAACTGGCTGCAAATTCGTCTGTTTGGTCCATATTTCAGCTCCTTTTCGACCAATAGCTACGGCGATTACTCTCAAATGAGCCAAAATCTGTCCTCAAACATTCAAGCTTTCGCTTCAGCCCTGATTGTCTGACAGGCTGCTAGGTACTTATTGTTAAAGGATAAAAGGTTGAGGTGATTTCGCAAGGAATGAATGTTGGGGATTCAATAACAAGAATCGGGGACACTCACGCAAGGGTGTCCCGTAAGAGTGTTCTCAATTCACCAATTCCATAAAGGCAGGTATGGGTGCAGGGAATAGCTGCAACGAAACTCTATAATAACCGCTCCCAGATCCAGATTATAGTGTATAATGCTTCGTATATGGTGAATACGCATCATAATCTTAAACGATAGGGAGCAAAAGCCATGGCTAAGGGTCAAGACAGTAAGAAATCGGTTAAGAAAGCTTCGGCCAAAACCCCGAAAGAAAAAAAGGCTGAAAAACAAGAGAAGAAAGCTGCAAAGAAGTAATCATTTAGAGTGACGACTTTTCATTCACTGGGACCAATTGGTCCCTTTTTTGTTGGTCAGCATTGGAAACAAGTGAGACGGCCTGAAACAAGCATGATTTCAGGCCGTTATTTATAGCGTTGCGCAGTCGGTTCCTGTTAATCAGATAGCTTCTTGCGCACCAAAACCGGAGAGAAGAGTATTTAATGAAAGTCCCAAAAAGGCTAGAACCCCTGCTTCAGGATGCCCTGATCGACGAGGTTCTTGGCCAATTGATGAGCGGCAAAGAGTCAGATGTGTACCTGGTGCGCTGTGGTAGCGAAACCCGTTGCGCCAAAGTTTACAAAGATATCCAACATCGCAGTTTTCACAAGCAGACGCAGTACACGGAAGGTCGCAAGGTCCGTAGCAGTCGCCGCTCTCGCGCCATGGAAAAACACTCGAGGTTCGGACGCAAGGAACAGGAGGAGGTCTGGCAAAACGCCGAGGGTGATGCCCTCCGTAGTTTGGCCGCCGCCGGGGTGCGTGTACCCGCAACCTATGACTTTTCTGAAGGGGTCCTGATCATGGAGCTGGTCGTTGATGGTGACGGCGCTGTCGCCCCGCGTCTCAACGACCTGCGCCTGTCCGAAACGCTGGCCCGCGAGTACCATCGTTTGCTGATCGATCAGGTCGTGCTCATGCTGTGCGCCGGACTCATTCACGGCGACCTCTCCGAATTCAATATACTGCTCGCCGGCGACGGGCCGGTGATCATCGATCTCCCCCAGGTCATCGACGCCGCCGCCAACAACAACGCCAAGCGGCTCTTCACGCGGGACGTCGACAACCTCGCCACCTATTTCGGTCAGTTCGCGCCCGAACTCCTCGCAACGGACTTTGCTGCGGAGATCTGGCATATTTACGAAAACGGCGATCTGAAGCCGGGAATGGCCTTGACCGGCCAGTTTGCACGCATCGAAAAAGCGGTCGACGAAGACCTCATCATGCAGGAGATCGACGACGCCCGCGAAGAGGCCATGGCTAGGCTTTGAAGCGGGGCAAACAAGCGCGAGAATAACGGGGGCAGCCCTCGACATGGGACAACCCGACTTGCTAAACAAAAAGGCCACCATCAATTGAGATGGTGGCCTTCGCTATTTAAGCAACCTATTTAAGTTCAATCAGCCTTGGGGTCCGGAATCCTTTGACCACTACACTTCTGCCCCAACATCCTGACAAAATCTTCCGGCATCCCGGTGTCAAAGGTCAGCCGCCTGCCGTTGAAGGGGTGGAGGAAACTGATCCTGCTGGCATGCAGGGCGAGTCGTTTCGCCGACCGAGTGATGTTGCCGTACTTCCGGTCTCCCAAAACAGGGTGCCCTTGATCTGCGAAGTGTACACGGATCTGGTGTTTGCGGCCGGTGAGCAGATGAATTTCCACCAGGCTGCTCTCCCTGGTCTCCTGCAGAACCCGGTACTCAGTATGAGCGAGCTTGCCCTTGGCGGCGTCACCGGTGGAGTAGACGTTGAGAGCGGTGTTCTCGGCGAGATAGGTGGAGATTGTGCCCTCAGGAGTCTTCATCCGGCCGTGGACGATGGCCAGGTAGTGCTTGCCGGTTTCTCCCCAATGCTCCTGCAGGAACTGCTTGGCCGGTTGACTTTTGGCAAACAGCAGAATCCCGGAGGTGTCCTGGTCGAGGCGATGAACCACGTACACTCGGTTGCGCGATTTCGGGTCGCCTTTACGAACATAATCATTGAGCAGGTAGTGGGCCGTGCGCGCCTTGTCTCGTGCCGTGCCGACGGTCAGCAGTCCTGAGGGTTTCACCACCACGAGGAGATCCCGATCTTCGTGGAGAATGGTCATCCCTCCGGATTTCCTCAGCTTGCCCGGTTTCTTGTTCTTATGTAGATGATCCAATTGATTCCCGTCTTTCCCTCGACCGTGCTGTGTGCCAGTGTTAGCAGCCTGTCGGACAATCAATAAACTGGCTGCAAATTCGTCTGTTTGGTCCATATTTCAGCTCCTTTTCGACCAATAGCTACGGCTATTACTCTCAAATGAGCCAAAATCTGTCCTCAAACAGTCAAACTTTCGCTTCAGCCCTGATTGTCCGACAGGCTGCTAGGGCATCGGGGTCACTTCCGGAAGTGTCCCTGTCGTGTCCCTTTTTATAGAAGTCGGGGGACATAATACCTATTATAATGTAATATGCATTTGAAAAGAGCCCTGACTCAAGAACCAAATCTTAACTATTTGCTCGAGAATCCATGACTATCTATAGTTCAATCCTGATTGAGATCGCAATTCCTGTTCTGTTGATGCTAGGCGTGGAGCGCTTTTCTGTGATCCGGTTTCTGCGAACACCCCAGCAGATAGCATGGGTACGCAGCCACTTCTGGCTCCACCCTAACTCCATCAGCCGGGCTCGATATCCCATGGGGTTTATCTCCGTGACAATGCTGCATATGGGCTATCCGCGGCTTTGTTTTCTCTTCTTCACCTTCTGGATGATTACCGATATAACCGATGGCGATATCGCCCGCAAGTGCGATCTGCACACCGAGGAGGGGGAGTCAATTGATCCCTTCTCCGATAAACTGATGTACTCTCCCATGCTGATTTACATGGCCTGGCGAGGGTGGTTGGACCCCGTGCTGGTGTCTCTGTTCCTGGCTTTCGATGTCACCGGTCAGATCTCCAGGCGATTCACAAAGGTTAAGGCTGCGAACCTGTTTGGTAAAGCCAAGACGTTTCTCGTGGTCGTACTCCTGATCGTCGTAGGTCTCGTTTTGATTTATGGGCCGCTGCCGTTCCTTGGTCGCACTATTCAACCGCTTTTAGGAATTTGCACGGGACTTGCTATTTGCTCTACGGTCTTCAAGCTCGTCCCCAATTATTGGTATGCCAACATTCTGAGCATCATGAATTTGCTATGCGGGCTCGCTGGTTGTTGGGTGGTGCTCACCGGTCATCCCCTGGTCTACGCCCTTGGACTGGTGTTTCTGGGACAGTTCCTTGATCTCTTCGACGGCCGTGCCGCAGAGCGGTGGGGCTCCACCCCTAAAGGGGAATTGTTCGACGATGTGGCCGACGGGACGAGTTTTGGGCTCACCACGGGGCTGATAGCCGCAGCATCGTTTTCGCACCAGTGGGTCGGAATAGTGCTGGCGTGCGTGTACGTCGGCGCGACGGTGTATCGCCTGATTCGCTTTGTCGTCGAGAAGAGAAAGCAGGGAATCCTGGGGGGGGTGAACACCTTTTCAGGGATGCCATCACCCGCCGCCGCGCTGATGGTGGGCACCACTTGTGTATTAATTGCCAACGATGTGACCAGTGGGATAATCATTGCAGTAACCGCCCTGCTGATGGTCTCCCGTGTGCCTTATGCCCATTTCGGTCGCTCCATACTGCCGAAAATCCCCAAAGCCGTGCGGGTGCTTGTCCTTGGTGCGTTTCTCTTCCTTTTGGCATTAGGGATCCATCGTGATCACTATACCGTGCCTCTCCTCATCGTCTTTGCCACAGCCGTGGGCTATATGGTCTCCCCGTTGTTTGGGCTCATAGTCAAGAATCAGAGCCAGAACAAGATGAAAGAATAATCTATGAATGGACAACATCGCAAAGACCTCACGCCGGGTATGGCGGTTATGATTGTTCTTAAAAAAGATCAACGTAGCGGAGAGCTGACGCAGGGGGTGGTTAAGAATCTTTTGACCAAGAGCCTGTTTCATTCGCACGGTATCAAGGTTCGGCTTGAGGGTGGGCAAGTTGGGCGGGTGAAGTCGGGGTGTGAGACTGATTAAAAATCGGGACACATTACTTATGTGTCCCCGATCTCGAACTCTGAGAACCGAAGCTTTCCCATGAACATAAACTTCATCCAACTACTCATTCTTCTCCTGTTCCTGATAGTGGTCGGCGTTATCCTCAATAAACGCCGCCAGCGTCGCCGCGCACTTACCAGAACATTGCCACAAGCATGGATTGCGATCATCCGGCAGAATCTTCCTCCCTACGCCAAACTCTCACCGGAGATGCAGCAACAGCTACAGGAATACACGCAGGAATTCCTCTATGATAAATCTTTTGAGGGTTGCGGTGGTCTGGAGCTTGACGATGAAATTAAGGTGACGATCGCCGCTCAGGCCTCTTTGCTGCTACTTAATCGCAAAGTGCGTAATTACCCGAAGCTCTGTTCGGTGTTGGTCTATCCGAGTACCTATGTGGTTAAAAACGATCAGGGGCAAGGATCGGTACGACTCGGTGAATCCTGGCGTACCGGCGCAGTGGTGCTGGCCTGGGACAGCGTCAAACACGGTGCGGAGAATTTTGCTGACGGGCACAATCTTGTAATTCACGAGTTTGCCCACCAACTGGATCAGGAGGACGGGGCCGGAGACGGTGCGCCGGTTTTATCGAGGGCTTCATGTTATGCAACCTGGGCTCAGGTCTTATCTCGGGAATACGAGCGTTTGTGCATAAGGGTAGATAAAGGCAAAAAAACGGTGATGGACAGTTACGGCGCAACCAACCCGGCTGAGTTTTTTGCCGTTGCTTCGGAGACTTTTTTTGAAAAACCGCTGCAGTTGCGCCGAAAACATCCCGAGCTGTTCGACGAGTTACACAAATTTTATCAAGTTGATCCGACCGAATGGAAGTGAACTTGAAAGATTGGGGACACATTACTTATGTGTCCCCAATCTAATCACCGCTGGCTGTTAATTTCTATCGTGCATAAAAAGCACCCCCAGCAAGGCCCCCCTATGCAAGGGGCCGGATTTCTCAGTGTGTCATTAATTGAAACATCCGAAAAATGGCGAAAGAATATGCCCACCGCTAGGTGAAGGCACTTTTGCTTACTTTTGCTGCCGGGCAAAAGTATGGCGTCTGGCGAGACGCGACTCGCCGGTTTTGTCCTTAGTTTAAAAGTTCAAACAAAGGAATCGGGGACACTCAAAATAGAGTGTCCCGCTTTATAAGTGTGAAAATTACCGCTGACTTTTTACCGAGAATTTAGCCGATGTTTTTAAAAAAAAGAGACTCTCTGAATTTGCTTCTCTGCCGAGAATGTGGCGGGCGTTGCTGTAAAGGAAGCCCTGGCGTTTGGGTCGATCCAGAACGTTTTTTTGCGATATTTTGCTCAGGGAAACATTTGTCGCTTGAGCAACTGCGCGAACGTTTACCCGGGTTGGGCTTGGTGCTATGGGAGAAGTCTGGTGTGCCGATTCCTGCTCCCCGGTCATTGGCCTCTGGATGCTCGTTCCTCGGGATTGACGGTTGTTGTTTCCCGGTTGCTGAACGGCCTTGCCAATGCCTGGCGCTGATTCCAAATAAAGAGACACTGGAGCAAGACCAGGGCTGTCTCTGCCGGGAGCCGGAGGCGTTTAGTCGGGATGCGGCCAGCCACCTCTGGCAGGATTATTGGCGCAGGGGAGATTCAAAATAAGGCGCTTAACAATTCCTGTTAATTTCTATCGCGCATAAAAAGCACCCCCAGCAAGGCCCCCCTATGCAAGGGGCCGGATTCCTCAACTTACCGATAATTGAAGCCTCCGAAAACTGGTGAAAGAATATGCCCACCACTAGGTGAAGGCACTTTTGCTTCCTTTTGCTTCCTTTTGCTTCCGGGTAAAAGTCTGGCGTCTGGCGGGACGCGACTCACCGGTTTTGACTTCCTGCAACAAACTATTAACAAGGTATCGAGGGACATAATCTCTGTTCTAATAATTTGAGCAGTTGCCAGTGGAGGGCGGTTTTTATAGGAAAAGGGGCCACATAATCGTGTGTCCCCTTTTTTAGAGAGTGTTTTTTGGAACGTCTTTGATCAAATTAAGTTACGATCAACCCTATGAAAAGAAAAATTGAGCTACTCGCACCAGGCGGGGATGTTGAATCTGTAAAGGCTGCCATTGTGGCTGGTGCCGATGCGATATACTTCGGGCTGAATACTTTTAATGCCAGGATGCGGGCCACCAATATAGAACTTGATGTCTTAACCGGTCTTGTCGCTCTTGCCCATAGAAACAGTTGCGAAATCTTTATAACGATCAACATCGTTATCGTTGAAAGTGAAATTCGGGCTTTAATCAACCTGCTGAACAAACTAGTCAATACAAAAATAGACGGAGTTATTGTTCAGGATCTGGGCTTGCTCTATCTGCTATCAACCTATTTTAAAAATCTTAAAATCCATGCCTCAACCCAACTGACAACGCACAATGAAGGTCAGATAAAATTCCTAAGTAAGCTCTCTGCAACACGGGTCAATTTATCGAGAGAACTGAACCTTGATGAGTTGAAAAATCTCACTCGGGTTGGCCATGAAAATAATATTCTCAGTGAAGTCTTTGTCCATGGTTCCAACTGCCTCTCTTTTTCTGGACTTTGCTATATAAGTTCTGCCCTTGAAGGGAAATCAGCAAATCGCGGTCGCTGCAACCAATCCTGCCGAGAGCAATACGTGACCACCCCGGAGGGGAAGGATTTCCCCCTTAACCTGAAAGACAATTCTGCCTTTAATGATCTTAAGGTCCTTTCTAACGCAGGCGTTGACTCCGTAAAGATAGAAGGGCGGATGAAGAAGTTTCATTACGTCTATACGGTTGTGAATGCGTGGCGAAATCTGCTCAACAATTTCTACAGTCACAATCAGGCCAGCGGCGATGATACCGCTCTTTATCAAGTGTTTAACCGGGATTTCACCAATGCTTTCCTGATGGGGAATCTCAGTAAAGATGTCTTTATCGACAACCCCCGGGATAATTCCGCCCGATATTTTCATGAAGCAAAGAGACGCTCTGCTGATGACGATATCCGACTGACCAACACCGAACTTCTCGACATAAGAACCGGTATTATCACCAAGGCCAAAGCAAAGCTTGCCGCCTTAGACGTTGGCAAAACGCCTTTGCAGATAAGTGTCTCTGGTGAATCCTCGGGGGCGCTGAAAGTCTCCGTTACGAGCGCTGATAAATCCATCGCCCCGTTCGTGATTCTTTCTGAATCCAGGTTAGTTCCTGTAAAGGACGGGGCTGAAGGTCTTGATTGCGAGAGCCTCTATCAACGGCTGGAATCTATCGATGAATCGGAACATGCTCTTGGCGAGCTGGAATGTGAAAATCTGCAAAAGGGACTTTTTTTACCCCATAAAGAGTTCACCTTAATCAAGAAGAGAATGCTTTTTGTTCTCAATGGCTCAACAGAGGAGATTGAGCCGATTGAGACCCCGCGTTTAGAAAAGCAGAAGAATCTAAAGATTAAGCCCCGTCTCTCGGTATTGATCTCTTCCAGGGCGCAACTGGAGCTGTGTGGTGAGAGCTCTGCTGATTTCTTTTATCAACTCCCCAGTTGCTTTCCTCAAGACTATTCTGCGCTGGTAGGGCTTTTTCGGGATAACCGGGCTTTAACTCCGTGGTTCCCTTCGGTTCTGATTGGCAAGGACTATCCTGCCGCAGTTGCTATCCTGGATCAGGTGAAGCCGAAGCGGATTGTAACCAACAATACCGGGATCGCTTACGAGGCGTATAAGAAGGGGATTCCCTGGATCGCAGGGCCCTCTCTGAATATCGTTAATTCCTTCAGTCTTTTATGCTTAAAGGAAAAATTCAACTGTTCCGGTTCATTCATATCAAATGAAATTAGTCGCAAGCAGATGATGAAAATCATCACACCAAAAGATTTTGAACTCTACTACAGCATTTATCATCCGGTTTTGCTCTTAACGAGTCGACAATGTTTACTTCACCCGGTTGAAGGTTGTGGCAAAAGCATTGTGGATGATGAATGTACACTGGATTGCAACAGGTCTTCCTCAATTACAAACTTGAAAAATATTGAGCTTTTTATTGATAAATCGAAAGGCGGGTATCATCAAATCTATAATGAACATAATTTTTTGAACACAGATATTGTGAACGATTTGCCGGATAGTTTTACCAGCTTTTTTGTCGATTTAACGACTGTGAAAACTGCAACGAAAGTGGAGATGAATGAAACGCACATCATCGAGATGTTTGAGGATCTTTTAAATGCAAAGCCGGAGGCCAAGGAAGAACTCGAAAAAGCGATCCATCCCACCTCGAACATTCAATATCAAAGAGGTATCTAATATGTCCATCCAGAGTTTCCGGATGGACACTAACTGGTTTGACTGACCGGATCTGACTTTCTTATGCAAGACTTGATACTCCTTAGTGATGGCAGTGTGCACGCTCAGTCAAAGATTGGCTATGGGGCTTACCTCGCGGTGCCTGAACCAGGGCTTTCGCCGGAGGAGTTGAGATCGCATGTGCGTGTGAGGCGCTTTACCCAAACGTCTTCAACAAAGCTTGAATTGCAGACCTTGCTGTGGGCGTTGAGTGATCTTCAGGTCCTGGGGTGCAAGGTGATTATTTACACGGATTCGCAAAATATCATCAACTTGCCAGGCAGGCGTGAACAGCTGGAGCGTCAGGCTTATCGCTCAAGCAAAAACAGGCTGCTCAACAACTATGAGCTCTACCAGGAGTTTTATCGTCTGACCGATCTATTCGATTATGAATTGGTGAAAGTGCAGGGTCATCTGGTGTCGAAACAAAAACAGGATATTGACCGGCTCTTTACGTTGGTGGATCGAGCCTCCAGGCAGGCTCTTAGAGCCGAGTCCCATGTTGTTGGGCGACTGGACCATTAAATCAAGTAAACTCACACAAGAGCAGGGGACACTCAAAAGAGGGTGTCCCTTTTGAGTGTCCCATTCGTGCAGGTTAAGGAAACGGCAACTCCATCTGCGCGGTTTCATCGAAAGGGATATCGGTGGTCAGGTTCGACACGGTCAGCCCGAGCAGGCGTACCGCGCGGGCTCCGGCCTCGGTTTTGGCGAGCATCTGTTCGGCCAGTGTCAGCATCTCATCAGCCTGATCGATCGGTTCGCCCTGGGTGTGGCTGCGCGTAACATTCTGAAAATCGTCATGCTTGACCTTGAGCGTCAGCGTCAGTCCACTGGTGCCGCGGGCCTGCAACATGGCCGCAACCTGCTCGGCTAGTTTGGCGAGGATGATCATCATCTCACCCTTGTCGATACAATCCTCATTCAGCGTTGTCTCCTTGCCGATCGACTTGCGCAACCGGTTCGGCATAACCGGCCTGTTATCGATACCGCGAGCAATATTGTAAAAATAGTGTCCTGACTTGCCGAACCAGCGCTGCAGGTTTTCCAATGAACAGTGTCGCAGGTCGGCCCCGGTGGCGATGCCACGTGCCAGCATGCGTTTCTCCGTGACCCGTCCCACCCCATGAAAACGTCGAATCGGCAGTTCGGCGATAAAGACCTGTGCCTGTTCCGGCGTGACCACCGTCAACCCGGCAGGCTTGTTGACATCGGAAGCGACCTTGGCGAGAAACTTGTTGTAAGAGACTCCGGCCGAAGCGGTCAGCCCGGTGCGCTTATGAATCTGCTGCAGGATTTCACGCGCTGCGCGGGTCCCGTATTCGATCCCCAACTTGTTTTCTGTGACATCGAGGAATGCTTCATCAAGGGAGAGCGGTTCCACCAGGTCGGTGTACTCATGGAACAGTTCGCGGATCTGTAATGACACAGCGCGGTAGGCGTCGAAGCGCGGCCGCACGAAGATCGCCTGCGGGCAGAGTTGGTAAGCCCGCGCCGCTGACATGGCCGAGTGAATACCGAATTTACGGGCTTCGTAGGAACA
>CAZXBD010000080.1:0-3658 GCA_964638305.1 uncultured Geobacteraceae bacterium | reverse complement strand
GTTTTCTTTGTCGCTACAAAGAAAATGACGTTGCTGTCGGGCAACCCCGACGGTTTTGCTTTTATCCTTGGATTACTTTTATCCTTGGATTACAAATTCCAACAAAAAGAGCAACAGATTAACAATCTGTTGCCTCCTCTTCAACTTCAAGAATTCACACAAAGCTGAGCTTTGTCAGCAGCCTGAAGGGACCAGTTCTCCTGCTGGTCCCTCGTTTTTACTGATCCACTCATATGAAATAAGGCGGCGAAACCTTAGAAAAAAATCAGATGGCGTATCGGAACAACATTCCTTGCAGAAGCAGGATACAGAGAACCAGACCAAGATAGAGATGTAGTCCGAACCGTAGCTTGCGGGCAGCTTTTTCTACAAACAGGACCTTGCGCTGTACAAAGGAAGCCCAGATGGCAAAGGTGAGGGCCAGACCGGCCAAAGCCCCTTGCAGTAACGGTTGCCAGAGAAGGTGCAGTAATGGCAGCAGCAAAGTTACTGATGACAGGCCCATTATCCAGAAGTGACAGATGTGTAACAGCTTCTGGTTGGAGAGCGTTGCGGGCAGAACCTTGAAACCGGCAAGCCGCAATTCGTCTCGATCGGGCATGGCGAGCAGCCAAAAATGAGGAACCTGCCAGAGCAGCATAATGAGTGCAATTGCTAATATCTGCGGAGAGAATAACTCGCCGGAGGCTGCTTGCCAGCCGATCAATGGCGGCAGCGCTCCGCAGGGAGTACCGGCGATAACAGCCAGAGATGATATGCGTTTCAGTGGGGTGTAGATAAGCAGATACCAGGCCATGGTGGCCAGTCCGAGCAAGGCACTGATCTGTCCGGAACCAACAGATAGAAGGATCAGCCCAGAACTGCCTAAAAGCAGACCAATGGTTGCGCCGATGCGTGGTTCGATTAGACCGCAAGCGATCGGACGGTGACGAGTACGGGTCATCAGTGCATCGGTTATACGCTCCTGAACCTGGTTCAGTACCGAGCAGGCAGCACTCAAAAGAAAAATTCCCCACCCCACCGACCAGAGGAGCAGGCCGGGTGCACCTGGATCGGCAGCCAGGACACCAGTGAATGCTGTCAGCGACACCATGGCGGCCAACGGCAGCCGAAACATGCTGTTTAAGGCAGTCAAGCTGGTGATTGTTGTGGAAGAGATCAACATATTTACTTCAACGTCTCCAACCAGTCCAGGAGTGTTTCGATCTCTGCATCGGACAGGTTGGCGTAGGGGGGCATGGCTGGAGGGTAGCCTTGAACGATCGAGGCCCCCGGCTCTCTAATTGCCTGGATAAGGTAGCTTCTGTCCGCAGAGATTGTTTTCTCCTGGCCGGCTTCTGTTACCATTCGATCTGATCCGAACAAGCCCTTGAAACTTGGTCCGACAGTCCGTTTTCCATCAAGGCTGTGGCAGCCGAGGCAGCCATTTTTGTTCGCCAGGGCTTCACCTTGTGCCGCGGAGCTGGTGGGTTCTGCAGAAGTTTCCTGAGACTCCGATTCTTTTGGAATGTCATTCTCTTTGACCGCGTCTTTTTCTACTGCGTCATCCCTTTTCGAGGGATCGTCCGCTTGCTGTTCACCGTTAAGTCCGATCAGGTAATCCAGAATGCCGGTCATGTCCTCTTCGGGAATCCGTCCTTCGTAGGGCGGCATGGCCGCCGGGTATCCTTCAACGATCTCGGAGCCCGGGTCCAGAATGGCTTTTTCCAGGTAGGCGCGATCAGTGGTCAGAGTGCGCTTTTCGCCGCTGATGGTAACGACAACCTCGCGACCGCCAATGCCCTGGAAACTCGGGCCAACCATCGGTGCCCCATCAAGAGAATGACAACCGAGACAGCCATGTTTCTGAAGCAGGTTCTTGCCAGTATCTGTGGCGACAGGTTTTTCCGCTAACCAGCCGGCAAACTCGGCGGCCGGGATCGCTTCGACCGTGGTGATCATTTCCGAGTGGGCAACACCGCAATACTCTGCACAGAAGAGATCGTAACTGCCAGGCTCTTCTGCGACAAACCAGGCATAGGTCTCCATCCCCGGGACACAGTCGCGCTTGACGCGAAAGGCAGGTACGTAAAAAGCGTGCAATACGTCTTCAGCTGTCAGCTTGATATTCACCGGTTGGCCAACCGGTACATAGAGTTTGTCTGAGGTCTTGCCGTTTTCGTAGGTGAAGAGCCACGACCACATGCGTGCCGAGCCACTTATCGGAATGGCGTTGTCAGGGATCCGGCGCAGCGAGAGATAACCTTCCCAGCCATACCAGAACATTATCCCCACCAGAATCGTTGGGATAACAGTCCAGGTGACTTCGAGCCAGACGTTTTGGTCCTTCTGACTGAGCGGCACAGGATATCGTTTGCGGTTGTAGCGCCAGCAAAGATAAACCGTGGCTACCGTGATACCAAGCAGGGCGATGCCGCTTATGCCAAAGATGACATAGAAGACCTTGTCGACAGCTTCAGTGGTAGTGATCAAGGGTTGGGTGTTCACAATCTCTCCTAAGAGGAACCTGTCAAACTTAACAAAAGCCTACTGCGTAATCGGCTGATCGGCCCAGATTCACGGTAATCTTCGACTAATAGTCTTGCTATTAGCTCTCAAATTCCCATAAATCTGGACTCGAACATCCAATCCCTCGCTACGGCTTGTCAAGGTCGAAAGGTTCCTAACGATAAAGAACATCAAAAAAGTTCAAGCCGATAAAAATCGCCAGGATCGCCAGCGCCGCAAATAGCGACAACTTGAAAAGGCGGCTCTCATACTTCATATGCATGAAGACAGCAACGACCAGGCCCGATTTTAGTATGGCGATGCCAAGGGCCACCCAGACATTCAACGCACCCAGATCATATTGGGCAACGGCAATAGTTATACCGGTGAGGGCCAGCAGACCAATCCAGACAATCGTGAACGTTTTATATGGGACAATATGGGCATGTTCTTCGGTCATAAACACCTCTTAAAATTCAACGCGGAGGCGCGGAGACGCCGGGAAAAGCAAAAAATAAGGTTTTAAAATGATCACTTCTCAGCGACTCCGCGCCTCTCGTTGAATGTTTAGCTTTTGGGTTACCAGTTCATCAATGCAAAATCAAATAGTAAAGCGGGAAGACAAAAATCCAGATCAGGTCAACCAGGTGCCAGTAGAGACCGGCATTCTCGAGGATGACCCAATCGTTGGCATTTACTCGGTCATTTTTGATCAGGACCATGGCCCAGACCAGAATCAGGGCGCCGATAATCACGTGCAGGCCGTGGAGACCGGTGGTCAGGTAATAGAGGTTGAAAAACATCATTTCACCGGGCTGCATCTCTTTCAGATGAGCCGAGCCAGGATAGATGCCGTGATGAATCTTGGCGCTCCATTCAAAGTACTTATTGATTATGAAGATGGCTGCACAGGCAACGGTTGCACTGAGCAAGCCAAGACAGAGTCGCTTGGCACCACGGCGCAGGGCGGTGATCGAAATGGCAACAAAGAGGCTGCTGGTCAGTAGTACCAGGGTGTTGCCACCACCAAACCATACGTTGAGCTCTTTGCCGGCCGAAATGAATTCCTGGGGATAACGGGCCAGGTAGACGGCATAGAGGAGAAAGAGTCCGCCAAAGAGCAAGACCTCGGTGAAGAGGAAGAGCCACATGCCGAACTTGGCGCCGGTAT
>CAZXBD010000079.1:0-13210 GCA_964638305.1 uncultured Geobacteraceae bacterium | reverse complement strand
CATTCCTTTGACCTGATGGAGAGCCTGAGCCTGAGTCTGGGGGCTCTGGTTGGTTACAACGGTGAGAGCGATTACTCTGTGGGCGATTACACTGACTGGCATAACTACGAGTTAAGCGCCAGTGTTGACTATGCCATAACTGACCAGCTCTCGGTCACGCCATCCTTTTTGTTCTCCTCAGGGATCAGCGATGATGCCAAGATGGCGATCGACAGCGAAGTCCTGGGTGGCCTGAATGTGACTTTGACCTTCTAACACTTTTCTCTACAGATTTATTGTCAGGTTGCTTCTTGACACAAGGCCGTCACGTCTTCAGGACCTGGCGGCCTTGTTTTTTCCTGCCTCCGAAGCTAATCCGGCGGTTTTATTTAAGTGCTTTGTGCTAATTACAGGTTAGCTCACTTCTTGTGGCATCCCTTACAACCTGTAGGCCCGGCACCTTCATCCTTGTGGCAACCTTTACAGAGCTTGTGCGCGACCTCCTTGGTGATATCGAAGTCCTCGGGAACCCCATCACCGTGACAGACTGAACATGCACTGCTGTCGGCGTGCATGCCATGTGGGAAAGTAACATTGCCGTAACTGGCCTCGAGAGTAATCACCTGAGGAATGGCAGTCTTCTGGGTTGTCGTTACAGGCTTTTCGGCAGCATTCTTCTTTGCTGCCACAGTCGAGGCCGCTTGCTCTTCAACTTTTGGTATGGCTCCATCTACTCCTTTGACTGCCTCTTCGACATTAGCCGAAGCAGATCCGGCGGGTTCCTCAATTTTGCCCTCTGCCATTTTTCCCGTAAGCTCAACTATCTCTTGTGCTTTGTCTGCAACTGCTTGTGCTTCATCTACTGCTGGTACGACAACCTTGGTGTTCTCCTCTTGCTTTGCTGCCGGTGTTTTTTTTGTTTTAGGTTGTTCCGACGAGTCACATCCGAAAAGAATCAGTCCAGCAGTCATCACAATGAACCATAGAAAGGTGTGCATCCTTTATCTCCTTTTTTGTGGATTTCAACTCATAGTTAATTTTGACAGCGAGTTTTGAATATGTCGGTTGATCTTCTGAAAAACCCATGGTGAATAACGTGACACGGTTAAAAATTAAACTCCTGGGCATCTTTTATGGAAAGACTCTGTGCTGACAAGCCTTAGGAGTCATACTTCAACAAATTCAGTGTAACCGAGTTGATGCAGATTCCCAATATCCTGATATCATCACAGTGTGAATTTATCCATGTACAAAACAACCAGAGGTGAAGAGAATGAAAATGTTTCAGGTTGTGGTCTTTTGCCTCATTATTCTCCTGACGCTGAGCGCCTGTTTTGCTCCAAAAGGAGACACTCCCGAAAAGAAGCGGTCGGCAATTGTAGCGATGCACGATGAAACTCTTTCCCGGCTGTATTCCCAGCGCGCCACTGCCAGGGATGTGATCAGCACGGCGTCTGGTTACGCGGTTTTCAGCAACGTCAACGTTCAGTATATCTTTATTGGTGGAGGGGGGGGCTATGGTGTGGCTGTTGATCAGTCTTCCGGTCATAAAACCTACATGAAGATGGCCCAGGTTGACCTCGGACTGGGTCTTGGAGTGCAGGACATCCGTGTCGTGTTCGTTTTCCACAGTGCTCGGGCCCTTAACGCTTTTATCTCCAGCGGCTGGGAATTTGGTGGGCAGGCTGATGCCGCGGCCAAGGCACGAGATAAGGGCGCGGCAACAACCGGAGAAATATCGATCGATGCCGAGACGACTATGTACACTATGTCGGAAGCCGGGCTGATGGCAAAGGTTAACCTGGCCGGAACCAAGTACTGGAAGGATGGAAGTCTGAACTATTGACAAAAAGCCCGGGAGACTCTTGCCCAGGCTTTTTCGATTAACATCAGTTTTGTACAGTAGATATTGTTTTTTGTTTCAGTCGAGGGGGCCGATTAAGGTGATTTCTCGGGTAGGGCTGCCGGTGTTTCGAGGAACGTTAGGATGAGAGTCCTGCCTTCATCTCTGGAGATTTCAATAAGCTCTGCGACAAGAAGTTCTCCTGTTTTTTTAAATATCATATAAGATTTTATCGGGGCCTGTTACTTTGGCGCTGTCATCTTTGACTGGCGGGAACCACCGCCTTGAGCCAGGCAATGTCTACTTGGAAGGCTCCCTCCTGGCGGTTGGCGATAAACAGGCCGAAGCTTTGAATGCGTGTTGTGTCCATGGGGGCTGCGGTGGTTAACTCGAGGCCGTGGTGAGTCGGCTTGAAACTCTTGAATGGCAGTTGAATTTCCTGCCAGTCGTCTTTGCTCGTGTCGAATTCTGACTGGTAGCTGATGCCGTCGTAGTAGCTGTCGGTACGTAGGCTGAGTTTGTACTTTCGACCATCGCCCCTGACACGAAGTGTGATCCCGGTTGCTGTGCTGAGGTCGCAACTACATGACTTTGAACGGATTGAGGCAAAGCCGCCGTTGTTTGCGAGAGATACAACGCCAACGAAACGCAACCCAGCGTTGCTGACATATTCCGGTTGGCTCTGAGAAAGCCCTCCCATGATACGATCATCAATAGCTTCCCAGCCGCAGGCAACGTGTTTGTCGCTGAAATCCAGAATCATGTTTTCTGCTGCATTACTCATTGCACTCTCCAAGGAACAGTATCTTCTGCATCAAAGTCGTAAGGAAAAATTGAAATTAACAGATAAGCTATGGCAAGGCTTCTACCGCGAGTCAGGGACATATGTCAACCACTTGCTATTGATTGTGACTTGCCTGTTTGCCGGTGGCCACTAACCGAACAACGGTGCTCGCTTCTTCTGGCAGAGAAGTACTTAGTTATGATAAATTAACGTTCGCTGTATTACCTGGAGTTATGATTTCAAGTTATGCACTTACTTAGATACCTTCTTCTTCTGATTGTCCCCGGAATACTATTTTCTGCGGCACTATATCTACACCTTCATATTGCAGTTCCTGATGCCTGGCAGCCTCTGCTTGCACTGTTTCCGTACCTGGCCGCTGCCGCCAGTTTGTTTTTCGGTTGGCGCTTTAACCGAACCCGTGTGCTTTGGACTATCCTTCTGTTGGTCCTTGTCGAGCGGGCGTTGACTCTAACAACACCTTTCGGCCGTGAGTACCTTCTGCAGGTAGCCCCAATCCTGGTTCCACTGAACCTGGTGTTCTACGGCTGGTGGACTGAGCGTGGCCTGTTTACCTGGCATGGCTTGTTGCGCCTGGTCACTCTCATGCTGCAGTTGGGGGCGGTTGTCTGGGTGTATCATTCCCTGGCAGGAGAAGTGATGGCATGGCTGGGTCGTCCGTTCTTTGCCAGTGCTTTTCTTGCAAAGGCCCCTTTTTCGCAGATTGCGATACTGTTCATACTCCTCAGCGCGGTTGCTTTGCTGGTTCGTTTCTGCAAGAAACCGGACGCCCTGGAAGGTAGCTTTTGCTGGGTCCTTGGTTCTGTTGTGGCCGGTTTCTGGTGGCCGGACCATTTTGCTTTGTGGGGAGGCGTCGCAGCTTTCCTGCTGACGGTGGCTGTTGTTGAAAGTAGCTTCAGGATGGCCTTCAGCGATGAATTGACCGGCCTTCCCGCGCGCCGGGCCATGAATGAGTTCCTGCTTAAGGTCGGTCGCCGCTATACGGTTGCCATGGTTGATGTGGACCACTTTAAAAAAGTCAACGATACTCACGGTCATGATGTTGGAGACCAGGTTCTGCGCATGGTTGCCACCTGTCTGCGCCGTGTCACAGGTGGTGGACGCGCATATCGCTATGGCGGCGAGGAGTTTGCTGTGATCTTTCCGAGCAAGGATATGGAGCGGGCGCTACCCCATCTCGAAGAATTGCGTGAGGCGATTGCCCGGTCCGGGTTTGTTCTGAGGGGGCGTAAAAGGCCGAAAAAGAAACCTGAAAAGTTGCACAAAAAAAAGTCCGGGACAGTAAAGCTTCAGGTAACCGTCAGTATTGGCGTTGCTAGCCGAGATGATAAGAACACCACTCCGGAGCAGTTGATCAAAGCTGCTGACCAGGCTCTTTACAAGGCAAAGAAGGGCGGGCGGAATCAGGTTTATTCTTAATCCATGCTGTTCAGCTGCTGGCAGACTGTTGAGGCTCACGAGAAGACTGTGGCAACTTTGACTCTTGCAGCTGTTTCCGACTGCAATAGCCTTGCCTGACATAAAAGACAAACGGCCACCGGGAATCCCGGCGGCCGTTTGTCTTTCAGAAACTTCAGATAAATACTCAGCTGACCTTGTCTTCCGGGTAAGCTGTGATGTTATGAATCGCGAGGTCTGAACCGCGGAACTCTGCCTCGTCCTCCAACCGGAAGCCGAAAACTTTAATAATCACGCTGTATACAGCAAAACCGGTCGCAAGAGCGTAGGCTATAGCAAGTAAACTGCCTACCAGTTGAGACATGAAGCTGACGCCACCCAGACCGCCCAGACTCGTGTAGCCGAAGATACCAGCAGAGACGCCGCCCCAGGTGCCGATGATGCCATGGAGCGGCCAGACACCAAGTACATCGTCAATCTTGAGAGTTTCTTGTTCCCACTGGAACCCGTAAACGAAGATCAGAGCACCAATCCCACCGATTAAGAATGCTCCGAAAGGGTGAACAAGGTCGGATCCGGCGCAAATGGCAATCAATCCGGCCAGAGCACCGTTGTGCGCAAAGCCCGGGTCGCATTTTGTGGCGACGACGGCAAAGATGACGCCGCCGACCATGGCCATCAATGAATTGACAGCCACCAGGCCAGAGATGCCGTTAAGGTTTTGAGCGCTCATGACGTTGAAGCCGAACCAGCCAACAGCCAGGATCCAGCTGCCAAGGGCCAGAAACGGGATATTGCTGATAGGGATCGCATGGCTCTTGCCACGTACCCAGCGACCCATGCGGGGTCCGAGCAGAAGCACGGCGGGCAGTGCTAGCCAGCCACCCATGGAATGAACGACCACACTACCGGCGAAATCATGAAATGGAGCGCCGAAGGTTCCTTCAAACCAGGCCTGCAGGCCGGAACTGTTCTGCCCCCAGATCAATGATTCGAAGAATGGGTAGGTGAGGCCGGCAAAAATACCTCCAGCCAGAACTTGCGGCCAGAAGCGGGTTCTTTCAGCGATACCACCGGAGATGATTGCCGGGATGCAGGCGGCAAAACAGAGGAGGAAAAAGAAACGCACCAGTTCATAGCCCTGATTCGCTCCCAACAAGTTTTCTGCCGACATGAAGAAGTGAATACCGTATGCGATGGGATAGCCGATCAGGAAGTAGACTACGGTTGAAACCGACCAATCGGTGAGAATCTTGACCAGGGCATTGGTCTGGTTTTTCTTACGGACGGTGCCGACTTCGAGAAAAGCAAAGCCCGCGTGCATGGCAAACACCATAACTGCACCGAGCATCAGGAACAGGACATCACCGGAGTTGGTTAGAGATTGAACTGCGGAATCCATGAATTAAGACCTCCTCGTCTTTATCGCAACCTGAAGACACCATTGTCCGAATTGCACACGTTCACAGTTCAATACTTGTGCCGTAAATATTCCTTTTTATTACGGTTGGTTACGGTTTGTTGTCGAAGCACCCAAGAGGTTTTTGCTCATTTGTCAGGCAGATGCAGCCTCTAAATTAGGCAGACACTGTCATCTCGGAGTTTAGAGGTGGAGATCTACAGAAAAGAGAAAAGAACCAGGGGATGCCCGTTGGCTGTCAGATGGAGATATGATAGCTTGGAATAGAATCCGCGAACGGGTATCGGGAAAATATGAGGTGAACGCAATGGCAACGCAGGTAAAAAGAAGTTTCGTGGTCAACTTTTCAAGGGGTTTTTTTGCACCGTTTCGTAGCGTTAGACTTTTGCGCCGCAATCCGCGACTCATACAATACATAGTAATCCCCTTTCTGATTAATGCCGTTGTGTTTTCTGGAGCCGTCTATTTCGGGCTGGATTTTTTCGGCAGTACGGTCGTTGGATACATACCACAGGGCGATGCATGGTACTGGTCTGTCCTCTACTGGTTTCTCTGGGTTGTGGCGGTACTCGTGACCGCTGTGTTGGTGTTTTTCAGCTTCACGGTGATAGGTAACCTGTTGGCATCACCATTCAATGATTTGCTGTCTGAACGCACAGAAGGGATTTTGAGTAAAGCCACTAATGATGAACCTTTTTCTCTCCGCCGGTTTATCCAAGATGCTTTGCAGACGGTCCTGATGGAAGCTAAAAAAATGTCGGTTTTCGTCGTGGTCATGGTGTTGATACTGCCACTCAATCTGCTCCCCGGGATCGGGAACAGCCTCTATACCCTACTGGCGATCAGTTTGACCCTCTTCTTCCTATGCTTTGAATATTTGAGCTTTGTCATGGTGCGTAAGCGCCTGTTTTTTAGTGAACAGAAAAATTACATTTTTGCGCGAAAATTCCTCATGCTCGGTTTTTCCTGCGGTGTTATAACCCTCCTGGCTATTCCGTTCCTCCAGTTGCTCTGCATACCGCTCGCTGTGATCGGGGCTACCCGTCTTTGGTGTGAGGAAGAAGATCTGATCGCAACTGATCATGACGCAGTGCCGGCGATTGCATCTGGACAAGACTCATGAGAGGTGCCCGATGATGAAAGAGCTGATACTCAAGGCTGCACGTCAGGCCGGAAATCTCCTCATGGAGAAATTTGAACGTGGTATCCAGGTTGAATTCAAAAGCAAATTTGACTTGGTGACTGAGGCTGACCGACAGTCGGAGGCCCTTATTGTCAAACTGATTCGTGAAGAGTTTCCTGATCATGATATTCTGGCCGAGGAAGATGATTACGGTCGTTCTGGGTCTGATTACCGTTGGATCATTGATCCTCTTGATGGTACGACAAACTATGCTCACGGTTTCCCGTGGTTTGCTGTTTCGATCGCGCTGGAAGTTTGTGGCGAGATGGTGCTCGGCGTCGTCTATAATCCGTATGTCAATGAACTCTACTTTGCCGAACGAGGCGCTGGCGCGTTTCTGAATGATCGCCGCTTGCGGGTCTCCACAATAGATACCTTGGAACGTTCTCTCCTTGCGACTGGATTTGCCTACAATCACAAGAAATGTAAGGCGAATAACTACGATTATTTCACACACTTCCAAAAAACTGCCCAAGCTTGTCGCCGTCCAGGAGCGGCCAGTCTTGATCTGGCCAGTGTTGCCGCCGGACGCTTCGACGGTTTCTGGGAGATGAATCTCAAACCATGGGACTTTGCTGCCGGGATTCTACTGATCGAGGAGGCCGGTGGTCTTGTGAGTGATTTCGATGGTAACCCCATGTTTCTTGATTCTCTGGAATGCCTGGCTAGCAACGGCCTGGTTCATGATGAAATGCAAGCGATTCTGCAGCCGGGATGTCGTCCTCATGTTGATCTTTCTGCATAACTTCATGAAGTCCTTCTCCCTTGGGATAATAAGGATCTACATTGCTCGTACGACTCTTCTCCTGCTGATTGTCCTTGTCATGCCAGTTGCGAGCGTTGCCTCAACAAAACAACAGGTGGGAAAAGCCATCAACCTGCTTGAGAAAAAGGAATATGTTCAGGCACTTGACCTTTTACACGATCTTGAAGAAAGCATCACAAATCCCAATCAGATATCAAACTTGCTTGCTTTTGCCTATCTTGGCCGAGGTTATCAATTACTCTCTTCCGGCGACTTGTCCGCTGCGCGCGAGGCATTTATTGAGGGTCGGCAATATAACGAGGATGATATCCGCCTCTGGCAGGGCGAGGCGATGACACTGTACAAACAAGGACGGTACGCTGAGGCTGCCTCGCTACTCGATCAGGCCCTTGGTATCGCGCCACAAAATGCTGCTGTTTATCACCTGCTGGGTCAATCCCACTATGCCGATGGTCGTATGGCGGAATCATTGGATGCTTTATCAAGATCGCGCAACCTGGGCGGCGGCGATGATGTTGTTGCTCTCATCGATAAGGTGCGTCGTGAGTGGCAGCTGGAGCAGGAAATGGGGCATGAAGTGCGCGGCAACTTCCAACTTTCTTTTGTTGATGACGGTCATGTTGACGGCCTGGCCACATCAATTGTCGACGCTCTTGAAGATGCATACGCGGACCTGGGTTCCGATCTTGATTTTTATCCTGATGTCAGGGTGCCGGTACTGCTCTACTCACAAAAGGATTTTTTTGCTGTTACGAATTCTCCGGATTGGGCGGGCGCCGTATACGACGGCAAAATTCGCCTGCCGCTTGGCGGGATGCATCGTATGACAACCCGGTTGACGGCGCTGCTCTACCATGAATATATGCACGTCCTGGTACATTTTCTTGGCAATCATCGCGTCCCTGTCTGGTTGAACGAGGGCTTGGCTGAGGTGGCAGAAAGACAAATCTATTCGCGACCATTATTACATTTGCAGTTGGCTGCTGAAAAAAAACAATTGCTTGGGTGGGAGGTTCTGTCAGCGTCTTTTGCAAAACTTGGCTCCGGACAAGTCGAGTTAGCCTATGAGCAGAGTTATTCGCTGGTATATTTTATGATCGACAGGTACAGCTGGCACAAGATGTCGGAACTACTTGAAAAGATTGGCGGCGGTCAGGCGTGGCAGGACGCCGTGTCAGCTGTTTATCTGGATTATGGCCTGGATTGGCCTGCCATCCTTGTGGAATGGCAGGCCAGCCTGAGGCGATAAATATTACCCGGGATTTTCTTCATCCTGTTCCGCTTCTTGTGGCGGCCCCTCAGTCTTGAGCTTCTCTACTTCTTCTTCAAGGGCCGCTGCTTCGCTTTTTAACTCATCAAGCCTGGTCAGAATCTCTTTAACCTCAGCCAGATTCATGAGGTTCTTTTTGCCTTCCTCACGTAAATCATCAATCATTTTCCCAAGCTCAGAATGAGCCGCACCGATTTTTTTGTGTAGTGCAGAGATGTCAATTTTCTTCTGCACAAGTTTTTTGTACTGATTCGCTTTGAATGTTGCGGTACTCCAGGCATGCCTGGTACTTCCCCAGATCTTTTCTGTGGTTTCCTTGAAACGATCATGCTCTTCCTCGGGTTGGCTTTCTTCTGGGGTCTCGATTTCAGGTGTCGGATGCTTCTGGTCTTTTTCTTGCTCTTCCATGTAAACCTCCCTGATTGTTTGCTTTATAGTCTATCATCGTACCCAAGAGGGTCAAGGAGAGCATTTTAATATCATCCCTTGCTCCTGGTACTTCGATCGTCTAAAATAAATAGATTTATAATTTAAAGGAGGAAAACTATGGCTTCGGCTGAAAGAGGAAAGACCAAGTATCAGATCAATTTGCGTCGTTATTTACGCGAGACAGGTGTTGATCGTGATCTAACCCGGATCATCTGTGAAATAGCCAATGCATCTAAATATATAATCAACGCGATCCGTACTGGTGATCTTGGTGTTGCCGGGACATCCAATCTCTATGGTGAGCAACAGCTGGAACTTGATGTCCTGTCTGATCGCATCATTCAGAAACGATTGATGTATTCCGGTGTTATAGCCAAGATGGCTTCGGAAGAGGTGGATGATGTCGTAGAGGTAACAGTTCCGAACAACGGTCGTTATTCGATTGCCTTCGATCCTCTCGATGGTTCTTCTCTTGTTGATGTTAATCTTGCTGTCGGAACGATTGTTTCGATTTTCGAGGGGGACAATCTTTTGCGGCCTGGCCGTAATCAGGTCGCCGCCCTTTATGTTCTTTATGGCCCACGCACAACCATGGTGGTCTCAACCGGAAAGGGTGTGCATGAATTTGCCATGAACCAACTGATGGAATTCGACCTGGTTCAAGAAAACATCAAGTTGGAAGGGCCGGCCAAGATATATGCTCCTGGCGGTTTGCGCAGCAAGTATACTCCAGGGACATTGAAGTTTGTTCGTTCTCTCGAAGCAAACGGTACGAAGTTACGATATTCGGGTGGGTTTGTTCCAGATATCAACCAGGTTTTGATCAAGGGGAGTGGAATCTTCATGTATCCGCACCTTACTGATAATCCGCAAGGTAAGTTACGTCTGCTTTACGAGTTGAATCCCATGGCCTTTTTGGTTGAACAAGCTGGTGGCGCTGCTTCAAATGGTAGACAGAGAATTCTGGATATCGATCCTGAGACTCTTGATCAATGTGCACCGGTATTTATCGGTACCAAGGAAGCTGTTGCTTTGGCGGAGCAATGCCTCCTGGAGGAAGAGGGCTGATTCCAGTTGGGTAAATTGTGCTAATCACGAAGGGGGCGGAACTTGATTCTGCCCCCTTATTTATTTCTGATGTAACGATGTTGTTGACTGGGGTACCGGTATTTAGGGTCAGATCTACACATTTCATATTTTTTGCACAAAATGCATTTTTTGTGAAATGTGTGACCCCAATAACACATAAGTTTACTGTAGTACAAGAGTGTGTTGATTGTGATGATTCGCAAAAACAAAAAGGCCCGGCAGATTTATCTGTCGGGCATTTTCTGTATTCACGAACAGAATTGACTTAGTTAGCCAGTTCTTTACCTTTTTCATAACCCATGCTGTAGGCCTTCTTATTCAGGTCCTTAAAAGCTGCAGGGACTTTCCGTAAAACTGCTTCTTCGCCGGATTCTCTGGCAACGACACCGGTCAAACCGATGACCGCGCCGAGAGCAACCACGTTGGCGACGATCTCACGACCGATATCTTCTTTGGCCATGCGCATGATCGGCAGACGATGGACGATGAAGTTCCCTTCAGGAGCCGTATGTACGAAGTCGGCGTCGATCAGAAGCAAACCGCCCTCTTTGATGCCGTTAGCGTATTTGTCAGCTGCTTCTTGAGTCATTGCCAGGCATGCATCAACAATCGTTGCTTTAGGGTAGTCGATAGGTGCGTCAGAGATGATGACCTCCGACTTGGATGCGCCACCGCGGGCTTCCGGACCGTAGCTCTGGGACTGTACGGCACTCTTGCCTTCGATGATGGACGCTGCTTCCGCGAGGATAATTCCGGCGGTGATCAGGCCTTGACCACCCGCACCGGAAAAGCGAAGCTCATAACGTTCAGCCATGGTTCTTTCTCCTTTTCGTAGTGATCAGGCGCCTTGCGCCTTCTTGATTACCTCTGCGTACTGAGCACAGTACTCGGGCTTCTCTGTGTCTTCGAACAACACGCCAGTGAGGAACTTGCCTTCAAGTTGCTCGGCAGTCATCTTGGCTGCTGCCTTGACGGGAACCGCCTCAGTCTTGAGGCGCTTCATCATGTCAACGACCGAACGGAATTTGTTGCGACGGCCATAGGTGGTTGGGCAGTCATCAATAACTTCAATGATCGCCATACCTTTATGCTGAATACCTTTAACGATCAGCTTGTCAATCTCGCGAGGATGGGCAGCAGTAGTCCGGGCTACGAAAGTAGCGCCAGCACCGATAGCCAGCTTGGAGATGTCAAAGATCGGGTCGGGGTTGCCATAAGGAGTGGTCGAAGCCAGGTCACCAGTCGGTGTGCAAGGTGAGAACTGACCACCGGTCATGCCATAAATGTAGTTGTTCATCAGCACGTAAGTCATGTCGATGTTGCGGCGACAGGCGTGTATAAAGTGGTTCCCACCGATAGCAGTACCATCACCATCTCCGCCACAGCAGATGACGTTCATTTCCGGCTTGGCCATCTTGACACCAGTTGCAAAGGCCGCCGCACGACCGTGTGCGGTGTGCAGGGTGCAGGCATCAAGGTAACCAGGCAGACGGCTTGCGCAGCCGATGCCGGAAACGATAGCGGTGTTCTTGCGATCAAGCTCGCAAGTATCCATGGCCCGGATCAGGCCTTTCATAACAATGCCGTGACCGCAACCGGGGCACCAGATGTGTGGTAGCTTGCCGGGGCGGATCGACTTTTCGTAATCGTAAGCCATTAGAGTACCTCCTTAACCTTGTCCATGATCTGGCCAGGATTGATCGGATCACCGTCAACTCTGCCTTCATGAACAACTACGCAGTTACCCTTGGCAACGCGCTCAACTTCAAAAATCATCTGGCCGAGGTTCATTTCGGCTACGACGATCGCCTTGGCTTGTACTGCCAGCTCTGCTGTGCGCTTCTCAGGGAAGGGCCAGAGGGTGATCGGGCGGAAGAGACCAGCCTTGATGCCTTCTTTACGCAGTTCGTTGACAGCGTAACGGGCAGAACGGGAGGTTGAACCGTAGGCCCAGATAACAACATCGGCATCTTCAGTCAGGTACTCTTCGTTCGACTCAATGTCGGCGACATTGTCCATGACCTTGTCAATCTGACGACGCTCTTCAGCGTCGACCAGGCTGGCTTTGGTGGTCGGGAAACCATCATCTGCCTTGTTCAGGCCGGTGACGTGATACTTGTATTCAGAGCCGAAGTCTGCCAAAGGAGGAATCTGCCCCTTGGTGGAATCGTAAGGTTTGTAGTCTGCAGGACTGACTGAAGGTGCTTCACGATCAATAACTTCCAGGTCGCCCGGTTCGGGGAACTCGATGCGCTCGCGCATGTGACCAACGATCTCGTCAAAGAGAACCTGTACCGGCATGCGGTATTTCTCGGCCAGATTAAAGGCACGAACGGTCTCAGTGAAGATCTCCTGGCAGGAGTCTGGAACTAATGCGATCGCTGCATGGTCACCGTGGGTACCCCACATGGCCTGCATGACGTCGGACTGACCTGGGCCAGTCGGCATGCCGGTCGAAGGACCACCACGCATAACGTTGATGATAACGCAAGGGACCTCGGCGATGCATGCATAGCCGATTAACTCCTGCTTGAGGGAGACGCCAGGACCAGAGGTCGCGGTAATAACCTTAGCGCCGGTCAAGGACGCACCGATGATTGAAGCCATCGCACCGATCTCGTCTTCCATCTGAATGAATTTTCCGCCGACCTTTGGCAGCTCGACTGAAAGAACTTCAGCGACCTCGGTCGAGGGGGTGATAGGGTAACCACCGAAGAACTTGGCGCCGGCATAAACTGCACCCATCGCACAAGCTTCGTTCCCCTGTAACAGAGCAACTTTTTTAGCCACGTCTACTCTCCTCTATTGAAATAGTTCGTTTACTCATCATGGACTTTGATGGCGAAGTCTGGGCAAAGCAGTTCACACTGCATGCATTTGATGCAGTCTTCCGGTCTTGGAACTGTGACCAGGAAGACGTCCATCTCCAGGACATTCTTCGGGCAGAATTCGACGCAGATGCTGCAGCCTTTGCAGTTGCGCTCGATGACTTCCAGTCTGGCACCACTCATTCTGGTTTGTCTCCTTT